>CAYRXN010000099.1:0-4127 GCA_964428275.1 uncultured Planctomycetales bacterium | reverse complement strand
CCAAGGAGCCCGCGATCGAGGAGACGGCCCGCGTGTTCGAGCTGGCGCGCGAGCGGGGGCTGCTCGTGGGCAAGGGCGGGCTCTACGGCAACGTCGTGCGCATCACGCCGCCGATGTGCCTGAGCCGCGCCGACTGCGACTTTCTGGCGGCCTGCCTCGATCGCTGCCTGGCGCTGGTGGCGAAGCAGTAGGGCGGCCCGCGCGGGCCTGCCCGGGAACGGGGGGCTTACGCCGCGTTTCCGGAGCCGGGCGGACAGGGCGTGTCCGTTTTGACCTGGCGGGCGAGGCTCGCCCCGCGGGTCGGCAATACCGCGGACATGGACGCGGAATCCGTTGTGTACCGGGGGGCGGATTGTGTAGAATCGAATAGTCCGGAAGTACCCTGGGGCAGGGTTCCGGTTGGGGAAGTCGAAGCGCGCACGTCGCGATTTGGCGTAATTTCGCTTTTTTTCAAAGGTGCCTGCGCACAAAGCGTGGGGTGTCCCCCCGCGCGCGGCAGAGGAGTGGTTCGTCGTGATTCGATACAGCCTGCTGGCCGTCGGGATGGTTTGTTTCGCGGTGACCGTCGGCGCGGCCGATCCGGTCATGGAAAGCGTTTCGCCGGCGGGCATGAGCACCGGAGACACGTGGTCCGTGTTCACCGGAACCCAGGTATTCATCTTCGATGCCGCCGACGGCGACGGCGACCTCGCTGCGCTCGATATCCTGATATTCGGCCCCGCCCCCTGCGACACGACCGCCGGCGCCCGAACGCTGCACCTGCTGGCCGATCCGAACAACCCCGCGACCGCGGACGACCTGGCGTTGCTGGCGTACTGGCAAAGCTCCGTGGCCTACGACGCGGCGACCGAAGCCTGGACGTTGACGCTCGATACGCTGGCCACCTGGGGGCCCGAGGTGGACGATCCGAACGATCCCTACTACGACCCCAACATCGCGGCGGGTGATCCGGTCTGGCCCGCGGGCGAATACGGCTGGCAGCTCGAGCTGCGCGACGGCGCGGGCAACACCTGGGGCGACAACGCGACGCCTTACTGGCCCGCGCTCTACCCCTCCAATCCCGCCAAGGCCGAGGCGTATCTGTTCTATTTTCACACGATTCAGGCGGCGATCGACGGCCTCCAGACCGATGCGGGCGATGCGATCAGCGTCGGCGCCGGGACGTTCGCCGAACAACTCGCGACGACGCTCAGCCTGACGCTGAGCGGTGCGGGCAGCGGTTCTTCGGTGATCCAGGCCCCGGCGACGATGGACCCCGACGCCGACGGCATGCGCTACATCATCATCGTCGGCGGCTCCGGCAGCAGCGTCGAGATCAGCGGGTTCACGATCACCGGGCCGGGCCCCGCGACCGGACTGACCGGCGGCGTCTTCGTTCGCGACGGGGCCTACCTCGATATTCACGACAACGAGATCCTCGACATCCGCGATCAGCCCTTCGGCGGCGCGCAGCGCGGCGTCGGCATCCAGGTCGGCCGCCAATACGTCGGTACGAGCGGCACCGCCTCCATCCACGACAACACGATTGATGACTACCAGAAGATCGGAATCGTCGTGGACAACGCCGGTTCCGATGCCCTCATCACCAACAATACCATTATCGGACACGGCCCCACCAATCGCATCGCCCAGAACGGCATTCAGGTCGGCCGCGACGCCACCGCCACCATCAACGGCAACACCATCTCCGGAAACGAGTACACCGGCGCGAGCTGGTGGTCCGGCGGAATCCTCGTGTTTCACACCAGCGGCGTATCCATCTCCGGCAACACCGTGACCGGAAACAACGCCGGCATCTGGCTCACCGAGTTCGGATCTCCCACCACCAGCTGCACCGTCACCGCCAACACCTGCGACGACAACGCCGACACCGGAATCATCCTTCAAGGCGCCCTCGTGACCGGCAACACCGTGCAGAACAACAGCGCCGACGCCAACCCGACCGCCATCTGGCTCGCCTATTGCGCGAGCAACACGGTCAGCGCAAACACGGTGACGAACACCACCGCCAACGCGATTTACCTGTTTCAGGCCGATACCAACACGATCGAGGACAACGTGGTGGACCGCAGCCTCAGCGGCTCGGGCGACGCGTGGGGCATCGCGGTCGATGGCGACGATACCAACACCTCCGACGACAACATCATCCGCAACAACACCGTCTCCAACGGCGACGTCGGCATCTGGATCGGCAACGGCAGCGATGGAACGCTCATCGAAGGCAACCACCTCACCGATAACCTCTACGGCGTTCAGATCGACACGTACTCGGGCTATGGCGAACCGATCAACACGACGCTGACCGGCAACGGCGTTTCCGGCAACACGGTCGCGGGGTTGTACAACACGACCTCCCGGACCATCGCCGCCGAGGGGAACTGGTGGGGCGACGCCAGCGGGCCGCTCGACGTAGACAGCGACGACGGCGAGAGCGACGAAACCGACCCGAACGCCTGTCCCGGTACCGCCGCCACCCAGCGCAACGCCGACGGCGCCGGCGACTTCGTGGACGACACCTCCACGGCGCCGGCTGACTACTGTCCCTGGGCCACCGAGTACGCCCGGCTGACGCTCGAACCCGACGCGGACTGTTACGCTCCGGGGCAGACCGTCACCGTCGCGCTGTGGATGCGCGACCAGACCGAGTCCATCGTCGGCGGCGAGTTCTTCCTGGCCTACGACCCCAACGAGCTCCAGTTCGTCAGCATGGACTCGAACGATCCGGCGTTCGACACGGTGTTGCTCAACGACGTGGACCCCAACGCCGGCACGATCGACTACGCCGTCAGCGCTGCGCTGGGGGATCCCGGCACCACCGGGGCCGCGCGCATGGCGGTCATCACGTTCACGGCCCAGACACAGCTCTGCGACGCGACGGACCTGCTGACCTGGCGGATCCACGACCCGCCCAGTCGGCTGAGCGCGCTGGGGGGCGGCGAGGTACTCCCGCTGCTCGAAGACCTGGACGTGCGCGACACCGAACCGCCGACGATCACGGACTTCCCGGCCGATCAGAACCTCTCGTGCCCGGCCGACATGCCGGTTGCCGACCCCAACCTCGTGACGGCCGGCGACAACTGCGGCACCGTGACCATCACGCACGTCGGCGATGACGACCAGGGCGGGGGCGGCTGTTCCGGCGATCCGCACGTCATCACGCGCACCTATCGGGCGACGGACAGTTGCGGCAACTACACCGAGCAGACGCAGACGTTCACATTCATCGACACGACGCCGCCGGTCGTGACCTGCCCGCCCGAGGGCGACCTGAGCGTGCCGGCCGATGCGGGCAGCGGCTGCGGCGGCGCGGTGGTGACCTATTCCGGTGCCACGGCGACCGACCATTGCGACGGCACGCTGCCGGTGAGCTACGATCCGCCCAGCGGATCGACGTTCCCCGTCGGCACCACGCAGGTCACGTGCAGCGCGGTCGATTCCTGCGGCAACGTCGGCATCTGCACGTTCCAGGTCGAGGTCCGGCCGGTCAACGAACTGGCCGTCAGCGTCGAGCTCCAGAGCGCGGCACCGGGGCCGTTCGTGCGCTGCATCACGTTCGACCTCTGGCAGTGCGGCGAGCCGGCCGTGACCGCCACCGGCGAACTGACCTTCACCAGCGGGTTGGCCTCGGGCGTGATCGAGGTTCCCTGCGGCGACTACGACTGCATCACGGCGCGCGACGTCCTGCACACGCTGCGCGTCACCGACGAGGATGACTTCGGCACGGCGCCGGTGGTCGGCACGCAGTACGTGGCCGACTTCACCGACCACAGCGGAACCGGCGGCGATGACGATGCCCTGATCGGCGGAAACCTCAACGACGATCCGTGGGTCGATATCCTCGATTTCGGCGTGCTGACCGCCCAGTGGAACGACAACTTCGGCACGGGCGATACCGATTGCACCGTCGCCGCACCGCACTCGGACGTCAGCGGCGACGGGCTCGTCTCCGCCGAAGACTTCACGTTCATCCAGGTGAACTTCCTCGCCGGGAGCGAAACCAATTGCTGCGGCGAGCCGGACAATCTCGGCGACGGCCCGGTCCGGGAAATCTCGGTCGGGGAGCTGCGGTCGATGGGGCTCGGGGCGCTGGCCGCGGGCGATCTCAACCACGACGGCTGGCTCGACGC
>CAYRXN010000098.1:0-3674 GCA_964428275.1 uncultured Planctomycetales bacterium | reverse complement strand
CGGGTTTCTTCCGGTTCCGGCGACGGGCGACGGGGGCAGTTTGCAGGAGAGGATAATCTCGACGGCGATGAGCGACGAGTCGCTGCTCGCCGTTTTGCCGACCGGCGGCGGAAAATCGCTCTGCTACCAGGTGCCGCCGATCGTCGCGGGCCGCACCGACATCGTCGTGTCCCCGCTGATTTCGCTGATGAAGGACCAGGTCGACGGCCTGCGGGCCTGCGGCTACCCGGCGGCGGCGTTGCACAGCGGCATGACCCCCCAGCAGCGCGACGAAACGCTGCGCGGCGTCCGCGCGGGCCGGTTTCGGCTGATCTTCGTCTCCCCCGAGCGCCTGCTCACGCCGTGGTTCCTGGACCTGGTCGAGCGCATCGGCGCCAGCGCGTTCGCGATCGACGAGGCCCACTGCATCAGCCACTGGGGGCACGATTTTCGCCCCGAGTACCGCCGGCTGGCGGCCCTCAAGCAGCGCTTCCCGCACGCCGGCGTCCACGCCTATACCGCGACCGCGACGCAACGCGTCGCGGCGGACATCGCGGCGCAACTCCGCCTGCGCGAGCCGGCGATGCTGGCCGGCGTGTTCGATCGGCCGAACCTGATCTACCGCGTCATCCCCCGCCTCGACCTCACCCGGCAGATCGTCGAGGTGCTGGGGCGGCACCGCGGCGAGGCGGCGATCGTGTACTGCCTCAGCCGCAAGGACACCGAGAAGCTGGCCGCCGCGCTGGCCGCCGCCGGCATCGAGGCCCGGCCCTACCACGCCGGACTGAGTGCGGAGCAGCGGCGGCGCACCCAGGAGGCGTTCGCCGACGAATCGCTGAACGTCATCACGGCCACCGTCGCGTTCGGGATGGGGGTGGATCGCAGCGACGTGCGCTGCGTGATCCACGCGACGATGCCCAAGACCGTCGAGCACTATCAGCAGGAGACCGGTCGGGCCGGGCGCGACGGGCTCGAAGCCGAATGCGTCATGTTCTACTCGGCGGCGGACGCCATCCGCTGGGAATCGCTGATCCGGCGCAGCGCCGCGGACGCCGACGAGCCCGAAGCGATCATCGCCGCCCAGTTGGAGCTGCTGGGACGGATGCGGCGGTTTTGCGCGACGGTCGCGTGCCGGCACCGGGCGCTGTCGGAGTACTTCGGCCAGGCCTACCCCAGCGACGACTGCCAGGCGTGTGACGTGTGCCTGAACGAAACCGCGGACGTCGACGACGCGACCGTCACCGCGCAGAAGATCCTCTCGTGCGTGGCCAGGGTCGGCGAGCGGTTCGGCGCGCGCCACGTCGCCGACGTGCTGGCCGGGGCGGATACCGACCTGGTCCGGCGTTGCGGACACGCAGCGCTGAGCACCTACGGGCTGCTCCGCGGCACGCCCCGCAAGACGCTGACGAACTGGATCTACCAGCTCGTCGATCAGGGATTGCTCGATCGCACGCCCGGCGATCGGCCGGTGCTCGTGCTCAACGGGGCTTCGTGGCAGGTGATGCGTGGCGAACTGGGCGTGAAGCTGCGCAGGCCCAGGTCGGTGGTGAAGCAGACCCGCGCCGCCGCCGAATCGTGGCAGGGCGTGGACGGTGGGCTTTTCGAGCACCTGCGGGCGCTGCGCCGTGATATCGCTGCCGAGCGCCGCCTGCCGCCCTACCGGGTCTTCAACGATGTTTCGCTGCGCGACATGGCCCGCCGCCGGCCGACGACCGAGGAGGGCTTTCTGGCGATTCACGGCGTCGGGGCGGCCAAGCTGAAGCGCTTCGGGCCGCGGTTCATCGCGGCGATCCGGTCGTACTGCGCCGAGCGCGGCCTTCCGGTGGACTGCGAGGCGTAGCCGATCAGCCGTGGCCGGCGCCCGGGCCGGCGGATCGTGCGCCTCGGCTCGTAACTGGGCGGCACGGTGCATCGCGGCTATATTCCGCCGGCATGAGCGAGCAAGGCGGTCAGGAAGGAGCCTGGACGGTCGCGCGGCTGCTGGCGTGGACGCGGGAGTATTTCCGCCAGCACGGGGTGGAGTCGCCGCGGCTGTGTGCCGAGATCCTCCTGGCCCACGCGCTGGGCTGCGAGCGGATCGAGCTGTACACCCGCCATCAGCACGTCCCGCCCGGACCGGCCCTGGCGACCTTCCGCCAGACGGTGCGCGAGGCCGCCGCCGGCCGCCCGATCGCGTACCTGACCGGCACCAAGGAGTTCTTTTCGCTGACCTTTCGCGTCACGCCCGACGTGCTCATCCCGCGGCCGGAGACGGAGGTGCTGGTCGAGCGCACGATCCACCTGGTGCGGCACAGCGCGGGGGCGCTCGGGTCGATTCTCGACGTGGGTACGGGCAGCGGCTGTATCGCCGTCGCGCTGGCCCGCAACCTGCCCGACGTGCGGATCGGCGCCAGCGACATCTCCGAGGCGGCGCTGGCGGTCGCGCGGGACAACGCCGAACGGCTCGGCGTGGCGGAGCGCATCGACTTCCGCTGCGGCGATCTGTTCGAACCCTGGCCGGCCGGCGAGCCCTTCGACGTGATCGTGAGCAATCCGCCGTATGTCGCCGCCGACCAGGCCGCGGACCTGCCCGCGACGGTGCGCGCCTACGAGCCGCACGAGGCGCTCTTCGCGGGCGCCGCCGGGCTCGACGTGATCGGCCGGCTGGCGGCCGAAGCGCCCGGCCACCTCACGGCCGACGGGCACCTGCTGATCGAGGTTGCGTTCGACCAGGCGCCGCGCGTCGGCGCGCTGCTGGACGAATCGGGCTGGAACGCTATCGTTGCGTACAAGGATGCGTTGCAGTTTGAGCGAGTGATTCACGCCCGGCGTCCGGCCCGGGAGCCGCGCCGCATTTCGTGAAGGAGCGCGACCGTGGGACTGCCCTTTTTCCAGATCAACGGGAACAACCGCTTGCGGGGCCAGGTGCGCATCGGCGGGGCCAAGAACGCCGCGCTGCCGATCATGGCGGCATCGTTGCTGTGCGAGGGCGAGGTGATCCTGCACGACGTGCCCCGCGTGGCCGACGTCGCCTTTCTGGGCGAGCTGCTCGGCATGCTCGGGGTCGAGGTCGAGCGTCGTCCCGACGGGGCGCTGCGGCTGATGGTCCAGGACGAGATGAACTGCCAGGCCGAGTATGACATCGTGCGCAAGATGCGGGCCTCGATCTGCGTGCTCGGGCCGCTGCTGGCCAAGCGCCACAAGGCCCAGGTCGCCATGCCCGGCGGCTGCGCCATCGGGGATCGTCCCGTGGATCTGCATATCCGGGCGATGCGGCTGCTGGGGGCCGACGTGGAACTCGTCAGCGGCGATATCGTCGGCAAGGCCAAGAAGCTGCGCGGGACCGAAATGTTCCTCGGCGGCCCATTCGGTTCGAGCGTGCTCGGCACGGCCAACGCCATGATGGCGGCGGTCCTGGCCGAAGGGACGACCGTGATCGAGATGGCCGCCTGCGAGCCGGAGATCGTCGACCTGGCGGACTTTCTCAACAAGTGCGGCGCGTCGATCAGCGGTCAGGGGACGCCGCGGATCATCATCGAGGGGGTTCGCGAACTCAAGGGCTGCGAGTACCGCATCATTCCCGACCGGATCGAGGCCGGTACGTTCATGGTCGCCGCCGCGATCACCAACGGGGAGCTCGACCTGGAGAACTGCCGACTCGACCACCTGCTGGCGTTCGTGGACCGGCTCAGCGCGGTCGGCGTACAGGTCGAGCG
>CAYRXN010000097.1:0-3243 GCA_964428275.1 uncultured Planctomycetales bacterium | reverse complement strand
TCGGCGGTCGGCTACCAGCCCACGCTCGGCACCGAGATGGGCGAGCTCCAGGAACGGATCACCTCGACCCAGAAGGGAGCGGTCACGTCGGTCCAGGCGGTGTACGTTCCCGCCGACGACCTGACCGACCCGGCCCCGGCCACGACGTTCACCCACCTCGACGCGTTCATCGTGCTCGAGCGTTCGATCGCCGAGAAGGGCATCTATCCCGCGATCGACCCGCTGGCGTCCAGTTCGCGCATCCTCGACCCCGGCGTGGTCGGCGACGAGCACTACGCGATCGCCCGTCAGGTCCAGCAGATTCTCCAGCGCTACCGCGAGCTTCAGGACATCATCGCGATTCTGGGGGTCGAGGAGCTCAGCGAAGAGGACAAGCAGATCGTCGGCCGGGCCCGCAAGATCGAGCGTTTCCTCAGCCAGCCGTTCTTCGTCGCCGAGCAGTTCACCGGCTTCCCCGGCAACTACACGAAGAAGGAAGACACGCTGCGGAGCTTCAAGGAGCTGTGCGAGGGTAAGTGGGACCACCTGCCCGAGCAGGCGTTCATGTACGTCGGCCCGGTCGAGGAAGCCGCCGCCAAGGCCGAACAGATGGAAGCCGAGGCCGGCTCCTCCGCCAACTGAGCCGTTGGCTGGCGAGTCGGACCGCGCTGCCTCCGAGGCCGCGCGCCGGGGCAATCTCTGGCCGCCGGCGTCGCGCGGCGGGGAGTTCGAGGACCCTCGCCGTGGCCCGTTGGATCGGCATGCCGGCGGGCGTCACGGGGTGGTGCGCATACAATTACAGCGCGCCGACGCGACCGTTTGGGTCGCGCGGAGCGTTGAGGCCGGTCCCGCAAACCGGCGGATGAGAGGAAATCGCTGATGCCGTACGAAGATCCCGCCGCCACGCTCAAGGAACTCTCTGATCGCATCCACGCGATACGGGACTCTCTTTGACCTGCCTGCCAAGTCGAAACGACTCCAGGAACTGGCCGCCCGGATGGAACGGCCCGGTTTCTGGGACCATCAGGAGTCGGCCCAGCGCGTCGTCGCGGAAATGAAGACGCTGCGCGCCGTCGTCGAGCCGGTCGAGAAACTGCTCGCACGCGTCGAGGACGCCGCCATCCTGCTCGAACTGGCGGACGAGCAGGATGACGACCAGGCCCGCGCCGAGGTCCAGCAGGAGCTCGAAGCGATGGCCGCCGAGACCGAACGCGTCGAGCTGCTGACGCTGCTCTCGGGCAAGAACGACGACCGCCCGTGCTTCCTGAGTATCCAGGCGGGCGCCGGCGGCGTGGATGCCTGCGATTTCGCCGAGATGCTGCTGCGCATGTACCTGATGTACCTGGAACGCAACGGCTACAGCGTGCAGGAAGTCGATCGGCGCGAGGCCGACGAGGGCGGCATCCAGTCGGTCACGCTGCGGGTCGAGGGGCCCTATGCCTACGGCTACCTCTCCTGCGAGGCCGGCGTCCACCGGCTCGTGCGGATCAGCCCCTACAACGCCCAGGGCAAACGCCAGACGTCGTTCGCCGGCGTGGACGTGCTGCCCGAGTTCGAGGAAAGCAAGATCGAGCTCGCCCCCGCCGACCTCGATATCGAGTTCTTCCGCCGGGCCTCGGGCGCCGGCGGCCAGAACGTCAACAAGGTCGCCACCGCCGTGCGGGTTCGCCACAAGCCCACCGGCCTGATGGTCGAGTGCGTCAACGAGCGCAGCCAGGCGCAGAACAAACGCCTCGCGCTGAGCATTCTCCAGTCCCGCCTGGAACAGATGGAACAGGCCAAACGCGACGCCGAACTCGCCAAGCTCTACAGCGAGAAGGGCGAAATCGCCTGGGGCAACCAGATCCGCAGCTACGTCATCCACGGATCGACCATCCACGTCAAGGACCACCGTACCGGACTCGCCATCGGCGACGTGCAGCGCGTCTTCGACGGCGACATCCAGCCTTTCATCGACGCCCGCCTGCGGCAGAAGCTCAAGAGCTGATCCGTGCGGCGCAAGCGCAGGACGCAGCGATGGACAAGCCCCGCTCGCCGGAACACAAGCTGACCGACGCCGTCATCGTTTCGACAGGTGCCGAACTGATCGCCGGCGAGGTCGTAGACACCAACGCGGCCTGGCTCGCGGGCCAGCTCGAAGGACTCGGCATCCGCTGCCGGCTCCACGTGACCGTTCCCGACGACGCCGAGGCCATCGCCCGCGAAGTCACGCGCGGGGCCGGCCTGGCCGACCTCGTGCTCGTCACCGGCGGACTGGGACCGACCGCGGACGACGTGACGCGAACCGCGCTCGCGGCCGCGAGCGGCGTCGAACTGGTCGAAGACCCCGAGGCCCTCGCGTCGGTTCGAGCGTTCTTCGAGCGGCGCGGCCGGGAAATGCCGCCCGAGAACCGTTCGCAGGCCCTGGTCCCGCGGACCGGCCGGGCGCTGCCCAACGGCTGCGGGACCGCCCCCGGAGTCTTCGTCAAGCTGGGCCGGACGCCCTGCTACGTATTGCCCGGCGTGCCGTTTGAAATGCGCGAAATGTTCACCCGCAGCGTGCGGCCGGAGATCGCCGCGCTGGCGGCCGGCCGGTTGCTTCGCAAACGCACGTTGCACTGCTGCGGAATGCCCGAGTCACGGCTGGGCGCCCGGCTCGGCGAGCTGCTGGCGCCGGGACGCAATCCCGCGATCGGCACGTGCGCCCGGAGCGGCGTCATCGAGGTGCGCATCCGCGCCGAGGCCGCCGGCGAGGACGAAGCCCGACGACTGCTCGACGATGCGGAAGCGGCGGTCCGCGCCCGGCTCGGCAACGTCGTCTACGGCCGCGATGGCGATACGCTCGCATCGGTCGTGGGGCGGCTGCTGGCGGCGCGGTCCGCGACGCTCAGCACCGCCGAATCGTGTACCGCCGGGCTGGTCGCCAAGCTCATTACCGACGTGCCCGGCAGCAGCGGCTACTACCTCGGCGGCGGCGTGACCTACGCCAACGCGCTCAAGCAGCGGCTCGTCGGCGTCCCCGCGGAGCTGCTCGAAGCCCACGGGGCCGTGAGCGCGCCGGTGGCCCGGGCCATGGCCGAGGGCGCGCGGGTCGCGCTGGGAAGCGATTACGCGCTCGCGACGACCGGCATCGCCGGCCCCGGCGGCGGAACGCCCGATAAACCCGTGGGCCTGGTCTACTGCGCCGTCGCGACGCCGAGCGGCACACAGGTCCACCGGGCGATGCTCGGCAGCGACGTGCCGCGCGAGGTCGTCCGGCAACGGGCGGCCTACACGGTACTCAAC
>CAYRXN010000096.1:0-19313 GCA_964428275.1 uncultured Planctomycetales bacterium | reverse complement strand
CGCCCAGCACGGCGTGGTGCAGCACGGCCAGCACGGTCTTCCAGCCGGGAGGCGTGCGCTGCTCGGCGTGTTCCCCCTCGGCACCGGCGCCGTGCGCGCCGACCTCCGCCGCCGCGCCGTGTTCGCCCGCGGCGCCCGCGTGCGGGGTTTCGGCGGCCGACTCCGCCTCCGCCTTCCCCTCGTCGTGCACCGCCCCCGCAGCCGCGTGCTCGCCGCCGGCGTCGTGGTGCTGCACGACCCCGACCCCGCGGAAGCCGTAGTAAAGCAGCGTCACAGCCGCCAGAATAAGTGCGACGGTGAGTTTGCTGCGGTTTTCTTCCCACCAGTGATGGGTCTTGCGCATCAGCGGGAAGATCGCAATCGCCAGCAGAATCGCGACGAAGGGCCAGACCCAGAACACGTGGGGAACGTACTTCTCGGCGTGTGCGGCTTCCTGCGCTAAGGTGAGCAGCATGGTGCGTATCCTCGTAGCGGTTCCCGGTGGCCCGCGCCCGCCGATCTCGACGGGCGCCAACCGGCTGCATTATGTACCGTACTCTGTCTTATCGGAATAATTGCCCTGGGGATTTCACCCGGAGTCCTTGCACGGGGGCGATTCCGCCGCCATGCTGGGCGGTCGGCATGGGATTGGGTACGCGTGGGAAGCCGCGACGGAGCCGACTGAGGTGTGGGCTACGCACATCATGCTGCTGGCAGGCGGCCTGCTGATCCTGGTCGGCGGAGGCGAATGTCTCGTGCGCGGTGCCGCCCAGCTCGCCCGGCAGATGGGCGTCTCTGCCCTCGTCGTGGGACTCACGATCGTCGCGTTCGGCACATCGGCGCCTGAAACCGCCGTTTCGATGCAGTCCGCAGCCACCGGGCACGACGCACTCGCGGTCGCCAACGCCGTCGGCAGCTGCATCATGAACATCCTGCTGGTCCTGGGAGTGGCGGCCCTGGCCCGGCCGTTGCGGGTTTCCCGCAACGTGTTGCGCACCGACGCGCCGTTCATGGTGTTCTTCACGGCGGTCTTCATGCTGTTCGCGATCGACGATCAGGAAATCGACCGCTGGCAGGGGCTCTTCTTCGTCATCGCGATCGTGTTCTACACGCTCGCAACGTACTTCGAGGCCCATCGACAGCCGGCGATCGTCGAAGACGAGTACGAGCACGACCCGCGCCAGCACCCGCGGTCGTGGTACCTGAACATCGGCGCCATCCTGATCGGTATCGTGGGGCTGGTGAAGGGGGCGGACCTGATCGTCGAGGGGGCCGTGGGAATCGCCCACATACTGGGCATCACCGAGCGAATTATCGGGCTCACCGTCGTGGCGTTCGGCACCAGCCTGCCCGAACTGGCCACCTGCGTCATCGCGGCCCGACGAAACCAGCCGGACATCGCCATCGGCAACATCGTCGGCAGCAACATCTTCAACATCCTCGCCGTCATCGGCCTGACGGCGACGGTCTTTCCCCTCCACGTCAATCGCGAGACGGTCTTCCTCGACGCTCCCGTCATGCTTGGCGCCGCCGTATTGCTGATTCCCATCCTGCGTACCGGACGGCGGGTAGGCCGCTGGGAAGGCGTATTGCTGCTGGCACTGTTCGCCGGCTATCTCGCGTGGATGTTGTGGTAAACACGTCGCGGGCTTGCGCGCGGCCTTCACACCCACGCGAACACGGCCAGGAAACACCCGCCCGGCGAACGCGCCCGCGCGGCAGCCGGCTTCGGATCAGCGGGCGTACTCGACCGCGCGAAGCTCGCGCAGCACGGTGACCTTGATCTCGCCGGGGTAGGTGACCGATTCTTCGATCTGCTTGGCGATGTCGCGGGCCAGCTTGAGCGCCGAGCGGTCGGGAACCTGCACGGCATCGACGATGACGCGCACCTCGCGGCCGGCCTCGACCGCGTACGCCTGGCGCACGCCGTCGTAAGAGGTCGCGATGGCCTCGAGCTCTTCGAGCCGCTTGATATAGCGTTCGAGCGATTCCCGCCGGCCGCCCGGCCGCGAGGCGCTCATCGCGTCCGCCGCCGTCACCAGCGGCGTGTAGGGGTGCGTGGCCGCGATGTCGCCGTGGTGGCCGGCGACGGCGTTGATGACCGCACCGTGCTCGCCGAGCCGCTTGCAGAACTCCCCGCCGATCTTGGTGTGGCTGCCCTCGGCTTCGTGATCGAGCGCCTTGCCGATGTCGTGCAGCAGACCGCAGCGCCGGGCCAGCGCCCCGTCGAGCCCGAGCTCGTCGGCCATGATCCCGCACAGGAACGCGACCTCGATCGAGTGTCGCAGGACGTTCTGCCCGTAACTGGTGCGGAACTGCAACCGGCCGAGCAGGTCGATGATCTTCTTGTGCAGCCCGGAGACGTTGACCTCCATCGCCGCCTGCTTGCCGACTTCGATGATTTCCTCTTCGACCGCCCGCCCGGTCTCGGTGACGATCTCCTCGATCCGCGTGGGGTGGATGCGACCGTCCTTGACGAGCTTCTCCAGCGATCGCCGCGCGATTTCCTTGCGCACCGGATCGAAGCAGGAAATGCTCACCACCCCCGGCGTGTCGTCCACGATCACGGTGACGCCGGTGGTCTTCTCGAACGCGCGGATATTGCGGCCCTCGCGCCCGATCACGCGGCCCTTCATGTCGTCGGAAGCGACGTCGATCGTGGCGATGGTGGTTTCGCAGGTGTGTTCGGCCGCGTAACGCTGGATGGTTTCGATGATGATGCGTCGGGCGCGCTCCCGGGCGTTTTCCTGGGCGGTGGTCAGGACGCGCTCGACCATCTGGCCGGCCTCGCGTTCGACCTCCTGCTCGACCCGCTTGAGACACAACGCGCGGGCCTCGTCGGGCGTGAGCTTGGCGATCCGCAGCAGTTCGCTGCGCTGCTTGGCCAGCGTTTCATCGAGTTCGGCCTGACGGGCCTCGAGCTCGGCGCGCGTCTCGGCCAGGGCCTTTTCGGCCTCCTCGATCTTGCGCTCCTTGGCGCTGAGCACTTCCAGCTTCTTGTCGAGGACGTCCTCGCGTTTGGCGAGCCTTTTCTCGGCGGCCTTGAGCTCGTTGCGCGTCTCGGCCGTCTCGCGCTCGAAACGGTCCATCATGTCGAGCAGCTTCTTCTGGGCCTCCATCTCGGCCTTGTTGAGAAGCTCCTCGCGCCGCTGGCGCGCATCGACCAGTTGCTGCTCGGCCTCGGCCAGATGGGCGGCGTGTTCGCCCTTCATCCGCCGAAAGAGAAAGTACCAGGCCGCCGCGCCGCCGGCACCGGCGGCGACAACCACACCGAGAACGTACAACGGCCAGCCGGCTTCAGCGACCAGCACGGGAATGGGGAGGGGAAGCATAAGTACCTATCCGGTTCGGTCCAGGTTGACGACCGGGCCGGCGGCGTCCGGCGGGTTGCGCCGGACGAATAGTGGCGAGGCAGTCCGTTGGCAGCGCCGCGGGGCGCTGCGCAGTCAGCGGCACTTGTGCGATTCGCCGGGCAATCGGCGAAACGGCAGGGTTCTGGACGCACCAGTTGGCGGGTGAGCCGGGACCGGATGATATCAGCGGATAACGAGCATGCTTATATAATGGTCCGATCGGTCCTGAAACTCTTTGAACAACCCCGACAAACACATCCTGGTATATCGTGATTCCTTGCGAACCGGCAGACGATTCGCCGGCAATCCCACACCGAGCAACGGGCCGCTTCGTACCGGTGGTCGCCACGACGCACCACAACCGTAGGCCCAGTAACAAGCTACGTCTCTACGGTGGATTATAGAAGCAACCCACTACGCGTACCAGTAGCCCGGCCCTTTTTTCTCGCGGCGAGTTTCCGAAGCGGATGCCCTCGCACAGGCCGCGCGTCGGGCCCGGCGTCGCTGCCGGCCGCGGTGTCTCCGCGCGCCCTCCGATCGCCCGGGAAACCCCATGCCGGCCGTGGTCTACACGGCCGAGAGCCGATCACGCACACCCGGCGGCGGCCCGGCGGAGGTCAACTCGCAAATGGCGCGCCAGGTGGCTTCGGCCCGGTCCACGAGGCCCACGTTCTGGAGCGCCAACGCCAGGTTGTAGCGGAAATCCTCGGCACCGACGTGCCCGGCCAGCGCCGCTTCGAAGCTGTCCAGGGTCCACTCGAAGCGGTTGTACTGCGAGTAGAGCAGGGCCAGCTCGTAATGGCGGCGGACCTCGTCCTCGTCCGGTACGACCGCGTGCTGAAACGCGTCGAGTCCTTCGGCGGGCCGGCCCACTTCGAGCATCGCGATGCCGAGCCGGAGCTGGGCCTTGGCGAATGCGGGTGCGATCGTCGCCGCCTCGCGGAACGCCGAACCGGCCGACGCAAACTCACCAATCTGCCGCAGCAGCATCCCGTGCCGGTAGTGCAGGTCGGCACGATGAGGGTGGCTTACGAGCAACTGCTGGTGGCGGCGCAGCGCCTCGATGAGCACGCCGTCACCGCCCGGCCCCGCGGGCATTTCGCACAGTGCCGCTTCCCACGCCCGCGAGACGGCCATCAGGTGCAGCCGGTTCGATTCGGCGAACAGAAGCGTACTGTTGGGTGCCAGGCTCAGGGCCAGGTCGAAGGTCGCCTGGGCATCGGCGTCATAGCCGGCGATGTGCTGCGACACGCCCAGTCCGACGAACGCCGACAGGAGCCGATCGTTGAGTTCGGTGGCCCGGGTGAACGAACGGGCCGCGTCATCGTAACGCCGTCCGCGCAGGTGCTGGGTTCCCAGCTTGACGGTGGCCTCCAGAAACGTCGGGTGCAGCTCGAGGGCCGTCCGGTACTCGTTCACCGCGGCGGCATCGTCGCCAACCTTGACGTACAGATCACCCAGGTGCACGTGGAATTCGGTCACGCCCGGGTACCTGGCGACCAGCTTCTCGACGGTTTCGATCGCGCGGTGCAGCTCGCCGTCGCTTTCGAACTCGGCCGCGATCTCGAGCGTCTCGTCGTCGGCTTCCGGCTCGATCAGCAGGGCGCGCTGGAAGGTGTCGATCGCGTCGGAGATGTCGCCGGCCATCAGGTGAAGTCCGGCAAGCATGATGAGCACGTCGAGATCATCGGGGTCGATTTCGGCGAGGCGGATATAGCTGTCACGGGCGGTATCCCAGCGACCCTGATGGACCGAGATCGCCGCGAGGCGTTCGTGGGCGTTGCGCAGTCGGGGACACAGGTCCACGGCGCGCCGGTAGGCCTCGATCGCCGCCACGGGCCGGTCGAGCTGTTCGCAGACCTGGCCGATGCAGTAGGCGACGGGGGCGTTGTGGGGGTAGAGATGATCGGCCTGTTCGAGCAGCTCGAGCACCTGGTCGGGCCGCCCGCACTCGTCGTAGACGCACGCCAGTCCCAGGATCGGCAGGTGCTCGGGCCCGTCGAGGCCGATGGCTTCGCCGAAGGCCCTGCGGGCCGCGCTGAGCCGCATGTCGCGCAGTTGGGCCGCCCCGAGGCGGATTGCCAGGTCGAACGATGTGCTCGCGTCGCGGCGGCGCTCGGCGAGCGTCTGGGGGTCATCGTCCGGCGCGCAGCCGAACTGTTCTTCGAACGCCGTCAGCAGTCTGCCGAGCAGACCTCTGCCCAGTGTCTCAAGCAGGTAGCTCATTTCCTCTCCTGTCGCTTCCCCCGGCGGCAGGGCCGCCGATTCCCTCGGGCCGCACCGGTTTGCCGGGTGCGGCGTTCGTCTTCACGCCGGTAGACGTGCGGTCCTCGTCTTCGATCCGGGCCAGCAACGCGAGCGCGGCGGTGTACCCGGGATCGAGCTCGACGGCACGCTGCAACAGCGTCCGGGCTTCGCCGGGACGGCCGTCGGCGAGTGCGGCGCGGGCCGCGTAGTAGTGCAGCGCATCCGATTCGGGTCGTTCGGCCAGCGCCTCGCGGGCCGCAACCAGAACCGTCGTGATGAATCCGGGCGGGCCGCCGGCCCCGAGGTCTTTGAGCAGGGCGTCGATCAGACGGGGATCGCGTTGAAACAGCGCGCGCAGATGCAGGATGATCTGCCAGTCCGCAGCCGCGGCATCGGCTTCGCGCTCTGCCGGCGAAAGTCGGCTGGCGCCGGGCACTCCGCCGGAGGCGCCGGGCGCCGCGTAAGCCCTGCGCGGGCGCGGCCTGCCGGTGTTCCACGCTGATGCTGCCATCACCTTGCCCCTCGGGAAGCCGTCGGATCGCCTGGATGCCTACTTCTTGCCGCCCTTCGCGTCGGCACCCGGGGACGGGTTTGCGCCGCCGGGAACGCGGAACGGCGAGTCGCAGTAGGGACACTTCATGACCTGGCCACGGGCCGAGACGGGCGCCGAAAGCGTCCGACGGCATGTGAGATTGGGACAGATCATCGTGATGCGAGTTTCGTTTTCCGTTTTCACGCCCATGATGCCTTCCTTCCGCAGGTGGGCGGGCTGTGGCGAACGCCTGAGCCGTCGATCGCAGCGACCGCCCGGGCCTGACGCCGACGCGCGCCGTGTCCTGTGCGACGCACCGCCAGCGGGGCGGTCCGTCAGAGAAAGCATTCAAAACGTTTGACCGGGCAGGCTCGAAAAACGGTCGCGTGGGCGTTGTTCCCAATACGCGACGCCGGCCGACGGCCCCACGCGGTCCCGAAAGACCGGGGCCGCGTCCGAGAAAACAGGCGTGCTTGCGCGAGAGATCCGGAGGAGTGGTGCGCGGACAAAACGCATCCGCAGACCCGCCACGACCCTGCACGGCGGACCGGGGTTATCGGCGGCGCCAGGCGGCGCTCGCCCGCCCGGGCGCGTCAGCACGCGGCCGAGCGATCGAGATCATACTTGCAACGCGGACGCGGATCGGGACAATCCGATCGGAACCCCGGCGGCCAGCAGGACGAGCAGATCATGCGTGAACGAGCCATCGAGCAATTCGAGTCGATCTTCGAGCGGGCCTCCATCCCGGTCCTCGACATCCGCGAGGTCGTGCTCAAACGGCTGACCGTGGTGCTCAAGGGCACGACGCTGGACGATTCGGTCCTGCGGCTGGCCGCGTATCTGGGGGCGCGGTTCGGGGCTGCGCCGCGGATCCACTGGCCGGCCAGGCTCGATCCCGGCAGCGTCCGGGCGGCCGCGGCGCAACACCAGATGGAGCAGGCGGACGAACCGTTCGCCTCGACCGTGGCGCTGATCGGCCAGATCGCGCTGGCGCACAGCCAGCTCGTGCTGCTGCCCGAGCCGGAGGACGAAGCCGCCCGCGTCGTCGATGTCAACGCGCTGGTTTCCGGCAGCGCGCCGCCGGTGCTGTTCGTGCGCCAGCCGATCGAGGAGCCGCGCGCGGTCTTTCGCAGCATTCTGCACAGTCTCAGCGGCAATTTCCGCCAGACGCAGAACTTCTCGTACTCGTTCGCGCTGGTCGAAGACGACGGCAAGCTGCTGCTGCTCCACGCGCTCGATCGCGACGACATCGGTTCGGTGCGCGAGGCCCTGCACGTCACCGCCGACCTGAGCGAATCCAACGAGGAACAAGTCCTGGAAAACCTGGCCCGCAGCGGCGAGCGCTACCTCAAGGCGGTCGTCGCCGCCAGCCGGGAAAAGCCCTACACGGTGAGCTACCAGTTGCGGCTGGGCAACGTGGTCGAGATCGTGCAGCGGGAGCTGGCCGCCGGGGCGTACGGGCTGCTCGTGGTCGGCCAGCACAAGGACGGGTTCAGCTATATCAGCGCGGGCGACTACCAGTTGCTCGGCATGGTGCGCGACGTCCCGGTGCTCGCGCTGTAGCGGGCCGGCCGCAACGACACACGCGCAGGCCTACGCGCCGATTTCCGCCAGATTGCGCTCGATCGCGGCCAGCTTGTCCTGCAGGTCGGCCAGCCGGGCGCGTTCGCGCTCGACGACCGCCGCCGGGGCCTTGGCCACGAACCCCTCGTTGGACAGCTTCTTCTCGATCCGGGCGATGTGGCCGGCGATTTCTTCACGCTCCTTGCCCAGCCGCCGGCGCTCGACGTCGAGATCGGCCAACCCCGCCAGTGGAACGTAGACCTCGACGCCGGTGAGCACCTTGCTCGCGGATTGTGGCGGCTTGGGCACGTCAGACCCGATCTCGATCTGCTCGCACTGCCCGAGGCGCAGCAGCATCGGCAGCCGGTCCCGCAGCGTCTCGGCCAGGGCCGGCTCGGCCTTGAGCACGGCGTGGGGCAGCGTGCGGATCGAAGCCTCCTTGCTGGCGGCGCGGATCTTGTTGACGCTCGTGCGAATCTCCCGCAACGCGCGGATCGCTTCCTGCACGACCGCCATCCGCTGTTCGGCCTCGGGCTCGCGCGGCCAGGCATCGGCCCGCGGCCAGGCGGCCACGATCAGCGCGCCCGCGGGAGCGGACGGCTCGCCGATGCCGCGCTGCGGCGCGACGTGTCCGAGTTTGTTCCAGAGGGCCTCGGTGACGAACGGCGTGGCGGGGTGGAGCAGCCGCAGCGTCTGGTCGAGCACCCACGCCAGCACCCGGCGGGCGATCCGGGCCGATTCGTCGTCGTGGCGGACCATCGCGCCCGACTCGTCGCGGCCGAACAACCGCGGCTTGACCATCTCGATGTACCAGTCGCAGAAATCGCTCCAGAAAAACGCGTAGACCGTGTTGATGTACTCGTTGTACTGGTAGCGGTCGAGGCGGCGGTCGCATTGCTCGATGCAGGCGCTCAGACGCGAGAGGATCCAGCGGTCTTCGACGGCGAGGTCGTCCGCGCCGAGCGGACGCAGGCGTGCCTCGTCCTCGGGACCGCGCGGGCCGGCGCCCGCGGCTCGTTCCCGTTCCTCGGGGCCTTGTCGCCCCGTGGCCTTCGTCGCTTCGTCCCTCGGTCCCTCCGTCCCTTCGTCCCCGCTCTGTTCGTTCCTCTGCCCAGCCGCGAGGTTGGGCAGCACGAAACCGGTGGCGGCCTGCCAGAGCTTGTTGCAGAAGTTGCGGCCGAGCTCGAAGCGGTCGGAGGTGTTGACCGTTCGGCCGTCGGGCAGCTTGGCGGGCTTGACCGGCATGCGGATGTCCTGCGTTTCGCCGGCGAGTTGAGCCAGCGTGAAGCGCATCGCGTCCGTGCCGTACATGTCGATGATGTCGTTGGGATCGACGCCGTTGTTGAGCGACTTGCTCATCCGCCGACCCTGCCCGTCCTGGATGGTCGGGTGGATCGTGACGTGCGAGAACGGCACGCGGCCGACGTTGTACAGCCCGGTCATCACCATGCGGGCGACCCAGAGCGAAATGATGTCGCGCGCCGTCGAGAGCACGTTGGTGGGGTAGAAGTAGTCGAGGTCGGACCGGGCCGAGGGTTGTGCGGGATCGTCCGCGGGCCGGACTGCGGGCCAGCCGAACGTGCTGTGCGGCCAGAGCGCCGAGCTGAACCACGTATCGAGCACATCGGGGTCGTGCTCGAAGCCGTCCGCTTCCAGGCGCTGGGCGATGCTGCGGTCGTCGGCCGGCCAGGTACCCCGGGGGTCGCGCAGGCAGACGAACCATTCGAGCGTCTGGTCGGGGTCCATCCGCCGCACGCGCTCGTGCGAGGCCGCGTCGCCCCAGATGAAGCTCTCGCCGGTCGCGGTGACGACGCGCACGCAGCAGTTGCAGTCGGCGCCGGCGGACACCAGGGCCGCTCCGTCGTTTTCGAGCAGTTTGCGCAGCGCCGCCACGCTCATCGTCTTGCGCCACACGGGGATTCGGTGGCCCCACCAGAGCTGCCGGCTGATGCACCAGTCGCGCCGTTCGCCGAGCCAGTCGAGGTAGGTCTTGGCGAAGCGCTCGGGAAAGAAGCGCACGCGCCCGTCGCGGACGGCTTCCATCGCGGGTTCGGCCAGCTTCTCCATCCGCACGAACCACTGCTCGGACAGCATCGGCTCGATCGGCGTCTTGCTGCGGTCGCTGTGGCCGACTTCGTGCTGGTAGGGCTGGATCTCGCCCATCAACCCCGCGGCCTCGAGGTCGGCGACCACCTTCTTGCGGGCCTGCTGACAGCTCAGCCCCTGGTACGGTCCGCCGACCTCGTTGATCCGTCCGTCGGCCGTCAGGATGTTGATGAGCTCCAGGCCGTGGCGCTGGCCGCAGGCGTAGTCGTTGGGATCGTGACCGGGCGTGACCTTCACGCAGCCGGTGCCAAACTCCTTCTTGACCAGCAGGCCGTCGCCGATCACCGGGACCGGCCGGTTCATCAGCGGCAGCAGGACGTACCTGCCGATCAGGTGCCGGTAGCGCTCGTCGTCGGGATGAACCGCGACGGCCGTATCGCCCAGCATCGTTTCGGGGCGCGTCGTGGCGCAGACGAGGTAGTCGCGCCCGAGCTGGGCATCGGGTGCCGTGGCGCGGCGGACGGCCCGCTCCGCGAGCGCGCGATCCACCGGTTGCAAGCCCGTTTCGCAGCCGGTGGGCGGCGTTTCCAGTACCGGGTAACGGATGTGCCACAGGTTGCTCTTGACCGTCTCGTGGTAGACCTCGTCATCGGCGACGGCGGTCTGAAGCTGCGTGTCCCAGTTCACCAGCCGCAGGCCGCGATAGATCAGGCCGTCTTTGAAGAAGCGGAAGAAGGTTTCGTAGACGGCGCGGGCGCAGACCTCGTCGAGCGTGAAGCGGGTGCGCTGCCAGTCGCACGAACAGCCCATGCGGCGAAGCTGGTTGATGATGCGGGTGTTGTACTCCTCCTTCCACTCCCAGATCTTGGCGACGAGCCCCTCGCGCCCGATCTCGTGGCGGGTCTTGCCCTCCTCCTGGCGCAGGCGCTTCTCGACCACGGCCTGCGTGGCGATGCCGGCGTGGTCCGTACCCGGCAGCCAGCAGGCGTTGTAGCCGCGCATCCGCGCCCGGCGGATCAGGATGTCCTGGAGCGTGTTGTTGAGCGCATGGCCCAGGTGCAGCGCACCGGTCACGTTCGGCGGGGGGATCACGATCGTGTAGGGCTTGCGCTCGGGGTCGGGCTCGGCGTGGAAATAGCCGCCGCGCTCCCAGAACTCGTACATCTCCGGCTCGATCGAGCGCGGATCATAGCTCCCGCCGTTGCTCATCGCTGCTCCATTTCCGCCCGGTGGGCCCTGGCCGGCCGAACACCGGTACCACTGCTACGCGACCGGTCGCACACCGGTACCAGAGGGGGTTTCGACACCGCCGGGTCTGCGGCGGCGAACCGCGCTCCCCGTCGCGGCGCGGACGTCAAACATGGGGATTGTCGCGGCAAGCGACGGGCGGAGCAAGAATCTCGCTGAGGATAAACGCCGCCCGCAGATCGCGCTTGTTGTGCACCATGCCCAGCGCCCGCCGGAGGTCGGGGCCGGGCTTCGGCGGCGCCCAGGCCGAGACCCGCGCCAGCCGCGCGACGCGGGCCATCGGGGCCACGCGGGCGCTGCGCCCCGGCAATCGCGGGGCCGGCGGCGCGACATCGGGAACGGCGTTCAGGGGTTCCGCCGAGGTCATGGTCGGAGCGACGCGGGTCGGCGGCCGGGGGACGCGACGCGCCGGCGGCTCGACGGGGCGGGCCCTCGCCGGCTCCGGCTCGACTCGATCGATCGGGACGGGTTCGGGTTCCGCGGCCGGCCCCGCCGTCGGCAGCGAGACGGTCTGCGGGCGCTCGCGGCCCGGCTGCGGGCGGGGCGGGACCGGCGGTTGCGGACGTTCTGATCGAGGACGCTGGCCCGGCGGCACAGAGCGACCCCGCGGCCGCCCGGCACGCCCGGCCTGCCCGGGCTTGGGCTTCTTGAACACCGAACCGATCAGCGAACTGATCAGGATGATCCCGATCGCAATCAGCTCCGTGTAATCGACGTTGGCCAGCATCAGGGTGAGCATGATCCGTTTCCTGAACACCGTCCGCCGCGGCTGCGGGAATCCGCCCGCAGCCGACCCGCGAACGCCGGGCATGAGAATACCCCAGAATCGCCTTTCCGGCACGCAGTTTCACCGCGAGCGATCCGGCGCCGCTTCACGTAACGCGACGCCGCGCAGGTTCAGCCCCGCGGCTCGACGAAGGGGGACCACCTCGCTGGAGACGCTTCGGCCGTCGCCGTGCGCGGGAATCCCCGCCGAAACGGGCCACGTCCGTCAGATCGACGCGATACGGCAGGTAGCCGCCGGCGTGGGATGTCACGTGCTCGCCGTCGCCCCGGACGCTTGTGTTTCGCATCGCTCCTCCAAACCGGAGCACCAGCCTTCGACCGCGGTCGGCCTCGGCGATACGAAAGGCCTTGCGGCAACAGCCCCCCGCCAGGGGTCGGTGATGACCCGTGGCTCAACCACGGCCGCGTGCGGCAGCGTGACCAGCTCCCACGTCCGGCCGCGAAGAGCAGCGCGTTCCGCATCGAAATCGGGAGCGCCTGGCCCCCTGCGAATCGCCCGGCGCCCCCCCCCGCGCGCAGCCGCGCCACTCGTTCGGCGGGTTGGACGGATTCCGAGACTGTTGCGAACTGCCCGTGGGGCAACTAGAATGCGCAGACCGCCACCTGGAAATGCAGGTTTGCGGACAAGAAACGTTCCGGAGAGGTGGCCGAGCGGCTTAAGGCAACGGTTTGCTAAACCGTCGTGGGGCGATAAAGCCCCACCGGGGGTTCGAATCCCCCCCTCTCCGTTCTGTTGCGACGCCGCACGCGCGCCCGGTTCTGCCGACGCAGGCCCCGGTCCGCTGCGGCGTTCTGCGTTTCCGGAGCGGACGACAAACGCGGCCGTCATCTCGGACGGGGTGGGTATACTGGGCGGCATGGATCTGTTCGACGAACAGGAACGCGGGGCGCTGGAGCGCGTGCAGCCGCTGGCGGTGCGCATGCGTCCGAGGACGTTGGATGAATTCGTAGGACAGCAGGAGTTCCTGGGCCCCGGACGACTGTTGCGCCGCCTGCTGGACGCCGACCGGCTCACGAGCGCGATCTTCTACGGGCCGCCGGGGTGCGGCAAGACCACGCTGGCGATGCTGATCGCCGGCCACACCCGGGCGGCGTTCGAGGCGCTCCACGCCGCCGAAGCCGGCGTGCGCGACGTCCGGCGCATCGGCGAGCAGGCCCGGGGGCGGCTGGCCAGCCGCGGCCAGCGGACGGTGCTGTTCCTCGACGAGATTCACCGATTCAGCCGGTCGCAGCAGGACTCGCTCCTGCGCGATGTCGAAGAGGGCGTGCTGGTCCTGATCGGTGCGACGACCGAAAACCCCTTCCACGCCATCACCGGACCGCTGATTTCCCGCAGCAACATCTTCGAGTTCAAGCCGCTGACCGTCGAGGAGCTGGGCGTGCTGCTCGAGCGGGCGCTGGCCGACCGGCAGCGCGGACTGGGCGATCACGGCGTCGCGGTCGAGCCGAAGGCGCTGCGCTTCATCGCGGAGCACGCCGGCGGCGACGCCCGGCGGGCGCTGGCGGCGCTCGAAACCAGCGTGCGCTCGCAGGCGGCGGCGGACGGGGCCCCGGTCACGGTCGCGGTGGCGGCGGAGTCGATGCAGACGCCGGTGATCCAGTACGACAAGACGGGCGATACGCACTACGACGTGGCCTCGGCGCTGATCAAGTCGATGCGCGGCAGCGACCCCGACGCGGCGCTGTACTGGCTGGCGCGGATGCTCGAAGGCGGCGAAGATCCGCGCTTCGTCGCGCGGCGCATCGCGATCTGCGCGTCGGAAGACGTCGGCAACGCCGACCCGCAGGCGCTGGTGGTCGCGGCGGCGGCCGCCCAGGTGGCCGAACTGGTGGGACTGCCGGAAGCCGAGTATGCCCTGGCCCAGGCGGCGGTCTACGTCGCGTGCGCGCCCAAGTCCGACGCGGTCACGCGGGGGATCCACGCGGCCCGGGCGGACGTGCGCGCCGGCCCGGTGCTGCCGGTCCCGCCTCACCTGCGCGACGCCAGCTATCGCGGCGCGCAGCGGCTGGGCCGGGGGCAGGGCTACCGGTCGCCGCACGAAAGTTCCGAGGGTTTCCTGGTTCAGGACTACCTCGGGGCGGTGCGGACGTATTACAATCCGACGCAGCGAGGAGAGGAGCGGCGTATAGGTGAGCGTCTGCGCGATCTGCGGGCAAGACGCCGGGCCGCCGGTCAACCACGGACCGAGAGGGAGTCGTGACGAAGCAAGAGCTACGTCAGCAGATGCGCCGGAAGCTGGAAGCATTTTCGGAAGACGTGTTGCACGAGCGCAGCATCGCGGCGTGCCAGCGTCTGTTCGAGACGCCCGAATACCGCCGGGCGGAAATCGTGATGCTGTACCTGTCGATGACCCACGAGGTGGACACCAGCCAGATCGCGCTGCACTGCTGGAGCAACATGAAGCGCGTGCTCGCACCGAAGGTGATGTGGGAGCAGCGGCGCATGCTGCCGATCGAGATCAACTCGCTGACCAACGACGTGCGCGACAGCGAACGCGGCTTTCGCGAGCCGATCGGCGGGATGCCCATTCCGGTCGCCGACATCGACATCGTGATCGTGCCGGGGCTGGCGTTCGACGGACAGGGCAACCGCCTGGGGCGCGGCCTGGGCTTCTACGACCGCTTCCTGTGCCACCGCGATTTCCGCGGCGTCGCCTGCGGCCTGGCGCTCGAACAGCAGCTCGTCGAGACGGTCCCGACGGAAGCGTGCGACGTGCGGCTGCACATGCTCGTGACCGACAAACGCGTCCGCCGCTTCAAACGATAGGCCCCACCCCATGAGCAGCGTTCTCGGTTCCCGGCGTTACCTGACCAACTTCGACGTACACCGCCTGCCCCACCTGTTTACCGACGTGATCGTGATCGGCACGGGCATCGCCGGCCTGCGGGCGGCGCTGGCGGCGGCGGAAAACGCCGACGTGCTGGTCGTGACCAAGAACGAGGCGACCCTGTCGGCGACGAACTTCGCCCAGGGCGGCATCGCCGCGGTCACCGAACAGCCCGACCGTTTCGAAAACCACGCGCGCGACACGCTGGCCGTCGCCGAAGGGCTGGGCGAGGAAGAAGTCGTACAGCACGTGGTGCGGCAGGCCCCCGAACACATCCGCGAGCTTCAGTCCTGGGGCGCCCAGTTCGACCTCGCAAACGACCACCTCGCCCGCGGGCGCGAAGGCGGACACTCGGCGGCCCGGGTCGTGCACGCCCACGGCGACGCTACCGGACGCGAAATCATCCGCGTTCTGCTGCAGCGCGCCCGCGCCCACCCGCGAATCCGCATATTCGAGCGCTGCTTCACGATCGACCTGCTCACCGACGACGGCCGCGTGACCGGCATCGTCACGCACCACGCCAAATACGGCCACCAGATGTTCTGGGCCTGCAAGACGATTCTCGCAACCGGCGGCGCCGGGCGGGTCTTCCGCGAGACGACCAACCCGCCGGTCGCCACCGGCGACGGTCTGGCGATGGCCTTCCGGGCCGGGGCGCTGCTGCGCGATCTCGAATTCGTGCAGTTTCACCCGACGACGCTGTACATCGCGGGGGCGGCGCGCGCGCTCATCAGCGAAGCCGTGCGCGGCGAGGGCGCCCGGCTCGTGCACCGCGACGGGCGGCGTTTCATGGAGGCCTACGACCCGCGCGGCGAGCTGGCCCCACGCGACATCGTCAGCCGGGCCATCAACGCCGAACTCAAGCAACACAACGTGTCGAACGTCTATCTCGACGTGCGCCACCTGCCGGCGGGGATGTTCGCCAAGCGGTTCCCGACCATCGACCGATTGTGCCGGGAGTTCGACATCCATCCCGAGCGCGACCTGATCCCCGTCCGCCCGAGCGCCCACTACACCGTCGGCGGCGTGGTCACCAACCTCGACGGCGACACCAGTTTGCCGGGGCTGCTGGCGGCGGGCGAGGTCGCCTCGACCGGCCTGCACGGGGCCAACCGGCTGGCGAGCAACTCGCTGCTGGAAGGTCTGGTCTTCGGCCGGCGGGCGGGAGAGGTCGCCGGACAGCGGGCCGCCAAGCGCGGCCGCATCGATCATCCGCCGGCGCTGAGCCACCTGCTGCCCCATTCGCCGCGCACGGCGCTCGATGTCCACGATGTCCTGCACAGCCTGCAAAGCGTGATGTCGCGCAACGCCGGGATCGAGCGTTCCGCCGACCGGCTGGGCGAGACGGTCGAGATCATCGAGTTCTGGAGCCGCTACGTGATGGACAAGGTGTTCGACGCGCCCGAGCAGTGGGAAATCCAGAACCTGCTGACGGTCGCCCTGTGCATCGCCACCGGCGCCGCCACGCGCTGCGAGTCGCGCGGCGTCCACTACCGGGTGGACTACCCCGCCCGGGACGACGAGCACTGGCGCGTCCACGTGGACCTGCGCCGCGCCGACCACGGCATCCAGGTCGCCACTTCACCACGCGCCGCGGGTCCGGACACCCCCCCGAGCGACGATACGGGCATGTGACCGCGCCCCCCCAGCAGCAAGTCGCGCGCCGTCGCCGCGGCGATCACCCTTGCTTGCCGGATTGCTTCCTGGCCACGCCGAAGATCGCGGCCAGTTGCGCCAGCTTCTTCTCGGCGGAGGTCGCGTCCGAATCGGCGTCGGCCAGCGGGTCGCCGGACGATTCACGTTCCGATGGTGTTGCACGGGCCGCCGGGGCGACATCCGCGCCAGGCGTGGCCGGAACCGCGCCCGGGTCGGCCGGCGCCTCGCAAGCCGCGGCGGTGCCAGCGTGTGACTCCGGACCGTCCCCGCGCTCGGCGCGCATCTGCGCTGCCAACGCGCCCGCCGAGCGTTCCTGCCGCCACCAGCGGTCGATGATCCGGTCCACGTCGCAACCCTTCCCGCCCGTGGACCACA
Source organism: uncultured Planctomycetales bacterium (assembly GCA_964428275.1). Lineage (GTDB taxonomy): Bacteria > Planctomycetota > Phycisphaerae > UBA1845 > Fen-1342 > JALSRY01. Next base: position 2,700 of record CAYRXN010000096.1, on the reverse strand, counting down.
GCCCGAAGAAGTCCATGTTCGCGCTCTGCGGCAACTTGGGCGGCATGTCGATCAGCGTGCGCATCGGCATGAGCACCGCGTCGCCGATGATGAACCCCTCACCCGGCTTCATGCTCGGCAACAGGCTGATGAGGCTGCGGAACTGGTCGCTGACCACCCGGGCGGCGTATTCCTGGTCGTCCGGGTTGTTCATGCGCATCAGCACCATCGAGTTGCACTGGCTCAGTACGGTCTCGGAAATCTCGCTGGGACGCTGACTGACGATCATCGCGGCCACGCCGTACTTGCGACCTTCCTTGGCGACCTTCTCCACCGCCGCCCGCGCGAAGGTCTTGCGGCCCTCGATCGGCTTGCGCGGCAGGTAGTTGTGGGCCTCCTCGAAGATCAGCAGCACCGGATGCCGCACGTCGGGCGGCGACCAGAAGTTGAAGTCGAACAGCGCCCGCGTCAGCACCGCCACGGTCGTGTCCACGACGTCGAACGGCAGACCGGAAAGGTCCACGATCGTCAGGTTCCGGCGCGGCTCCAGCCGCCCCAGCATCTGCCGGATCACCCAACCGGCGGTGTGGCTGCGCTGGCGCAGCGGCGCGTCGCGGTCGAAGTGCGGCGCCAGGTCGATGTTGCGCTGCGCCTGGTCGAACGGCCGCAGGAGAAAGTCGTAGCGCCGGTCGTTGAGCCGCGTCTCGATGTTGTTGATCAGCCCCAGCAGGCGCCCATAGAAGGTCGCGTGCGGCGTTTCACCTTCCGAGGCCGCGGGGTTGAACTCCATGCGCTTCGTGAGCAACAGCTCCTCCTGCTGCTCGCGCGGCAACTGGCGGTACGGCAGCCGGGCGAAGGCGTAGTTGTCGGTGTTGGTGACGAAGCGGGCGGCGTTCATGTTCTCGGCGTAGATCTGAAGCTGCTCGAGCGAGTAGTAGACCGGCGTGTCGATCGTGAACTCCCACTTGAGCCCGAGCGCTTCGGCCGCGGGCGCCTTGAGCCGCTCGAAGGCCTGACGCAGAAACACCTTCTGCGCATTGATGTTGAGCGGATCGTGCGTGTCGAGAAAGAGCTGCTCGAACTCCTCGTAGCTCAGCAGCCAGTAGGGCAGCACGAGATTGCGGTCGGAAAGGTAGGTGACCTGGCGCTGCGGGTTGCCGTGGTCGTCGCTGAAGGCGTGCAGGTATTCGCCGTGCATGTCGAACAGGACGACCTGCGAATGTTTGAGCTTGGTGGCTTCGTGGACGATCTTGGCGGTCGTGACGCTCTTTCCCGAACCGCTGTTGCCCATGACGGCGACGTGCTTGGCGAAGAAGTCCTTGCCGAGCACCTTGACCTCGAAATCGGTGTCGATCGCGAAGCGCCCCATCGAGAACGCCTTGCGCACGCCGGCGTCGTCGGCGAGTTCGTCGAAGGCGCCGAAGATCAGCTCGAAGTCCTCGTCCACGCCGAGCCGCACCTTGTCGCCGAGCGTGGGGTATTCGTTGACGCCGCGGCGGAACTGGTCGCCCTGCACGGTTCCGAGCAACTGGCAGGTCATCGTGATTCGCCGAGGGGCTTCGGGATTGGGGGCGGGATCGAGCTCGCCGGTGGCACCGACGCGCGTGATGTAGCCGATCAGCGTGCGGCGGTCCATGGGGATCGTGATGTAGGTTCCGAGCCGCCCGACGCGGTAGGTTTTTCCGTGGTAGTCGAGCTTCAGGTCGGTGACCGCGAGCTGCACCTCGACCGTGTCGCCATCGACTCCGATAATATGTCCGATCTCGAGCGGATCCATGCGCGCACTCCCACCAGCAGCCCCCACCTACCGGAAGTATCGAAAAGATCGGCGGCGCGGCTGAACAAATCGGCGCGGGCGCGAGCCGCCTGGCCCGCAACCGCTTCCGAACGCGCGGGGGAGGGCGCGCCACGGCCGACGGGCGGGCCGTGCGCGCTCCCGGCCTGGCGGGGCAGCTTGTCCGGTCCCGTCCGGGGCCGGCCGGGTGGGGCCTCGGAACGGCCCCGGCCCCGGCGCCGGCGGGCCGCGGCTGATTTTTGTGAAAAATGTCAACCAGAGGGGTTGCAAGGTAAAGGAGGCGCGTTATATTACTCGACCCTCGACCACGGGTCGGGGCTGCTATTTGACAAGTAAACAGTGGACGAAACAAGCCGCGAGAGTGTGACAGCCGGCGAGGATTTCTGCATGACTCGCCTCGTCGTGCTGCCAGGCGGCCCGCAAGGGTCGTCAAGGTGTGTGTCCGCAGCAATGCGGGCGCGCTCAACCACTCTCGCAATGCAGACGTGAGTGATTGAGCCTTTCGTCAGGAAGCTGAAGGCCTTCGGGCCTGATGCATAAATCAAATTGAAGAGTTTGATCCTGGCTCAGAACGAACGCTGGCGGCATGGCTAAGACATGCAAGTCGTACGGACCACCTTTTGCTTGCAATAGGTGGTTAGTGGCGAAAGGGAGCGTAACGCATAGGTAACGTACCCCGGACACTGGGATAACAGCGGGCGCAAGCCCTTTAGCGAAAGTGCTGTTAATACCGGATGATATCGTCGGGCCGCATGGTCTGGCGATCAAAGGTGGGGACCTTCGGGCCTGCCGGTCTGGGAGCGGCCTATGTCCTATCAGCTTGTTGGTGGGGTAACGGCCTACCAAGGCTGCGACGGGTAGCGGGCGTGAGAGCGTGGCCCGCCTCATCGGGACTGAGACACTGCCCGGACACCTACGGGTGGCTG
>CAYRXN010000095.1:0-4203 GCA_964428275.1 uncultured Planctomycetales bacterium | reverse complement strand
GGCGAATCCGCCTTGAGCGCGAAGTTGCGCGCCGCGGCGTCGGCAAAGCCCGGATCGGCGATGATCGAGTGCGCATCGCGGCCGGCCTGGCGCCACTGCTCCAGGTTCATACCAGCGAAGTCGAAGGGTTTTGCGCCGGCGCGGAAGTAGCAGTTGTGGTCCATCGCGATGTGGACCTTCGCCCACGGCCCGGCCAGCAGCACGCCGGCGTCCCAGTAGACGATGTTGCGTTCGAACGCAAACGAGCGGTGTTTTTCCACGCGCGTGCACTGGAGCTGATACAGTTGGGCGAATGCGAAGATGTTGTTGCGGATGGTGTTCTCGCGGCCGTAGTGCTGGTGGAATCCGCCGGTCCTGGTGTCGTAGACCAGGTTGGACTCCATGACGATGCCGGTCGAGCCTTCGTCGGTGTAGAGGCCCCAGCCGCCGTAGCCGAAGCTCTCCACGTCGTGGATCACGTTGTGGCTGACGCTCGTGCCCTCTGACGGGCCGAGCGTGTACACGCCGCCCATGTCACTGAGCACGCCCTGGCCGATTTTGTGGATGTGGTTGTAGTCGATGACGTTGCGTTTGGCCGGGCTCGCCGCGTAACCCCAGCGCCAGCCGACCGACACGCCGGTGTAGTACAGGTCGGAAATGTCGTTGTGCGTGACGCGGTTGTCGCCGCTGTGGCCGATCCACACGCCGACGGCGCAGGGGAAGATGCGCCCGCCGCCGCGGATGATGTTGTTGTCGGCGACGTTGTGGCCGGTTTTCTCGCTTTCTGTTTTCCGGAGCACGGTTTCGCCGATGCGCACGCCGCCGGCGCCCAGGTCGTGGATGTAGCAGTGCCGCACGGTGCAGTCCTGACAGCCGCGGCGCAGCCAGACGCCGTAGCGGCCGATATGGGCGATCTCGCAATCGACGATTTCGACGTGCCGGGCGCCGTCGAGCAGCACGACGGCGTCGATCGGGGCGGCGGCCTGGGCCGGCTCGAAACCCTCGGGTGGTGTGTGCCAGGCGCCGTGGCGAAACGTCAGCCCCTCGAAGCGCACATGCTCGACGAACGCGCCGTCCTCGGGCCGCCCGGCGACGACGATGAACCGCTCGGCGACCGGCGCGACGACGCGTGCGGTCGCGATTGTCTCGCCTTCCCGCGGGCGATAGCGCAGCCGGCCGGAGCGGTCGAGGAACCATTCGCCGGGAGCGGTCAGGGCGGCGGCGAAGTTTTCGAGCCGATAGCGCGTCCCCTTGCGCCACGAATTCCACGGCTTCATGCCCTGCCCGTGTGTTACGATCGCGTGCCGATCGCCGTCCAGACGTTCGATGAATCGGCGGGTGATGTCCCACTTGTGGTAGGCGACCAGTTGCACACCGGCGAGTTCCCCGGGCGACAGACTCCCCAGCGCCGCCAGGTCGTTCGGGTCGGCGAGAATCGTCTGTCGGGCCTCTTTGGCGACGCGCTTGCCCGGCGTAATCACTTCCTGCTCGACGCCCCGCATGCGGAAATAGCCCTCGTCGGGTTCGCGGGCGCGCGTCGCCCGGCGGCCGTTGACGAACAGTTGCTCGAAAGTCCACTTGCCGGCGGCGGCCTCGGGAATCTCGGCACACCAGCAGCCCGCACCGTCCGCTTTGAGTCCGCGAATCTCGCGGCCGGCGTCGAAGATCGGCCGCTGGCCGGCGCGGGCGCGGTAGACGATCGGACATTGTTCCGTACCGCTGTCTTCGGGCGTCAGCACCAGCGGCTGGCGGACGGGGTAGACCCCGCCGGCGATCTCGACCGTCACCGGGCCGGCGTGGCGCTGCCCGGGACCGAGCCGCCTGATGGCGTCGCGGGCACCCTGGAGCGAAGCCAGCGGGCCGTCGCTGCGGTCGGCGTTGGGGGCCGGCAGCCGGCCGGACCAAGTGTCGCTGCCGTCCGGGGCGAGGTAGAGCGTGACGGGAGCGGCCTTCTCGCCGGCCGGCTGGCGGGCGGTTCGCGGGCCGATCTGTCCGAACGGAATGTCCTTGAAGTGCGGCAGCTCTTTTCGCAACGCCGCGTCGGGCGCGAGGCGGAAGTCGAGTTGCTCGGGGTCGGCCAGGCCGGGGTTTTCGGCGGTTTCCAGGTTGCCGGCGATCGTGGCGTTCTTGCGTGCGACCGGGGCGATGCGCGTCAGCAGCTTGCCCGACTTGTAGAGCACGTTGTCGCGCAGGATGTTGTGCCGGGGGGTCATCGGCTGGTCGTCGAGGATGTCCACCAGCCCGGGGTAGCGCCGCGACCACGGCGGCTGCTGGTAGGGGATCGCCGCCAGGCGCTTGCGCAGCGTCGGGCCGAGGCGCGTCTTGCCCCAGCCCAGCCCGCGGGCGTCGAGCTGGAGCGCCAGGTCGCAGTGCGAGAACACGTTGTTCTCGATCACGTTGTCGCGCCCGCCGCCGATGAGCATGCCCCAGTGGCAGTTGTGGAAGACGTTGCCGTAGATGTGCATGCCGCCGGCCTGGTCGTCGATGTAGACGGCGTTTTCCCACTTGTCGATGCCGCGGATGTCGTGAAAGAAGTTGTAGCGGATCACGTTGCCGCGGAAGGTCCAGTCGCGGCCGGTGTAGACGGCCCCGCCGTCGCCGGTGCGTTTGAGCACGTGGTGGATCTCGTTGTACTCGATCCGGTGATCGTTGCCCCAGAACAGGATCGCCGAGTGCGGGGCGTCGTGGATCAGGTTGTGGGCGGCCACGCAGCCGACGCCGCGCATGAGAATCGCCGGCCGGTAGGTCAGCCCGCGGCGGCTGAAGTGGTGGATGTGGTTGTCCTCGGCGACGTGGCCGGCGGGCTCGAGCGTGGCCCGGTCGCCGCCGACCAGGCTGATGCCGCCCTCGCCGGTGTTGTAGATGTCGCAGCCGACGACGGCGTGGTCGCGGCCGCCATCCACCACTACCGCCCGGTTGCCCAGGTTGCGCAGCGTGCAGCCGACGATGCGCACGCCGGTGCCGCCGCGGATGACGACTCCATCGCCGCGGGCGGCCTCCAGCGTGATATTGCGCAGCGTGACGTGCGAAGCGCCGTTCAGGCTCACGAGCGGCTCGGCCAGCGTGCTGAGCTGGATCAGCGTCGAATCGTCCGTACCGCGCGGCGGCCACCAGTAGAGCACGCCGGCGCCGCGGTCGATGTAGTACTCGCCCGGCTGGTCGATTTCTTCGAGCAGGTTTTCGGCGAACCAGGGCTGGCCGGCGGCGACGCCGTAGCAGTGTGGCGATGCGAGCGTGATGCGGTGTTTCTGCGGGTCGATGGTGGCGACCCGGATCGTCTCCTCTGCCCAGTCGTAACGCCAGTAGCCCAGCAGCCAGATATCCTCGGCGGCGCGCCAGCGGGCGGGGCGGTCGCCGGCGTACTCGAAGATCGGCTGGCCGGTCGCGTCGCGGCGGGCGGGCCGGGTTGCGGGGCCGCAGGTCCGCCCCGTTGTGGCAAAGCCTTCGTTGGGCCAGCGGGCCAGCGTCATCGGCTGTCGGTCGCAGAACAGCTCGGGCGGCGCCGGGCGGATCGGATGCGGAAACCCGCGCGGCACGATCGGCGCAATCTCGCGCAGGCCCAGGGCCCGCAGGTCGATCCGGCGAACGTGGTTGCGTGCCTCGGGGCTGATGATTCTCGCCAGAATCCGCTCGTCTCGCACAGGCTCGAAGCCGCTCCACGGCAGGCGCAGCGCGCCGCTGAGTACGACGCTCTCGCCCGGCCGGCCGCGAAGAACGAGCGGCGCGCCGGCAGCGCCGGAATCGCGCTCGTCGAGCACCAGGCCGGCGGCGATCCGGTAGGTGCCTCCATGCAGCCAGATCGTGGTCGGCCCGGGCGGCAGCTTGCCGGCTGGCCGCAGCGTTCGCAGGGTAGCGCGGGCGGCTTCCAGCGTGGCCAGCGGTCGCTCCGCCGTACCGGGGTTGGCGTCGTTGCCCGACGGGGCGACGTGGACATCGCCGCCGCTCGCGGCGACGGTTGCAAACAGCGACAGTGCCAGTGCGATCGTACGCATGTCCGAATCCCCAAGCAGGCGGTCCGTTGCGGCGGAAAGTGATCCTCCGCATTTTCGGCGGAGGCGGCGCTGCCGGCAAACCGGGAATCGTGGTTTTCGGCCCGCCGGCGTGTGGTTGCATCCGCGCGGCGCGGGCGCGCAAGGACCCGGTCGTTGCGGTACCATGAGCGCCAGGTGTGCCCCGAGCGCCGCCGGTTTCGACTGTCGCAGGTCCGCAAGAGGCTTCCCATGG
>CAYRXN010000094.1:0-6608 GCA_964428275.1 uncultured Planctomycetales bacterium | reverse complement strand
GGCGAAGACCGCCGAAGAGGCGCTCGCGCTGGAGCTCGATGGCCTGGTGCGGCCCCTCTGGGACGGCTGGGCCCGCGACAAGCTGGCGGAATGCCTCGACGCGGTGGAGGTGGAGACGCGCCGGGCGGGCGTCGCCGCGGGACCGTTGCGGGCCGAACTGGAACACGCGGTCGCGGGCGCCGACCGCGCGTTCGTGCAGATCGTCGAGGAGCACCTGCGGGCGGCGCTGGCCCGGCCGGGGTCGCGCTGGCAGCGGGGTCTGCGACGCGTGACCGGCTTTCTGATGGGGTTCCTGCCGATCGTCGCGCTGATGTGGGTCGGCTACAACGTCGTGGTCGGCTACTACCGCGCCTCGGCGGGCAAGGCGAGCTACCTCGGCACGGACTTCGCCGTCAGCAGCATCCTGCTGGTCGCGGTGGCCTGGGCGGTGCCGCTGGTCTGCGATCGGCTGTTGCGGCCGTCGCTGGAGCGTGCGGCGGCGGAGGCGCTGCGCAGCGGGTGCGATGCCGCGCTCGACCAGGTCGGGGCGGCGGTGATGGCTGCCGTGGACACGGCCCACGACGTCGCGGCGGACCTGCGGGCGCAACTGGCGGAAATCGACCGGGCGATCGCGGAAACGGCGGGCGCGTGCGCAAGTCTGAAAGGGCAGCTCGCCGGCCGTCTGGTGGTACAGCGCCAGACGCCGGTTGCGTCCGCCGACGGTGATGCCCCCTGACCCGGGCCAGGAGTGGCGGAGTTCCTGGCGCGCCGGAACGGGACTCGGCGAGTCCCTGCCCGCGGGCGGGGGGCGGCGTCGCTCGCTTGTGGGGCCAGTAGCGGCGTGTTACGCTGGCAGAGTGGATTCGGCGGAGAATCCGCGCCATGACAAGAGCGTGATGATTGCGGGGACGCCCGGAGATCGATGACGATTCCCGAGCGCACGTCGATGAGGTGAGGCCATGCAGAGCGACGTTGAAGCCTTCAAGCCGATGATGGAGCCCGAGCGACTCATCGGACTGGATCTGGTTCGCGCTTCGGAGGCGGCGGCCCTCAACGCCTTCCGCTGGATCGGCAAGGGCGACAAGGAAGCGGCCGACGCCGCCGCGACCGATGCGATCCGCGGCATGCTCAACCTGATGGACTTTTCCGGCATCTGCACGATCGGCGAGGGGATCAAGGACGAAGCGCCCGGTATTTTCGTCGGCGAGAAGCTCGGTACGTGGAAACCGGGTACGCCGTTCTTCTGCATCGCGCTCGACCCGATCGACGGTACCACGTTGACCTCGAAGGGGTTGCCCGGCGCGCTGAGCGTCATCGCCGCAGCCCGGACGAACTCGATCGAGGAGAAGGCCCTCGCAGCGGTTCCCAGCTTCTATATGGACAAGATCGCCGTCGGCCCGAAAGTCAAGGAAGGCACCGGGCAGGTGCGGTTTGACGTGCCGCTCGAACAGAACCTCGAACTGATCGCGCTCAAGCTCGGCAAGCGCGTCTGCGACCTGGTCGCCTGCGTGCTCGACCGCCCCCGTCACGCCGAGCTGATCGCCAAGATTCGCAAGACCGGCGCCGCGATTCGCATGATCGGCGACGGAGACGTCGCCGGCGCGATCGCACCGTCCATGCCCGACAGCGGCGTGGATGTCTACCTCGGAATCGGCGGCTCGGCCGAAGCCGTCACCGCGGCCGCTGCGATCAAGTGTCTGGGCGGCGAAATCCTCGCGCGGATGTGGCCCCGCGACGACGAGGAGCGCGCCGCGCTCATCGAGCAGGGCGTCACCGAAGACGACTTCCGCCGCGTCTATTCCTCGGAAGAGCTGGCCGTCGGCGACGGCATCGTGTTCGTCGCCACCGGCATCACCGACAACGCCATGCTCCGCGGCGTCACGGTCAACGGGCACATCGCCCGCACGCATTCGGTCGTGATGCGCTCGCGCAGCCGAACCGTGCGCTACATCACCGCGTTCCACGATCTGACGCGCAAGACCATTCGCGTGTCCACCGAGCCGGGCGAAAAGCCGGTCTAGAGCAGCGATCCGGGTGGGGGGCCGAGCGAGGCGACGATGCGAGCGGTGGTGCAACGGGTCTGCCGGGCGACGGTGAAAGTCGATCGGCACACGGTCGGTCAGGTCAAACACGGGCTGCTCGTCCTGGCGGCGGCGGCGCCCGACGATACCCCCGAAGATGTGCGGTACATCGCGGAAAAAGTCGCGCACCTGCGCGTTTTTCGCGACCAGGCCGACAAGATGAACCTGAACGTCATTCAGGTCGGCGGCGGCGTACTGGTCGTCAGCGCGTTCACCGTCCACGCCGACGCCCGCCGCGGGCGGCGTCCCTCGTTCGACCGTTGCGCCCCCGGCGAAATCGCCGAGCCGCTCGTCGAGCAGCTCGCCGAAGCGATCCGGGCCTACACCCTCCACGTCGAAACCGGCCGGTTCGGCGCCCACATGCGCGTCGCGAGCGTCAACGACGGCCCCATCTGCATCCTGCTCGATTCGCGACGAGCGTTCTGATTGCGGCGGCGGGACAACGGGCCCGAACGCGACAGGCCGGGGGCCGGGAAAACGCGCCTTGACGCAGCGCTGGGAGACTCGCTAACATGCTGCCCCTCGAATCGCCGGTGGCGAGTCGGGGGGACGGCCCCGCGGCGTGGAATGGGTTTGGTGGGTCGGGCCGGCGTCTGCGGAAGCGGCGCACAAGCGAGCTTCTTCGTGAAACCCGAAGACGAACCCAGCGGCGGGAAGCCCCGCTCCAACTGGCCGGGACTGGCCCGCTACACCGGCATGGGGATCGAGCTGGCCTCCGCCATCATCGGTCTGACGCTGGCCGGACTGTGGATCGACTACAAGTTCCACACCGGGCACAAGGGGCTTGTGATCGGGGCGACGCTCGGAATCGTCGGCGGTCTGTATAACTTTATCAAACAGGCACTTGCGCTGTCTCGGGCCCAGCTTCCGACCGACACGAAAGGCCGGGAAACTGATCGGAACGATGACACAACCCGCTCCCGCTAGCCCGCGCGTCGGACCGGCGTTCGCGCGCATCGCGGCCTGTTCGGCCGGCGTGGCGGCAGCGCTCGCGGCGCTGGGCTACTGGCCGACGCAACGCATGGCGGGGGCCGAAGCGACGTGGCCCATGGCCGTCGGAATCGCCGTGGCGCTGGTGGGGGCGTGGGCCGGGTCGCTTCCGACGGTCCTGTACCTGAGGAAAGACCCGCGCGAGCACGTATCGGGCATCCTCATCGGCCTGGTCGTGCGCTTTGGCGCGACGATGGCGCTGGCCCTGGCCGTGCTGCTGGGCAGCGGACTGGCGCAAACTCCGCTGTTGCTGTGGGTTGCGATCGCGCACCTGGGGTTGTTGCTGACGGACGTGCTGGGGCTGATCGGACTGCTCCAGCGATCGGTGCGGGAGGAGTAGATGTTCTCGCTTTTGGCATCGGAAGGCAGTCCGCTGAACCACATCGTTCAGCACCCCATCGTCCAGTACGACACGGGCAATCCGTTCACGTCGTTTACGTTCCTGAGCAATCACGTGGTGATGCAGATCATCGCGGCGCTTGTGCTCATCGTGTTCGTGCCGCTGGCGGTGCGGCAACGGGCGGGAACCGACGAGATCGGCCGCCTGGTGCCACGCGGCTTCGGCAACGCGATCGAGGGATTGTGCCAGGCCCTGCGCGAGTTCGTGGCCCGGCCCGTGCTGGGCAAGTACACCGACCAGTTCTGCCCCTACATCTGGTCGGCGTTCTTTTTCATCCTGACCTGCAACCTGCTGGGCATCATCCCCCTGGCCGACTGGACACCCTTTCTCGGCCACGGGCACTGGCTCGGCGGCACGGCGACCGCGAACATCTGGGTCACCGCCACGCTGGCGCTCTGCACGCTGTTCATGATCGTGTACCACGGGCTGAAGATCCACGGCATGGCCTACGTGAAACACTTCTTCATGGGGCCGCCGGGGCTCAACGCGTTCATCGCACTGCTCGAGGTCATCGGGCTGATCGCCAAGACGTTCGCCCTGGCCGTTCGTTTGTTCGCGAACATGGTGGCCGGGCACACGCTGCTGGCGGTGCTGCTGAGCTTCATCGGTGCGGCGGCCGCGGCGATGGGAGTGGCCGGCGGGTTTGCGATTGCGGTTCCCGTCGTGCTGGGCAGCGTGGCCATCAATCTGCTGGAAATCTTTGTGGCGTTTCTCCAGGCGTTCATCTTCACGTTCCTCAGCGCGGTGTTCATCGGCATGGCCGTGAACATCCACCACGATCACGACGAGGAGCACGAGGGGCACGCCGAGGCGGCCCACACGTAGTGCCCGCGGCGCGGGACGCGCCACGGTTTGGTTTTGTGTTCGATCGCCATGCCCGCCGCGTGGGGCGGCGGGCTTGAAGCTTCGAGAGGCGATGGCGAGGATCGACGAAAGTACGTTCGCCCCCACCGAACGATGCGCAGGATAACGAAAGGACGTTGGTGATGAGCAAGAAGCGTGCATGGTTCGCACTCGCGTGTCTGGTCCTCGGTTTCGGTCTGATGGGGGCCGAGGCGGCCCTGGCGCAGGACCACGCGACCCAGACCAGCGTGGCCGCGACGCCGCTGATGGGCGATTCGGGCCTCAAGGGCATCGGGGCCGGCATCGGCGCGGGCCTCGTGCTGATCGGCGGCGGAGCCGGCATCGGCCGCATCGGCGGCAGCGCCGTCGAGGCCATGGCGCGCCAGCCCGAGGCCGCTGGCACCATCAATACCGCCATGCTGATCACGGCGGCCATGATCGAAGGTGCCACGCTCTTTGGCGTGGTCGTGTGCCTGCTGGTCAGGTAGCTGCGAGATCGGTGCGGTGACGGCCGCGCGGGCCGTCGCCGCGGGTTTCCTGACCGCCAAGACGGGAGTCGATGTCTTGTTTACGCGGATTCTCTCACGACCGGGTTGGGTCTCGGCCGGTGTGCTGGCCCTGGCCGCGCCGCTGGCGCTGGCCGAAGAAGCCGCCGGACACGCCGCCGAGCAGCCGAACATCTTCTCCGGCACGATCGGCAACGCGATCTGGACACTGGTCATCTTCGGGCTGGTGATCGTGGTGCTGGGCAAGTACGCCTGGGGCCCGATTCTGAACCTGCTCAACGAGCGCGAGCGGAAGATCCGCGAATCGCTCGAAATGGCCAAGCGCGAGCGCGAAGAGGCCGAACGCGTGCTCGAAAAATACACGCAGCAGATCGAGCAGGCGCGGGCCGAGGCGTCGAAGATCGTCGACGCCGGTCGCAGGAACGGCGAAGAAGTCGCCCGGCGGATCCAGGAGCAGGCCCGCGAGGAAGCGGCCCAGATGGTCGATCGCGCCCGGCAGGAGATCGAGCTCGCCACCGAGGCCGCCAAGAAGGAAGTCTTCGACGTGGCGGCCGAGCTGGCGGTCGAGGTCGCCGGGCGGATCATCAAGAAAGAGCTTTCGCCCGCGGATCACAAGAGGCTGGTCGACGAGTCGATCGAGCAGATGAAATCCAGCGGGGGCAGGCTCCTCAACTAGACGTGGCAAGGCCGGGCCGCCGCGCGCGGCCCGGGTGCATGAGGCGGACCGATGGCCCAGCTCGACCAGGAACTGAGAATCGCCGAGGTGTACGCGGCCTCGCTTTTTGCGCTGGCGCGCGAACTGGACGCCGTTGCCGAGGTGCGCGCCGAACTCGACGAGTTCGTGCGGCTGATCAACCACGAACCGGAGTTCGAGAAGTTCCTGACTTCGCGCGCCCTCGAGGCCGACGCCCGCGAGGTCGGTCTGGAGAAGATGTTCCGCGGCAAGCTCAGCGACCTGCTGCTCAACACCCTGCTGGTGATGAACAAGCACGGCCGCTGCGCCCTGGTGCCCGCGTTGCGGCAGCGCTACGTGATCCACCAGGAGCACGCCGCCAACGAGATCGAGGTGCGCGTCACCAGCGCCGTCGAGCTGAGCAAGGCGGAGAAGGCCGACGTGGAAGTGCTCGTGACCGACCTTACCGGGAAACGCCCCCTGGTCGAGTACGTGGTCGATCCCGGCATTCTCGGTGGCCTGATCCTGCACCTGGGCGACTGGCGGATGGACAACTCGGTCCGGCGGCAGTTGCGGGGCGTCGCGGAACGGCTGCGCCAGCGGGCGCGGCTCGGGCTGGAGGAGGTCGGCGTGGCCTAGCGGGCCCGCCGGCCGTGCGAACCCGGACGCCGGGCGGCCGGGGCAGTCTGACGAGCGGATCGGCGCGGCGGCAGAGAGCGGCCACCGCTTGTCGCAATAGTGGTAGAGGCGATCGCTGATCGGAGAGACCCAGGCATGAAATTCAAGGCAGACGAGATTGCCACCATCATCAAGGAAGAAATCAAGCAATACACCACCGCGATTGATGTGGCGGAAGTCGGCAAAGTGCTCGAAATCGGCGATGGCGTCGCGCACATCTACGGGCTGCCCAAGGCCATGGCGATGGAGATGCTCGAGTTTTCGGGCGGGGCCGTCGGCGTGGTCTTCAACCTCGAAGAGAACTCGATCGGCGCGGTCGTGCTCGGCAACTACCTCGATATCAAAGAGGGCGACGAGGTTCGCACCACCGGGCGGCTCCTGAGCGTGCCGGTCGGCCCGGCCCTCGTGGGACGCGTCGTCGATCCGCTCGGCCGCCCGCTCGACGGCAAGGGGCCGAT
>CAYRXN010000093.1:0-2800 GCA_964428275.1 uncultured Planctomycetales bacterium | reverse complement strand
GGGGTAGGCCCCCCGGCGCGGCGAAAAGTCGCCCGAAGCGGCTTTGCGCAACTGCCGATAACACGTAACGTGCGCCCATACGATCGGCACGCGCCGGTCGCGCAATCGCGTGGACGGCCCGCGGGCGGCTGGTGAGGTTCTGCGAGGGAGTCTCGTTGATGAGCAAGAGGATTCTGGCGGCTTGGGTGGTTGTGGTTGCAATCGTGGCGACCGGCGGAGGCTCGTACGCGCAGCAGGCGACCTCGGAACCGGCCGGACAACCGCCGCTTGCGCCTGAGAAGATGACCATCCCGGAGCTGATCGCGTGGGCGCGGCAATTGCGCAGCGCGGGGCAGCAACCTCAGGCGATTCAGGTCTTGCAGCAGGTGCTCCAGCGCGACGTTTCCAACAAGGAAGCGTTCGGACTGCTCGGCGATATCTACTGGGAAACGGGCAACGCCGAGCTGGCCCGCAAGAACTGGCTGGCGGTCTTGAAGATCCAGGAGAACGATTTTGACGCCAACCTCGGCCTCGGCCAGATGTACCTGCGCAGCGGCGTGACGCGCAGCGCCGCCCACTACCTCGAAACGGCCGAGTCCGTCGCGCCGCCCGACCGGCTTACCGAAGTGCTGATCCCGCTGGCGCAGGCCTACGGCCCGCTCGGCCTGCGCGAAAAGGCGATCGAGACGATCAAGCGGGCGATTTCGCTCAAGCCCGACGACTACGACGCCTGGTACGTGCTGGTGGGGTTGGAAACCGACATGGCAACCACCGTCGCGGAGTTCGACCAGGCCGATACCGACGCGCAACGCCTGATCCAGCTCGCCTCACGCGAACTCCAGCGCGAGGGGATCACGCTCGAACGCGTGCAGCGCAAGTACAACGCGTACAACCTGCGGCTCCAGGTGCTGCGCAGTTTCGGCAAGGTCCTGTTCGAAATGAACCCCGACAGCACGCTCTCGGACCACCCCATCGCGGGGCGGGAGGACGTGGCCGCCAATGTGCTGGGGCGTGTCGTGGAAACGCGCCTGCTCCAGGAGGACACCCGCCGCCTGCTGGCGTATTTCGACATCGTGCCGATCGCCGAGCGCGCCGTGGAGTTCAGCGCCGGCAAGAACGCCGACTTGTTGCTGACGCTGGCGATGCTCCAGGAGCGCACCGGACAGCTCGAACAGGCGGCGGAGTCGTTCAGCAAAGTGCTGACGCTCGACCCGTCCAGCACGACGGCGCAGCAACATCTCGCGGCATTGCAGCAACGGCTGGGAACGCTCCCCCCGCCGACCACCCAACCCGCCGGCGAGCAGCCCGCCAACCCCAAGCCGTAGTTCTCGACTCTCCCGGGCCGCGGGGAACAATCGCCGCGGCAACTGCCGGCTGGATCGACCGTCAACTGAAAGGGACGCGACCCCGTCGGGTTGCGCCCCCTGATGGAACCGGGTGGGCCGTGTCCCGTTTGCTACGGAATGTCGGCACGGGAGTCGAACGTGTGGGCCTCCGAGCCGGACTGGTCGGTCACGCGCGTGAGCAGCTGGGGGATCGGGGGGTTGCGGTCATCGCGGATGAAGACGTACTCGATCGAGCCGCCACGAAGAAACTCGTTGCAGCGGGCTTCGGAAGCGGACGTTCCGGACGGGGCGAGCACCTGCGCGGCCTGGAAGTCCTCGCCGTTGAACGAGGCGAACGCACTGCACTGGCACCCCGTACCCTGGATTTCGTTGGGGACGCGGATACCGGCTCCGCTGCCGAGCGTGATCGAGCCGGCCATGCGGTCGGACTCATCGACGTAGTAGAAGGCATCCTGTTCGCAATTGGGCGTAGAGCGGATGGTCTCGCCCTGGGAGACACAGGGGTCGAGCTGATTGACGCTGACCTTGAGCGGCTGGCCTTCGCCCGTGCCGGGGTTGTGGAACAGAATGATGTTGGGGACCGGAACGCTGACGCCGGCGGCGCCGAAGAACGCATCGTACGAAGGGTTCGAGCCCTGGGCGGGAGCGATCGCCGAGGCGAGTTGGGCGCCGGCGACGCCACCGCCAGTGCGAAAGCGGCCGCCCTCGTGGAAATAGACGAGCGCCGGGCCTTCGATGCAGTAGTTGCCGAAGGGTTGAAACGTGCCCTCGGGAATCTCGTCGTATCCGAACGCGGTGTACAGGGCGATGTCATCCGGGCAGACGGCGCCATCGGGATGGACGGTGCCGTTGACGTACGCGATTGCGATAAAGAAGTAGTGGATGTAATCGTCGCGATCCATGTTGCGCATCGAGATTCGGATGAACTTCCGCGCGTTCGACTCGGAACAGGGATCGACGCTGACGCGGCCGCCGCCGCCGAAGAAACCGCTGCCGGGACTTGTGGTCCCTCCCGTACCGCCTCCGGCCGGACCGACGTAATTGCTGAACAGCGGCTGGCCGAGCAAGGCCAACGAGCCGCCCGAGATGCAGCCGGTGGCGGGCAGGAGCAGGATTGCCGCCAGGGCGAGCGAGGTTGTCACGGCGAGAAAAGGCGTTGCAGGACGACGCTTCATGGGAGGTTACTCCGGTTTTACGGTCGGAACTCGCGCGCGAAGACACCGCCGGCCGGGCTTCCACGCGTCCGAAACCAGTGCCCCGCGAACCTGTGGTCACTATATACAGGCCCCGAGTTTCCGACAAGGTTTGCGTTTGCGGGGCCT
Organism: uncultured Planctomycetales bacterium; assembly: GCA_964428275.1. GTDB lineage: Bacteria > Planctomycetota > Phycisphaerae > UBA1845 > Fen-1342 > JALSRY01. Next base: position 153 of record CAYRXN010000093.1, on the reverse strand, counting down.
TTGGGCCAAACTTACGCCCGTGGCCGCCGCCTCTCCGGGCCGATCCGGCGCGGGACGTTCCGGCCGACGCGGGAACCGGATCATGAGCGAGAAAAACAGTCAGACCACGACCATCCTGATCGCCGACGACAATCCGCAGATCCGCGAATTGCT
>CAYRXN010000092.1:0-10187 GCA_964428275.1 uncultured Planctomycetales bacterium | reverse complement strand
CGCGCCGTACGCCCGCCGCGTCGCCAGCTTGCCCTTGGCCAGCGCTTCGCCCAGCCCGGCCGACTCCATCGCCTCGGCGAACGGCGGCCACTGCACCTGGCCCGGGTCGGTCGCGGTCAGGCCAGAGCCGGCCGGCGGGGGCGGCGGGCCTTCGAGCGCAGCGGCGCTGGCGGCGTCGCCGGCGGTCTGCTTTGCTGCGCGGTCGAGGCTGGCGCAGGCCTCGTCGAGCTGCTCGGGTTTGAGCGGCTTGCCGTGCCAGTTGCTGCCGATCATCAGCTCGACGCCCCAGCCCTTGACGGTGCGGGCGACGATCGCCAGCGGAGCCGAGCGCTGCGTCTCGATCCGCACCAGCGCCGCGGCGATCTGGTCGGGGTCGTGGCCGTCGATCTCGGCCACCTCGTAGCCGAAGGCCTCCAGCTTGGCGACCAGCCGGGCGGTGGCCTGCTGCTGCGAAACCGGGGCGGCCTGGCCGTGGCCGTTGGCGTTGAAGATGGGGCAGACGTTGGTGAGCTTATGATCGACGATGAAGTCCAGGGCTTCCCAGATCTGTCCCTCGCGCGACTCGCCGTCGCCGATCAGGCAGTAGACCCGCCGATCGCTTCCGGCCTGCCGGGCGGCCAGCCCCAGCCCGGCGGCGACGCTGAGCCCCTGGCCGAGGCTGCCGGTGGCGGCGTCGAAGAAGGGGAAGCCCTCGGCCGGGTTGGGGTGGCCGTCGAGGACGCTGTCGCGGGCGCGCAGCGTGTCCAGGTCGTCGATCGTCAGGCGCCGCCGTTCGCCTCCCTCGACCACGACGCCGCCCAGGTCGGCGTAAGCCGCATAGACGATCGGCACCGCATGGCCCTCGGAAAGCACGAGCCGGTCGGCGGTCGGGTTCCACGGATCGGCCGGATCCCAGCGCATCTGCCGGTACATCAGGTACGCGACGAGATGGGCCAGCGACAGGGCGCTCGAGGGGTGGCCCGAGCCGGCCCGCGCGGTCATCCGCAGCGACAGCTTGCCCAGTTCGACGGCCTTCGAGGAAACGGCAGCAGCTAGCGACATGTTCGGCTCCATCGGGAACGGGTTGCGCGAAAATCCGTAGCGGAAGCGATACTCTATCGACCGCCGCGCGCGCGGGCAAGAAAGCGCGACGGCGGGATAAACCTCGACCGCAGCCGTAGCCGCGGGGCGGTACTTCGCCTACGATGGGTCAACGCGTTGGGCGTACCCGCCCGGCGACAAGTGTTTGCGGATTCTCAAGAGCGTTCCAACATGCGTCGCACACAGGGCCCGTGCGGTCAACGCCGGACGTGCAGGACCGGGACGCGGTCCCGGTCGGACTTCTGCCGGATGACGCTCGGGAGGCGAGCCCCGCGGTGCCCCGCGCGGTCCACCGGCGGCGCACGGTGGCAAACCGGCGGTTGCGAGCCGGTGCGACGACAGGCGGCGATCCAAGGAACCCATGACGGCTGCGGAACTCAAAACGGAACTCCTCCTGGCTGAGGAGCTGTACGAGGCCTGGCCGCTGCTGACCATCAGCGACCGCGTGGAAGGCTTCAACATGCTCCCGCGCGACGAGGCCGAAGAGCTCTTCGAGATGCTCGACGCGCGCGACCAGCTCGAGCTGCTCCGCCACCTCAAGCCGCGCGAACAGCGCATCTGGATGCGGCTGCTCGCCCCCGACGACGCCGCCGACGTCGTGCAGGAAGCCGACGACGAGGAGGAACGCCGCCGGCTGCTCGAACTGCTCGACGAGCCGACCCGCAAGGAAGTGCTCGCGCTGCTGGCCTACGCCGAGGACGAGGCCGGCGGGCTGATGAACCCGCGTTTCGCCCGGCTGCGGCCCGACATGACCGCCGACGCCGCCATCAGCTACCTGCGCCGCCAGCGGGAGAAGCAGGTCGAGACGATCTACTACGCCTATGTGCTCGACGCCGACCAGCGGCTGCTCGGCGTCGTGTCGCTGCGCGACCTCGTCACCGCCACGCCCGACGCCCGCATCAGCGACGTGATGAACACCGATATCGTCAGTGTCGGCGAGCAGGAGGACCAGGAGGAACTCGCCCGCCTGTTCGCCGAGCACGACCTGACGGCCATCCCCGTCGTGGACGACGCCGGCCGGATGAAGGGCGTCGTCACCGTGGACGACATCGTCGACGTGGTCCGCGAAGAAGCCACCGAAGACATGCAGAAGATCGGTGGTACCGAAGCCCTCGAAGCCCCCTATCTCCAGGTCGATCTGCCGCAGCTGTTCCGCGCCCGCGTTCCGTGGCTCGCGGCACTGGTCGTGCTCGAGTTCGGCAGCGTGCTCACGATGAGCGGCTTCGAGGAGACGCTGCACAAGGTTTCGCTGCTGGCCCTGTTCATCCCGCTGATCGTCAGTTGCGGCGGCAACTCCGGCTCGCAGGCCTCGACGCTGGTGGTCCGGGCCATGGCGCTCGACGAGGTGCGGCTGCGCGACTGGTGGCGGGTCATGCGGCGGGAGCTGATCACGGGCCTGTGCCTCGGGCTCACGCTGGGGTGCATCGGCGCGGTGATGGCCTATGTCTGGATGTCGGCCGCCGAGGGCTCCGATACGAGCCTCCACCTGCCCGTGGCCCTGACCGTCGGCGGCGGTATCGTCGGCGTCGCGTTGTGGGGCACGACGGTCGGTTCGATGCTGCCGTTCATCCTGCGCACGGTTCGGGTCGATCCGGCCTGCGCCTCGGGCCCGTTCGTGGCCACGCTGGTCGACGCGACCGGCATGATCCTGTACCTCGGTATCGCCTCGATCGTCATGCACGAAGCCCTGGCCTGAGTCGGGGCGCTCTTGTGATCGGGCGCCAGTTGGGGACAATGCTCCCACGAATGATTTCGCGGCCGCGGGCCGCCTGGTCCAATATGGAGGAACGGCGAATGAAACGCATGGGGCTGATGGGGTTGCTGGTGGCCGCCGCGGGCGTCGCACTGCTCTCGGCGGTGTCGAGACTGCACGCCCAGGGACAGGGCAGCGTGATGGGACGGGTCGTGTGCGTCGATGTCATCAAGGTCTTCGACGAATACGAACGCCAGAAAGACCTTTCCGACGAAATGCACAAGATCCAGGAGGATCTCAAGGCCGAATCGCAGAAACGGCGCGAGCGCATCGACAGCCTCCAGCAGACGCTGGACGCCATGAACCCGGCCGATCCGGCGTACACCAAGAAAATGCAGGAAATGCTCCAGTTGCAGATCGACTACAAGAACTGGACCGATCTCATGCAGCTCGGCATGGCCCGCGAAGTCGGCATCTGGACGCAGCGCATCTACAGCGAAATGCTCGCGACCATCGAGCAGACCGCCCAGCAGAGCGGCTACGCGATGGTGTTCTACAAGGAAATGCCGCAGTTCCAGAGCAACGACCCCGACGCGCTCAAGAACGAAATCCGCATGCGCAAGCTGATCTGGGCCGCCAACGCCACCGACATCACGCAGACGATCATCGACCGGCTCAACGAGAAATACCGCAAGGAGCCCAAGACCCAGATGATCCAACTCATGCCGTGAGTCGGCCGAAACAGACGCACACGCCCGCGTGAGGAGGCCGCCGCTGCGGCGGCCCGCCACGCGTGGCCGCGGCCTTCGCCGAGAAAAGCCATGGAGTCGAAACCGCTGACAATCGCCGAGCTGGCCCGGGAGCTCGACGCCGAGGTGATCGGCGACGGTGCGCGCATCGTCCGCCGCGTCGCCACGCTCGAAGACGCCGGCGAGGATGCCCTCTCCTGGCTCGGCGATGTCAAGTACGCCCAGCATCTCGCCCGCACGCGGGCCGCGGCCGTGCTCGTGCCTCCGGGCATCACCGACGCCCCCGCGGGCGTCGCCCTGCTGGTCGTGCGTGACCCCGACATCGCGATGTGCGAGGCCCTGCGGCGACTCGGCCCAGCGCCGGAAAGCGTGCCGCCGGGCGTCCATCCCAGCGCCGTAATCGCTCCCGAAGCCGAAATCGAGGAGCCGGCGATCGGGCCGCTGGTCACGGTCGGCCCGCGGAGTCGCGTCGGTCCCGGCACGCAACTTCACGCCGGCGTGCGCATCGGCCGGGACGTGCGGATCGGCCGCGACTGCGTGCTCTGGCCGGGGGTGATCGTCCGCGAGCGCTGCACGATCGGCGACCGCGTGACCGTTCACGGCGGTACGATCATCGGGGCCGACGGCTTCGGCTACCACACCCGCGAAGGGCGCCACATCAAGATTCCCCACATCGGCGGCGTGGTGATCGAAGACGACGTCGAAATCGGCGCCAACTGCTGTATCGACCGGGCCCGCAGCGGGGTGACGCGCATCGGTCGGGGGACGAAGATTGATAACCTGGTGCAGATCGCCCACAATTGCGACATAGGCGAAGACTGTATCATCGTGGCGCAGTGCGGCATCTCCGGCTCGACCACGCTGGGGCACCACGTGGTGCTCGCCGGGCAGGTGGGGCTGATCGATCACCTGCGCGTCGGGGCCGGCGTGACGGTCGCCGCCCAGTCGGGTGTGACCCACGACGTGCCGCCGGGGACGGTCTATCGCGGAACGCCGGCGACCGACGACTACGCGTATCGGCGAAGCCAGATCGCGCTGCGGCGGCTTCCCGAAATGATGAAACAGTTCAAGGATCTCGTCAGGCGGGTTGAGGAACTTGAGTCAGCAGCAGACGATACAACGCGAGGCTGAACTCAGCGGCCGCGGCCTGTTTACCGGCCTGCCCGCGACGGTCCGTTTCAAACCCGCGCCGGCCGGCAGCGGCGTCACGTTCGTGCGCGCCGACCAGAACCCGCCCATCCGCATCGCCGCCCGGATCGACAACCTCAGCAAACGCGCCCGGCGGACCGCGTTGCGCAACGGGACGGTCGCGATCGAAACGGTCGAACACTGTCTCGCCGCCGTGCGCGGCCTGGGGATCGACAACCTCGACATCGAGCTCGACGGGGCCGAAGTCCCCGCGGCCGACGGCAGCGCCCTGCCCTTCGTCGAGGCGCTGCGCGAAGCCGGGCTCGAGCCGCTGGCCGGCGAACGTGAGGTCGTGCAGATCGTCGAGCCGATCCGCGTCTGCGAAGGCGACGCCGAGCTCGTCGCCTGGCCCGGCGATCCCGACCGGCTCGACATCATCTACGAGCTCGACTACGGCGCGCACAGCGCCGTCGGCCGGCAGATCCACCGCTTCACGCTCGAGGGTGATTCGTTTGCGCGCGAGATCGCGCCGGCCCGCACGTTCGTCACCGAGCGTGAGGCCGAGCAGTTGCGGGCCGCCGGCCTGGGCACTCACCTGACTTACCGGGACATCCTCGTGATCGGCGAACAGGGGCCGATCGAAAACGAATACCGTTTTTCCGACGAGTGCGTCCGGCACAAGATTCTCGATCTGATCGGCGACCTGATGCTGCTGGGCAAGCCCGTCTGCGGGCGCATCTACGCCCGCAAGAGCGGGCACAACCTCAACCACGAGCTGGTGCGCAAGCTCGGCGAGCAGCACTCGGCCGCCCACCTCCAGGCGCTGCTCAGCGGTGTGCCCAAGCTCGATATCCTGCAGGTGCAGCGCACGCTGCCCCACCGTTACCCGATGCTGCTGGTCGATCGCGTCATCGAAGTCGAAGGCGACCGCCGGGCGATCGGAATCAAGAACGTCACCATCAACGAGCCGTTCTTCGTCGGGCACTATCCCCGCCAGCCGATCATGCCGGGCGTGCTGATTATCGAGGCGATGGCCCAGCTCGGCGGGATTCTGCTGTCGCGGAAGCTCGAACATACGGGTAAGGTGGCGGTCTTGCTGAGTCTCGACCGCGTCAAGTTCCGCCGGCCGGTGACGCCGGGCGATCAGCTCGTCATGGAAGCCCAGGCGCGGCGGGTAAAGTCACGAACGGGAGAGGTGTACTGCCAGGCGCGGGTCCACGGCGATCTCGCGGCGGAGGCGGAAATCCGTTTCATGCTGGTGGACGCCGAACCGAACTGAGCAGGTCTATGAGTGAAATCCATTCTACAGCCGTCGTCGATCCGCGGGCCGAAATCGGTCACGATGTGCGCATCGGACCGTTCTGCTACGTGGGGGCCGGGGTGCAGGTGGGCGACGCCTGCGTGCTGCACCCGCACGCGACGATCCTGGGGCCGACCCGGCTGGGTTGTCACAACGAGGTTTTCCCCCACGCCACGCTCGGCGCCGACCCGCAGGATCTCAAGTACCGGGGCGAGCCCACGCAACTCCAGATCGGCGACCACAACGTCTTTCGCGAGAACGTCACCGTACACCGCGGTACCGAGGTGGACCGCCAGAGCGGCGGCTGCACGCGCATCGGCAACCACAACCTGTTCATGGTCGGGGTCCACGTCGCCCACGACTGCCAGGTCGGCGACAACATCATCCTGGCCAACCAGGTCCAGCTCGCCGGGCACATCCGGCTCGAGGACCGCGTCACGGTCGGCGGCGCTTCGGCGATGCACCACTTCGTCACCGTGGGTCGCTACGCCTATGTCGGCGGGGCCACGCGCGTCACGCACGACGTGCCCCCCTACATGAAGGTGCAGGGCTACGACCAGGAGGTGCGCGCCGTGAACGTCACCGGCATGCAGCGCTGGCACATCCCCGACGACTCGATCGCCGCGGTCAAGGCCGCGTTCCGGCTGCTGTTCGCCCGGCGGGGCAACCGCGCCCCGGGCCGGACGCTCGAAGCGCTCCGCGAGATCGAGCAGAACGGCATGATCCGCGACGAACACGTGCGTTATCTCGTCGCGTTCCTCCGCCGCAAGCTGGAGATCGGCGTCTACGGGCGCGTGCGCGAGCACTACCGCAGCGACTGCGACCACGACCGCGAATCCTTTTACGGCGACGCCGCCACGGAGCAGACCGTATGAGCACCCCCCTTCCCGTCGCCGTGATCGGCGCCGGCCACATGGGCCGCCACCACATTCGCAAGTACGCCGAGATGGACGGCGTGCGTCTGGTCGCCGTCGTGGACACCGACGTGGAGCGGGCCCGCGCCGCCGCCGAGCCGCTGGGCGTCCGCTGGGCCGGCGCGCTGACCCCCGAGCTGGGCGACGTCGCCGCGGCGACGGTCGCCGTGCCGACCGTACACCACCTCGCGGTCGCCGCCCCGCTGATCGAACGGGGCGTCGCGCTGCTGATCGAGAAACCGCTGGCGCCCACGCTCGCCGAAGCGCGGCAAATCGCGGAGCTGGCCAAGCGTCACGACGTGATCGTGCAGGTCGGCCACACCGAGCGGTTCAACCCGGTCGTGCGCGCGGTGGACCGCCTCGGCCTGCGGCCCAAGTTCGTCGAGACGCACCGGATCAGCCCGTTCACCTTCCGCTCGGCCGACGTCGGCGTCGTGTTCGACATGATGATCCACGACATCGACATCCTGCTGCACATGGTCGGCGAGAAGGTGGCCGGCGTGGATGCGGTCGGCGTGAGCATCCTCAGCAAGCACGAAGACATCGCCAACGCCCGCGTGAGGTTCGACGCCGGCGCGGTGGCCAACCTGACCGCGTCGCGGCTCGCGCTCAAGACCGAACGCAAGCTGCGCGTCTTCTGCGAGCACGCCTACGTCTCGCTCGATTACCACAAGAAGGTCGGCATCGCGATCACGCTCGACAAGAACCTCGACGTGCTCAAGCTGGCCCGCGAGCACGACGTGGAGGATCTCTCGCAGATGGCCGGGCTCGACTTCGGCAAGATGATTACGGTCGAACCGCTGGTCATCAGCGACAAGGACGCCCTGCGCGACGAGCTGGAGACGTTCGTCGGCTGCGTCCGCGACCGCACGCGCCCGCCGGTCAGCGCCGAGGACGGCGTCGCGGCCGTCGGCCTGGCCGAGCAGATCGTGAACTCGCTCCGGCAACACACCTGGAACACCGGCGACGGACGGGAACCGTTCTCGAACGTGCCCGGCAGGTAGGGCCCGGCGACGGCCCCGCGCGGTCGCCGATCGACACGACTTGACGCCTCCAGGGGAATCTCCGATGGCACCCAGCGATCATCCGCGGTCCACAACAGCCCGACCGATCGGCCCGTGCGGCGTCCGCGCGCTGCGTCTGGCGGCCGTCGCGCTGGTCACGCTCTCCCTCGCCACGATGGGCGGTTGCCACACCGGCGGACGCCAGGCGACCACGCGGCCCGCGGTCGAGCGGGCCCGGCCGTTGCCGCTGCCCGAACAGACCCGGGCGGTCTGGGTGGCGCGGTTCCACTACCGCTACCCGGACGATATCCGCACGATCATGCGCAACGCCGCCGCCGACGGGCTCAACACCGTGCTGTGGCAGGTGCGGGGCAACGGAACCGTGGCGTACCCGTCCAGGCTCGAACCGTGGTCGAAGGAATACGACCACCACGACCCCGGCTACGACCCGCTCCAGATCGCGATCGCGGAGGCCCACCGGCGCGGGCTGCGGATCGAGGCGTGGGTCAACGTCATGCCCGGGTGGCGCGGTCCCGAGCCGCCGCCGATCCGCAATCAGCTCTGGTACACGCATCCCGAGTGGTTCCTGCGTGACGCCGACGGCCAGCGCCAACCGCTGGGCAAGTTCTACGTCATCCTCAACCCCTGCCTGCCCGAGGTGCGCCGCCACATCACCGACGTGATCGGCGAGATCGCCGCCAACTACGACGTGGACGGCATCCACCTCGACTACATCCGTTACGCCTGGGACACCACGCCCCATGCCCGGCAGCGCTTCCCGCGCGACCCGCGGACGCTGGCGCTCTACCACGCCGCCACCGGCAAACGGCCCGACGACGACGTGGCCTCGTGGGATCGCTGGCGGGCGGCGCAGCTCACGCAGCTTGTGGCGGACATCCGCCGGCGCATCGCGCAGGTGCGGCCGGCGGCGACGCTGACGGCCGCCACCTGGCCGAGTCCCAAGCGGGGCTTCAACAGTTATTTCCAGGACGCCGGCGGCTGGCTCCGCGCCGGTCTGCTCGACGCCGCGATTCCGATGATGTACACGCCCAAGCTCGCGACGTTTGAGGCCGAAATGGCCGAGTACCGCGCGGTCGCCCCGCAGGCCCGCATCATCCCCGGCCTGGGCATCTACAAGCACAAGACCCCCGAACAGATGCGTTTGCAGCTCCAGCGCTGCATGGATTGGGGCGGCGAGTTCGCGCTGTTCTCGTACGAATCGCTGCACGCCACGGCGTCCGACCGCGGCGGCAAGACGGCGTCCAAGCCGGTTTCGCCCCGGGTTCAGGCACTCCGCCGCATGCGTGTCGGCGTCCTGCGGGCGTTTACCAACCCGCGTTGAGCAGGCTTGCCGCCGGCTGCGGCTACAGATCGACCCACGCGCCGCCGTTCTGGTGGCTGCGCACGGCCGCGTCGATGAACGCGATCCCGATCCGCCCGTCTTCCACGTTGGCGTAGCGGCTGCCGTCGCAGTCGAACGGACGCCCGTCGAGGTACGCCCGCACGTCCTGTTCGAAACAGCGGTGCAGCCGGGCGAACGCGTCGTGGAACGCTTCGGGATGGCCCGGCGGAATGGTCGGTTCGGCCAGCAGCTCGGCCGGCACGTCGCCCAGGAATCCGTCGTTGGCCGTCACGCAGCCGCGCCAGTAGATGCGGTCGGGCTGGTCGGGCAGCCGAACGATGAGCTGTTCGGGTTCCTCCTGCACCCACACCAGCGAGCCACGCGTGCCGTTGACCTCGATCCCCAGATCGTTCTTGTGGCCGATCGCGATCTGGGAAGCCCGCACCAGCGCCCGCCCGCCGTTGGAAAGCTCGCAGTAGGCCGTGAAGTGGTCGTCGAGCGCCCGGCCCGAAACGAACGTCTCCAGGTCGGCGTGCAGGCGGCGCACTTCCAGGCCGGTCACGTAGCGCAGGTGCATCAGCGCGTGCGTGCCGATGTCGCCGCCGCAACAGCTCGCGCCCGCCCGCTGCGGATCGACGCGCCACTCGGCCTGCATCACGCCCTGGTCCTCGGTGCGGTCGGCGAGCCAGCCCTGGAGGTAGTAGGCGTCCACCCAGCGCACCTCGCCCAGCAGGCCGCTGCGCACGATGTGCCGCGCGAGTCGGCTGGTCCAGTGGCCCAGGTAGGTGTGGGCCACGCCGAAGGGGATGTGGCGCGCCCGGACCGCGGCGGCGAGGCGCTCGGCCTCGGCCAGCGTGACCGTCAGCGGTTTCTCACAGAACACGGGGATACCGGCTTCGATGCACTTGATCGCCGGATCGAAGTGGACGTGGTTGGGCGTGACGATGAGCACGTAGTCGAGCCGCTGGCCGATCGGC
>CAYRXN010000091.1:0-3340 GCA_964428275.1 uncultured Planctomycetales bacterium | reverse complement strand
CCCTTCGTCCCCTCGGCGGCGGCTGGGGGCGCGGGCGCCTGGCCGCAAGCGGCGGCCGCGAAGCGCTGCTACTGGAAGCTGTAGGTGAACTCGCCATCCTTGACGTCGATCACGAGCCGGTCGTATTTCGCTTCGCTGCCCATGATCTCCAGGATATGCCGGGCGATCTCGGGCAGGACGGTTTCGTTGATGATCAGGTTGATGAGCCGGGCCCCGATCGTGATCTGCTGGCAGCGGCCCGAGATTTCGTCGCCCACCGCCGGCGTGAGCTCCAGGTCGAGTTTGTACGTTTCGCGCAGCCGCCGACGGATCTTGTTCATCTTCAGATCGACGATCTTGCGCAGCGTCTCGCTGCTGAGCGGGTAGTAGGGGATCACGGTGGTCCGCCCGACGAACGCGGGGCTGAAGCGGGCCTCCAGGATCGGCTGGATCGCCGTGCGCATCTCCTGCAGGCTCGGCAGCTCGCCGTCGGCGCACATGTCCATCACCATGTCGCTGCCCTCGTTCGAGGTCATCATGATGACGGTGTTCTTGAAGCTCGCGGTGCGACCCTCACTGTCGGTCAGGGCGCCCTTGTCGAAAACCTGCATGAACAGCAGGTTCACGTCCATGTGCGCTTTCTCCATCTCGTCGAGCAGTACGACGCTGTACGGCCGCTGGCGGACCGCCTCGGTGAGCACGCCGCCTTCGCCGTAGCCCACCAGCCCCGGGGCCGATCCGATCAGCCGGCTCACGTTCATGCTCGACGAATACTCGGTCATGTTGATCGTGGTCATGAACCGTTCACCGCCGAAGATCAGGTCGGCGACCGCCAGCGCCGTCTCGGTCTTGCCGGTCCCCGACGGACCGACCAGCAGGAACACCGCCAGCGGCAGGTTGGGATCCTGAAGCTTGCCAGCCGCGATGCGCAGCCGCTTGCCGATCTCGGCGATGGCGTGGTCCTGTCCGATGATGCGCCGGCCGATGCGGTCCTCGAACGTGAGCATCGCCTGGGCGGTGTCCTTGACCATGCTGCCGGCGGGAATCCCCGTCCAGTCGCTGAGCACCTGCGCCACGATCTCGCTGTCCACCTGGAGCGGCACCAGCGGCGTGCGCTCGCGAACGAATTCGTGAAGCTCGTGCGTCGCCGCGTCGAGCTCGGATCGGATCGCCTCGACCGGACGCTCACCCGGCGCCGCACCGGCGGCATCCGACCCGCCTGAATCGCCCGCATCGGCCGGGCCGGTCTCCTTCGCTTCACTCTCCCCGTGGCCCTCCCCGGAAGGGGGGACGGCTTCGGCGTCGACCGTACCATCGCCGGCGCCGCCCGAACGCTCGCTGCCGGCGCCATCCGACCGGGCGGCTTCCAGCTCTTCGCGCAGCTTGACGACGCGCTGCGCCAGGTCTTTCTCGCGTTTCCAGCGCTGCTCCAGCGCGTCGAAGGCGGCCTGCTGGCGCCCGCGCTCCTCCCGCAACGCCGCCAGCTCGTCGGGGTCGTGCGGATTGCCCGCTTCAGCGTCGCGGTCGATCGCCCGGATCGCCACGTCCAGGCGGATGATCCGCCTGCGAATGTCCTCCAGCGGGCCCGGCGTCGAGCTCAGCCCCACCGCGACCCGCGCGCACGCGGTATCCAGCAGCGAAACCGCCTTGCGCGGCAACTGCTGCTCGGAAAGGTACTGGTTGGACATCGAGACGGCCGACCGGACGGCGTCGTCGAGAATGTGTACCTTGTGAAACTTCTCGAACTTGTCCTTCGTGCCGCGCAGCATGTCCGTGCACACCTCGACCGAGGGCTCGTCGAGCTTCACCAGCCCGAAGCGCTGCGCGAAGGGAGCGTCCTTCTCGATGTACTTCTTGTACTCGGCGAACGTGGTGGCCGCGATCGTGCGCAGCTCGCCGCGGGCCAGCGCCGGCTTGAGCAACTGGGCCGCGTCGGCGCCCCCGCCCCCGCCGCCGATGAGCGTGTGGGCTTCGTCGATGAACAGGATGATCGGCTTGCCCGCCGCGTTGGAAGCGCCCACCTCCTGAATCACCGCCTTGAGTCGGCGTTCGAACTCACCCTTGACCGACGCGCCGGCACTGAGCAGCCCCACGTCGAGACTCAGGAGCGTGATATTGGCCAGAAACGGCGGGACGTCGCCCGAGGCGATGCGCAACGCCAACCCCTCGACGATCGCGGTCTTGCCCGTGCCCGGTTCGCCGACGATCAGCGGGTTGTTCTGGAACCGCCGCATCAAAATGTCCACGCACTGGCGGATTTCACGCTCGCGTCCGATGACGGGGTCCACCTTGCCCTCGCGGGCGCGGGCGGTCAGGTCGCAGGTGAACTGCATGAGGGCCTCGCCGGGACCCCCGGCGGCGGCCGTCGCCGAAGGCGCCTCGCCGGGCGCGCCGGCTTCGTTCTCGCTCGATTTCGCGGTGATCTCGGCGAAGCCGGTCTTGAGCTGACCGGCGTTGATCTTGTCGAGCTCGTCGGTGTAGTCGGTGAAGAACGCCCGGGTCGGGTTGCGCAACAGCGCCAACAGCAGCGCTCCGCTGCGAATCTTCGGCAACGCCAGCTCGAGCGAACTGACCTGCCAGCTCTCGGCGAGCCAGTCAGCCAGAAACGGCGAGAACTGCGGTCGCCCGCTGTTGCCGACCTTCAACTCGTCGAGACAACGGTTGATCGCCTGGCGGATGCGCGCGGCGTCCACGCCGAAATGTTGGAAAATGCACGCCAGGTCGCAGTCCGCGACATCGAGCAGCGGCGCGAGCATGTGTTCGATCGTGATTTCATAGTGCGTGCGGTTGATGCACGTACCCGCGGCGGTCTCGAGCGCCCGCACGCAGCAGTTGTTCAGTTGCCTGCGCAGGGCCTTCATATCCACGCTTGACATGGGGCTCATCTCCCGGTGTGGTCCTGTTGCCGTCGGTCAGCGTCCGGCCTGTCCCACGGGCCTGCGCCGCCGGTCCCCGGTCTTGCTGTCTCCCGAATAGCGAACTACCCCTCGTACCATGTTGCCTTCACGCCTTTCTGAATGGCGAATGGCGAATGCCGAATGCCGAATGGCGAATGACCCTTCGGTCCCTCACCCTCCGTCCCTCCGTCCCTGCGTCCCTCGGCCTCCGCCCTGTGTTCCTTGATCCCTCAATCCCTGAATCCCTTGATCCCTTCGTGAATGGCGAATGGCGAATGCCGAATGGCGAACGACCCTTCGGCGCCTCATCCCCCTTCGTCCCTGTGTCCCTCAGTCCCTATGTCCCTTGGCCTTCGCCCCTCGCCGCCTTCAGCCCCCCTCCGGCCCGCGCGCCTGTTCGGCGATGCTGAATACGACGGACTTGTCCGCGCAAGGACGCGACTTGATCCAGGACGTACACGCCA
>CAYRXN010000090.1:0-25111 GCA_964428275.1 uncultured Planctomycetales bacterium | reverse complement strand
GACGGCGGCGTGTACGAAACGTTCGACCGCGGACACAACTGGCGTTTCATGGCCAACCTGCCCATCACCCAGTTCTACCGCGTCGCGGTCGGCAGCGACCGGCCGTTCTACTACGTCTACGGCGGCACGCAGGACAACAACACGCTCGGCGGTCCCTCGCGGACGACCGACCGTATCGGCATCGCCAACGAACACTGGTTCGTCGCCGTCGGCGGCGACGGCTACGAGCCGCAGGTGGACCCGAGCGATCCCATGATCGTCTACTGCCAGTGGCAGTACGGCGGGCTGACCCGCTTCGACCGGCGCAGCGGCGAGCGGCTGGACATCAAGCCGCGCGAAGCGCCCGGCGAGGAGCCTTACCGCTGGAACTGGGACACCCCGCTGCTCATCAGCCCCCACAACCCCAAGCGGCTCTACTGCGCCGCCAACAAGCTGTTTCGCTCAGACGATGGCGGCCTGAGCTGGAAGGCGATCAGCGGCGACCTCACCCGCCGACTCGACCGCAACAAGCTCAAGGTCATGGGGGTCATCCAGAGCGTGGACGCGGTCGCCAAGAGCGAATCGACTTCGTTTTTCGGCAATATCGTCTCGCTGAGCGAGTCGCCGCTGGCGGAAGACCTGATCTACGTCGGCACGGATGACGGGCTCGTGCAGGTGACCGAGGACGGTGGGAAACACTGGCGCAGGATCGACAGCTTCCCCGCCATTGCCGAACTGAGCTACGTGAGCTGCCTGACCGCGTCGCGGCACGATGCCGACACGGTTTACGCCGCGTTCGACAACCACAAGAGCGGCGATTTCAGGCCGTACCTGCTCGTCAGTCACGATCGCGGCCATACGTGGGAATCGGTCGCCGGGGATCTCCCGGACCGGCACATCGTCTATTCGATCGTCGAGGACCACGTGAAACCCGAGCTGCTGTTTGCGGGCACGGAGTTCGGCGTCTTCTTCACGATCGACGGCGGGGGCAAGTGGATTCGTCTCAAGGGCGGGCTTCCGACGATCGCCGTCCGCGACATCGACATTCAGCGGCGCGAGAGCGACCTGGTGTTGGGCACGTTCGGACGCGGCATCTATGTGCTCGACGACTACTCGCCGCTGCGGCTGGTCAGCGAAGCATACCTCAAGGCCGGTCCGCACCTGTTGCCGGTCAAGGACGCGTGGCGCTATATCGAGCGCAACCGGCTCGGCAACCGCAACGGCAAGGGTTCGCAGGGGGCGGCGTTCTTCGCGGCTTCCAACCCGCCTTTCGGCGCGGTGTTCACCTACTACCTCGAGGAAAAACTGCTCACGCTCAAGGAAAAACGCCAAAAAGCGGAAAAGGAGGCCCGCGACGCCGGCAAGTCCGTGCCGTACCCCTCGTGGGAAGAGCTGCGCGCCGAAGACGAGGAGCTCCCGCCGCGGGTCGTGCTGATCGTCCGCAACCAGCGGGGCGACGTGGTTCGCCGCCTCTATGGCTCGCGGGAAAAGGGGTTCCACCGCCAGGCCTGGAACCTGCGCTATCCGGCGACGACGCCGACACGACTCAGCGAGCCGAAAGACATGGCTCCGTGGGATCGCGGGCCGTCCGGGCCGCTGGTCCCCCCGGGAACGTACACCGTCACGCTGGCCAAGCAGGTGGGCGGCAGGTTCGTCACGCTGGACGGGCCGCAGTCGTTCCGCGTGCTTCCGCTCAAGCTGGCGACGTTCGCCGGCGATGACGCGCCGGACGTACACGCGTTTCGGCAGAAGGTGGCGCGGTTGCAGCGTGCCGTGCGCGGGGCATCGCGCTGCGCGGGCGAAGTGCGCACACGCCTGAAGTACCTCCGCCGGGCGTACATGGACACGCCGGATGCCGACCCCGAGCTGCTTTCCGAGCTCTACGTGCTCCGGCAGCGGCTCGACACGCTGGTCACGAAGCTCGACGGCGACCGGACGCGCTCGAAACGCAACGCCCCGACGCCGCCCTCGATCGGCGCCCGCGTGGGGCAGATCGTCTCGGGCCAGTGGTATACGACGTCGCCGCCGACGCAGACGCAGCGCGACAACTACCGCTGGGCCTCGGAGGAGTTCGCCGAAGCGCTGGCTTCGCTGCGAACGCTGGTGGGCGATCTCGCGGCGCTCGAGCAGAAGATGGAAATGGCCGGCGCCCCCTGGACCCCCGGCCGACTGCCCGACTGGAAACCGGACTGAGGAGTTGGGACAAAGCCACAAGGCCGCGCGGCGCTGCCAGGCCGGGACGGCATCGACGCGAGGAACTCACGCTGCGGGAGGAAGACCATGAAGCGTGCTTTACCGATTTTCTTGGCCGCCGGTTTGTTGTTCGCGTCGGCGTGCGAGCGCGAGCAAGGCTCCAAGCCCGTGGCGGAATCCGCCCAACCGCCCGCCCGCCGCATTGCGGTCATCCCCAAGGGCACGACGCACGTGTTCTGGCGTTCGGTCGAAGCGGGGGCGCAGCAGGCCGGCAAGGAACTGGGCGTCGAGGTCATCTGGAAGGGGCCACTCAAGGAAAACGACCGTGCCCAGCAGATCCAGGTCGTCCAGCAGTTCGTTTCCCAGGGGGTCGCCGGGATTGCGCTGGCCCCGCTCGATTCCAAGGCGCTGATCGCGCCGGTGCGCGCCGCGGGCGCGAAGCACATTCCCGTCGTCATTTTCGATTCCGCCCTGGATGGGGAAGTCGGCCGGGACTTCGTGAGCTTCGTGGCGACCGACAACGAGCAGGGCGGCCGCCTCGGCGGCGAAAAGCTCGCCGAGCTGCTCGGCGGCAAGGGCAAGGTCGTGCTGCTGCGCTACATGGTGGGTTCGGCGAGCACGACCAACCGCGAGGCCGGCTTCCTCGAAGCGATTGCCAGACACCCGGACATCGAAGTCATCGCGGACAACCGCTACGCCGGCGCCACGGCGGGTGAGGCCAAGACCAAAGCGCTCAACATGCTCGACGAAATCCGGGCCGCCGACGGCGTGTTCTGCCCGAACGAATCGTCCACGATGGGGATGCTGCTGGCGCTCCAGCAGGAGGGGCTGGCGGGCAAGATCAAGTTCGTCGGGTTCGACGCTTCGCCGCCGCTGGTCGGTGCCCTGCGCAGCGGGCAGATCGACGCGCTGGTCGTGCAGAATCCGCGGAAGATGGGCTATACGGCCGTCAAGACGCTCGTGGCCCACATCGATGGCAAGGCGGTCGAGCCTCGGATCGACACCGGCGTCGTCGTCGTCACCCGAGAAAACATGAACAATCCCGAGGTCAAACCCCTGATCGAGTAGCCGGCGCGTGCGAGGTCGGGCGCGGTGCGCACCGGCCTTGGCGGAGGGGCTGCGATGCCCGCTGAGAATCCCGCTTTGTCGGCCGCTGCCGGGCCCCGCCTGCGCATGGAGGGGGTGCGCAAGCAGTTCGGCGCCACGATCGCGCTGGCGGGCGTCGATCTGGAGGTCGCCGCCGGCCAGGTGCTGGCGCTGGTCGGTGAAAACGGCGCCGGCAAGAGCACGCTGATGAAGGTGCTTTCGGGAGCGCATCAGCCCGATGCCGGCCGCATGTGGCTCGACGGGCGTCCCTACCGCCCGCGCGACCCCGCGGACGGACGCGCCGCCGGCGTAGCGATGATCTACCAGGAGCTTTCGCTCGCGCCGCATCTTACGGTCATGGAAAACATCCTGCTCGGCGTCGAGCCCGCCCGTGGTCCGCTGATTCGCTGGCGCGAAGTCCGCCGGCGGGCCGCGGACGCGATGCGTTTCATCGGCCGGCCCGACCTGCCGCTCGACGTGCCCGTCGGTCGGCTTTCGATCGCCGAGCAGCAGCTTGTCGAGATCGCCCGCTCGGTGGCGACCGGCTGCCGCGTTCTCGTGCTCGACGAGCCGACCAGCAGCCTGACGCAACAGGACATCGGCCACCTGTTCGATCTCGTTCGCCGGCTGCGCGACGAGGGCCACGCCGTGATCTACATTTCGCACGTACTCGAAGAGGTGATGGCCGTTTCCGACCGGTTCACGGTGCTGCGCGACGGGCGCTCCGTCGGCGGCGGTCGCACGGGCAGCGTGCCGGTGAGCGAAATCGTGCGTCTGATGGTCGGCCGCGAGGTGACCGAGTTGTACCCGCGTTCGCCGCGGCGGCCGGGAGAGGTGGTGCTGACGGTGCGCGACCTGGCGGGGGTGGCCATGCCGCTGGCGGCGTCGCTCGAGCTTCGCCGGGGTGAGGTGCTGGGGATCGCGGGTCTGGTCGGGGCCGGGAGGACGGAGCTGCTGCGGGCGGTGTTCGGGCTCGATCCGATCACGCGTGGCACGGTGCGCGTGGGGGCGCTGGTCGGCCCGGCCGCGCCCGCGCGGCGGTGGGCCCAGGGCGTCGGCATGGTCAGCGAGAACCGTGCCGCCGAGGGGTTGGCCACCGCGCTGACGATCGCCGACAACCTCACGCTGCCACGGCTGCGCGGCCTCGGGGTGGCGGGGCTGGTCACACCCGGCGGACAGGACCGCGCCGCGCGCCCGTGGATCGAGAAGCTCGCGATCAAGTGCACCTCCCCGCGTCAGGCCACCGACGCCCTTTCCGGCGGAAACCAGCAGAAGGTCGCGTTGGCGCGTCTGCTCCACGCGGACGTGGACGTTCTGCTGCTCGACGAGCCCACGCGTGGTATCGACGTCGGCTCCAAGGCCCAGATCTACCAGCTCATCGACGAGTTGGCGGTGGGCGACGGCGCTCGGCGGCCGCGGGCGGTCCTGATGGTCAGCAGCTATCTCCCGGAACTGCTCGGCGTGTGCGATCGAATCGCGGTCATGTGTCGCGGGCGGCTCGGCCCGGCCCGGCCCGTGGCCGAGCTCGACGAGCACCGCATCATGCTCGAAGCCACAGGAGCCGAAAGTCAGCCATGAGCGAACTCTCACCAGCCGGCGCCGCACCGCGTGGCGGGGGGCGACTTCCCGCGCTGCTCGGTCGTCTGGGGCCTTTGATCGGACTCGTGTTCGTGTGGGCGCTGTTTGCCGTCCTGAACGGGCACGACTTCGTCAAGTGGGACAACCAGCGGCTCATGCTGCTGCAAACGGCCGTGGTCGGCACCGCCGCGATCGGTGCCACGCTCATCATCATCTCGGGTGGCATCGACCTTTCGGTCGGCTCTGGGATCGCGTTGGGGACGATGATCGTCGCGTTACTGCTGAAGTCCGGGGCCGGACCGCTGGCGGCCGCAGCCGGCGGCGTGGCCGCGGGGGTCGCCTGCGGCGTCGCGATCGGTGCCATCGTGATCGGCCACCTGGGCCGCGTGGCGGCCGTGGTGATGGGCATCTTCGTCGCGGGCTGGAGCTGGGGGCCGATCGGCGCCGGCTGGGCGATTCTGGCGGGTACTGCGACCGGCGGCGCCATTCTGGCGATCAACGAGTGGACGCTCAAGCGGGTGCCGCTGTCGCCGTTCATCGTCACGCTCGGCATGTGGGGGGCGCTGCGCGGGGCGGCCAAGGGGATCGGCGACAACCAGCCGATCTATCCGGCTGACCTGTTCTGGATACGGGGATTGATGGGCAACGCCGAAGGCGGCATCGCGGCGATCATGGCTCCCGGCGTGTGGATTCTGCTGGTCCTGGCGCTGCTGATGGCGGGCGTGCTGCGCTACACGCGTTTCGGGCGGCACATCTTCGCCATTGGTTCGAACGAGCAGACTGCGCGGCTGTGCGGGATCAACGTGCCGCGGACGAAGCTGCTGATCTACGCGGTCGCGGTGGGCTGTACGGGGCTGGCGGCGTTGCTCCAGTTTTCGTACCTGTCGATGGGCGACCCGACGACGGCCGACGGGTACGAGCTCAAGGTGATCGCCGCCGTGGTGATCGGGGGGGCGAGCCTGGCCGGCGGCGAGGGATCGATCCTCGGCACGATCATCGGCGCGCTTATCATGACCGTGGTGGACAACGGTTGCACGAAGCTCGGTCTGGACAACTGGGTGCAGGAAATCGTGACCGGCGCGATCATCGTCGCCGCCGTCGCGCTCGACCGCCTGCGGCATCGCTGATAGCGTGGAAACGTGAGGAACGCGGCACAGGGAGTGGCCCGTCGCCGCGTCTGTGCCGGTTCCTGTGTGGCAGCGGTTTTCAACCGGCAGGGCCCGCCGGTCGAGCGTGGCCCCCGAGGTCGGAAGTGCCCACAGCGGGCCTGACGCATGCCCCAACCCGCCATCGCACAATGGCTTGTGCCTGCTGCAACCGTTGGTGAGACCCCCGCATGCTCGGACCTGCGCCGGCAGCTTGAGTCACATGTGCTGACCCGCTATCGTGGAGTGCTCGGAGGCTTCCGACCCTCCGCCCGCGGCGCCTGCTTGCATGTTGGAAGTGCCGGCGCGTCGCATCGATCACCCGTTTCCACAATATACGGATTGTGAGGACGACATGAGCAAGTCGGTTCGTAGAGTCATCATCATGGGGGCTGCCGGCCGGGATTTTCACGATTTCAACGTCTACTGGCGGGACAATCCCAACTACGAGGTGGTCTGCTTTACCGCCACCCAGATTCCCGACATCGACGGCCGGACCTATCCGCCGGAGCTTTCCGGCGCGCGCTATCCCGAAGGAATCCCGATTTACGCCGAGGAGCAGTTGCCCGAGCTGATCGCCACCCACGACGTCGATCTGTGCACGCTGGCCTATTCCGACCTCCCGCACGAAACCGTGATGCACAAGGCCTCGCTCGTGATGGCCTGCGGGGCCAACTTCCAGTTGCTCGGCCACCACGCCACGATGCTCAAGAGCAACCGGCCGGTCATCGCCATTACCGCCGTCCGTACCGGCTGCGGCAAGAGCCAGACCTCGCGCGCCGTCGTCAAGATCCTGCGCGACATGGGCAGGAAGGTCGCGGCGATCCGCCACCCGATGCCTTACGGCGATCTGCGCAAGCAGGTCTGTCAGCGCTTCGCCGAGCTGGCCGACCTCGACCGCTACGAGTGTACGATCGAAGAACGCGAGGAGTACGAGCCGCACATCGTCGCCGGCAACGTCATCTACGCGGGTGTCGATTACGGCAAGATCCTCGCCGAGGCCGAGAAGGAAGCTGAAATCATCCTGTGGGACGGCGGCAACAACGACATGCCGTTCTACAAGCCCGACCTGTACATCACCGTCGTCGATCCGCACCGCGCCGGGCACGAAGTCCGGTACTATCCCGGCGAAACCAACCTGCGCATGGCCGACGTCGTCATCGTCAACAAGATGGATACCGCCCCGGCCGAGGGCATCAAGACCGTCTTGCGCAACGTCGCCGAGGTCAATCCCGGCGCGACGGTGATCGAGTGCGACTCGCCGCTGACGATCGAGAACGCCGAATCGATCCGCGGCAAGCGCGTGCTCTGCATCGAGGACGGCCCCACGGTTACGCACGGCGAAATGCCCTACGGGGCGGCGTACGTCGCCGCCAGGGACCACGGCGCCGCGGAGTTGGTCGATGCGCGGCCGTTCGCGGTCGGGTCGATCAAGGCGACCTTCGAGAAATATCCGCACTGCACGGAGGTGCTGCCGGCGATGGGCTATGGCGACGTGCAGATGCGCGAGCTGGAGCAGACGATCAACGCGACCGACTGCGACCTGGTGCTGATCGGCACGCCGATCGACCTGGGCCGGATGCTCAAGATCAACAAGCCGGCCGTGCGGGTTCGCTACGAGCTCCAGGAACGCAACCCCGGCCAGCTCGAGGCCGCGATTCGCAAGGTAGCCGGTTAGCGTACTGTTTCAGAAACAGGACCCGCCGCAGGAGGCAAGCGGTCACATTCCGAGACCACGTCTGTTCGCATGGCGCGGTTGCGGGGAGCCGTTGGTCGCCTGCGGCCAGGGTCCGACAGATGTCCGGAAACCGTTTCCAGGCCGATGCGCTCGCCCAGTGAAAGGCCGCGGCCCGTGTCCGGGATGCCCGCACGGGTGCCTGGGAGCCCGCGTCGCGCCTGGGCCTTGCCCCTTTGTTCGGTTGCCGCGGTGGTCAGGGCTCGCATCCGTAGTTGGCAAGCAGATCGCTGAGGTCGCTCAGGTCGGTATCGCCGTCGCAGTCTTCGTCACCGCCGTTGTCGATTCCGTAGGACGCCAGCAGAACCCCGAGATCAGCCAGGTCGACGGCGCCGTCTCCGTTCAGGTCGCCGGGACAGGGACGGGGGTGCAGAAACATGAACTCATCGTACTGCCCGCCGCAGGAGTCGTTCAGGATGACTTCCGGCCACCAGTCGGCGGTGTCGCGGCACGGGAGAAGGCTGATACGCGCGATCGCGTAGGTTCCGTTTCCGGTATTGATGCCGTCGATCCAGCCCAATACAAAATCATGCGCGGAGTCTTTGACGATCCAGTGCCACAGGGGCGGCGCTGCGCTGTCGGACAGGTCGGTGTCGGCGGAACAGACATACGACGTGAACTCCAGCCCGGGATGCTCGGCGAACAGTTCCGGAGCCGGTGGCAGCATCATGTCGGTGTCGTAGGGGTGGTGATACAGTGTGGCGCCGTTGAGGAGTGTCTGGAAGGTCGCTGATGTCCAGTCGTTCTCCTCCGTGCAATCTCCGCTCACATGCACGATGATGTCAATGGTCACGACGTCCTCGGGAAAGTCGGGGTCGGCCCATCCGGCGCTGTTGTCCACGAACGCCCATTCGACGGTGATATCGGGCTGGTCCGCCAGGGCCTGGGAGGGAGCCGTGATCAACCCACACAGCGCAACAGCCGCGACTGACAGCGTTTTCATCAACATTTCGTGCCTCCCTCGAGGAAGTGTCCGAGTGAATCCGACTGACCATGCGTACACCTGCAAAGAAT
Source organism: uncultured Planctomycetales bacterium (assembly GCA_964428275.1). Taxonomy (GTDB): domain Bacteria; phylum Planctomycetota; class Phycisphaerae; order UBA1845; family Fen-1342; genus JALSRY01. Next base: position 16,381 of record CAYRXN010000090.1, on the reverse strand, counting down.
AACGTCGATCGGGGCCCGATATTGCCGCTGGGTTCTGTTTCCTGCAAAAAGGCCTGCCTGAGGGTCCGGGATGCGATCGAAGGCAGGGTACGCATCCTGGTTTTCGTGACCGATAGGCGGTTGTGTTCTCCCGGCTGCGCGTGGCGCGTCAGCCCTCACCGGCTCCCGGACGGATGGGTTCGAAGGTCCGCCACTGCATCCACAGCCCCCGGGCGGCCAGCAGCAGCGCGGCCCCGATGCCGGCGTAGATCAAACCGACGATGGGGCGTGGCAGGAGCCCGCCGCGCAGTGCCCGTCCGGTACCGGCCATCAGTCCGACCAGGATCCACGTCTTCCAGGAAACGAACCCGCAGACACACCGGCCGTCGCCGCGGCTGCGGATGCGGTCGGTGATTCGCCGCGCCGCTTTCTGAAGAACGAGCCGCTCCTTGGCGATCCCGGCGCCGATCGCGAGCGCCAGCAGCAGAATTGCGTATCGACTGGTGCCCCCCAGGCTCCAGCGCACGCCGAAGAACAGCAGCAGGGCTCCGACGACGGTCCAGAGCGTCGCAGCGACGGCGACCTGGACGCGGGCGGTAGCGGCGGGTTTGAGCGTTTGCAGTCTTTGCCACATGGTTCGATCACCGCTCGCCGGTTTCGGGCAGACCGCGAAACTCGCGGCAGGCGATCAGCCAGTACTTCTGTTGTCCGCGCCAGCCACTGCGGTGTGCGTACAGGGGTTCCGGCTCGCCGACCTGGCTGAAACACTCCCTGAGAACAGCGAGCTTGCGGGGATTCAAGTCCTTGGCGATCATGATCGCATCTCGTCCGAGCAGCTCTTGCGACGAATGCCAGTTCATGTAGTTCAGTCCGCCGCCGATGGCCGCTTCGATCGGGATGACTTCGTTCCAGTCGCCAACCGACTGATCTGGATCGCGCATGTAGAAAGCCAGCTCACTGGCGAGCTTGTACTTGCCGTCCACGAGAATGAACGGTTCATGCCCGACACGGCTCTCGAAGCTGTCTTCAGCGGCTTCGGTCGCTTCGCCGAGACCGGCCCAGGGGGCCATCAGCGCCGGCCGCGGCGTGCCTGGAATGGGGATCGAGATGTACAAGAGAATGATCGTGTCGATCGCCACCATACCAACGGTGTAACGCGCGAGTGTCTGCCAGTGAAACGCGCGCGAAACGCCGCGAAACAGAAACAACCCCGGCTTGCGCAGCACGACCGCAGTGACGGGCAGCAGGCTCAGGTAGGCCGGCAATGGCCAGTTGATCTTGACTTCCGTGAAGAGCCCGTGCCAGACGCACACGGCCAGCCACGGCAGTGCGAAGCAGGCGGCGAGACGCCAGCGTCCCGTCGTGTCCTGTCGGAAACGCCGCACTGCGATCCAGCAGGCGCTGGCCAGCGCTGCGAAGATCAGGGGGGAAACCACAGCGAACTGGGCCCCGATCCACGAGAGCGTTTTCATCGGTGAGAGGTGGCCGTGTTCGCCGGCCCGTCGCAGAAACTGGAAGCGAAACGAAATCCACTCGTGTTGAGCATTCCACCAGATCACGGGTGATGCAACCGCCAGCGCGAGGATGATCGCCAGCCACGGGCCGGGTCTGACGAGCATTTGCCGCCCGCGCTTGCTCGACACGAGGAACAGGAATGTGGAGGGAACCAGGAAAGCCGCCGGATATTTGGACAAGAACGCGGCGCCAACCGCCAGTCCCGCCAGGATCCACCAGCCCAGCGAATCGCGCCGCCAGGCGCGGGTGATCGCCACCAGTGCAGCGAGCCAGAAGAAGATCAGTGGTGCGTCCGGCGTCGCGACGAAACCGGTGCCGCAGAACACGGGTGCCAGCGCGTACAACAGTGCCGCCGTGATGCCGGCCCGCTTGCCGTACCAGTCCGCGGCGAGACGGAAACACAGCCACGCCGATCCTGCGGACAGCACCCAGGTGCCGAGCCGCACACCCAGCTCGGTGTAACCGAACAGGAACGTGCCGCCCGAGATCAGCCAGGCGACCATCGGCGGATGGTCGAGATAACCCAGCGCCGGGTGCATGCTGTACATCCAGTAATACGCCTCTTCGGGAATAAGCGCCGCCCAGCCGATAAGAACGAGGCGCACGAGCAGCAGCGCGATGATTGCCAGGATCGCGCCGCGGCCATCGAGCCAGCAGCGCCCCGGGATGGCCGTGGCGGAAGGGGGGCACACCGACCACCGCCTGCGTGGAACCACGGGGGAAGCGTGTGATTGGGCGAGGGCTCCGGCGCCAGCGGCTTCCTGACGAATAAGCTGATCGCGATTCACTGGTTTCCTTATGCAAAGACGGCAGGCCGCCCGTCCCCCCGGGCGGTGGGCAACGCCCACCAATCCGCCTGTCCACCCATCCCCGTAGCGCGGGCCCTGCCCGCGGAATCTCAACAATATGATAGCCGCGCGCTTTCCAAAACCCAATCGCGGACCGGCGTCCCGCCGGGCGGTCCGACGCTTCGAGTCGTTCGCCCGCCTGCGGGCGACGCCACATCTTCTCGGACGGCTCGTGACCACCCCGATTCCCCGGTCCTGCTGGTGAATAGAACCATCTGCGGACCGTTCTCTACAGGGCTCCGGCAAGCGCCGATGAATCCAGCATGCTGCGTCGGGGCCGGCTCGGCGCTCGGGGCCGGGGTCGCCGGCCCGCGTGTCCGGAAGCCGGGGGCTCCGACGACTCGACTGACGGAGGTTGCTCATGAAAACCGCTGTACTGGCCCACGCGATTGTTTTTGTGATGGTGGTGTTTCTGGCCGGCAATGTGCTGGCCGAGGATTCCGTCAACGGTTCGTCCCCGACCGCGCCGGCAGCGTGTGCGATGCGCTATCTCGATCGCAACCACGACCGCGTGATCGATCGCGAAGAACTGTCGGCGGGACGCCAACTGATGGACGTACTCCTGGTGGTGTCGTGGCAGAAGTGCGACGCGGACGGGGATGGCAAGATCAGTCTTTCCGAGCTTGAGAACGCCATCGCACGGGCGGATACGGAGGCGGGTATCAGCGCTTCACAGAGCGACGATGCCGAGGCGCTGGCCGCACTGGCGGACGCCACGGCGCTCGATGCCGTGCTCGATCGACTCTCGGCGGACGAACGTTACGCCGATGAGATTGCCGCGTTGCGGGCCGCGGTCGATGACCTCAGCGACGTGGAAGCGGTCACGACGTACGTGGCGCGCTACCCGGCGCGTTTTCCCCATCTGGTGCCGGTCGTTCATTCCTGGAAGCGGTACTACCTGCACCGCTCGTGGCGATACCAGAACCACCGGCGGAGACACGCGGCCCGCGTGCACCGGGCCGCGGTCCGTAAACACGGCCAATCGGCGGTTGGTCCCAAGGGCGTCAAGAAAACGGGGCCGCATCCCAAGGCCGGCGCTGGGCCCAAGAAGGCCGTCAGGCCGCATCCCGCTCCCGGGGCCAAGAAAGCGGGAGGGGCTACGGCACAACCGCATCGTGCGGTTCGACGCGGTGGCCGCCGGCGCTGAGCCATCATCAAGGGGAAACGGGCAAATCGCGGGCGGATAGCGTGAGGGGACGCTCTGGGCCACTGCGCCCGAGGCGCCCCCGAAGCGTCCCATCTTCGTGCCCCACGTCAGCCAGTTGCGGGTGTAACGGCCGCATCCTCGCCGTGCGAGCCCCGTTCCCCGAGGAATCTCCGAGCGGTCGCCGCTGCGGCGGAAACGTGGTACTATCCTGCGAGGAATCGCAAGAGGCGGCCGAATCCGCCGTGGTCTGGAGCCGCGGGGGGCGGGGTGGGTTCGCGCCGGGAGATCGAGAGTCCGGGAGCAGATCGGCATGATGAAGGCCATTGAGTTGCGCAAAGGGAAGTTGATTTCGCTGGACGGCGAGCTGTACACGGTGCACGAGTCCCGCCACGTTGCCAAGGGCAACAAGGGCAGCTACATGCAGACCAAGCTGCGCTCGGTGAAGTCGGGCAACATGATCGACATGCGCTTCAACGTCAACGACCGCGTCGAGACGCCGTTTCTCGATACGCGTCCGTATGAATACCTCTACCGCGACGGTAACGACTACGTGTTGATGGATCAGGAAACCTACGACCAGATACACGTCTCGCAGGACGTGATGGGCGACGCGCATCTGTATCTCAAGGGCAACGAGACGATTACGTGCGGAGCCGTAGAGGGCAAGATCGTCATGGCCGAGCTGCCCAACGTCGTCGAGCTGGCCGTGGCGGAAACGTCGCCGGTGGTCAAGGGCGCGACCGCGACCAACCAGAACAAGGACGCGATCCTGGAAACCGGCTTGCGGATCAAGGTACCGCCGTTCATCGACACCGGCGAGGTGGTGCGTGTGGACACGCGCAGCGGCGAGTATCTCGAACGCGCGAAGGGATGAACCTGCTCCCCCCGCCGGGCCGCCCCGGAACCGTCCGGGGCCGAAGCCTGCCGGCCGGGTTCCGAATACGGTTTCGGCCAGACCCGCCGCGGGATCGCCGCTGCGGGGCCCGTGTCATCGAAGCGCGGACGGTAGTCGGGGACGTTAGGGAGAACACGCCGCAATGATTTCGCTGCTGAGCCAGGGCGACCACGATATCCTGCGTGACACCACGCGCCCCTCGACGATTTTCTGGCACAACCTGCGCAACGCACGGCTGCGGGTGGCCGGCGCCGGCCTGATGACCGTGGTCGTGCTGATCGTCGTCGCGCTGATGGTCTTCCGCGGTCAGTTCGAGGCCATGCCGTGGGCGACCCGTGATCGCCTCGCGATCGTCCTTTCGGTCATCGGCCTGCTCTACCTGGTCTACATCGGATGGCTGATCTTCAAGTTCATGCCCAGCCGCAACGATCGGGTGGTCATCAACCTGCGCAACATGGTCCGGGCGGAGATCGACCCGCTCGAAGAGCGGGTGCGGGCCCTGAGCGACGACGCGCTGCGGGCCAAGACCGCCGAGTTTCGCAAGCGGCTGGCCGACGGGGAGGCGCTCGATTCGATCCGCCCGGAGGCGTATGCCTGCGTGCGCGAGGCCTCGCGCCGGGCGCGCGAGCACCGGCAGTTCGAATGCCAGCTCATCGGCGGCAAGGTGCTCGAAGACTGCAACGTGGCCGAGATGCGGACCGGCGAAGGCAAGACGATCGTCTGCTACATGGCCAACTACATGAAGGTGCTCCAGGGCCTGCGGGTCCACATGGTCACCGTCAACGACTATCTCGTGAAGCGCGACGCCGAGTTCTGCCGGCCGATCTTCGAGCTGCTGGGCGTGAGCGTCGGCTACATCACGTCGGACATGGACTCCTACGGTCCCGGGGCCCGGGTTCGCCAGGAGGCCTACGCCTGCGACATCACCTACGGCACCAACAGCGAGTTCGGCTTCGACTACCTGCGCGACAACATGAAGCTGAGCCTGCGCGACCAGGTACAGGGGCCGCTCGATTTCACGGTGGTGGACGAGGTGGACTCGGTGCTGATCGACGAGGCCCGCACGCCGCTGATCATCTCGGGCCCGGCCCACGACGACATCCGCAACTACCAGGTCGCCGACAACATCGCCCGTTCGCTGATCCGCAAGCAGGAGCAGGCCAACCGCGAAATGGCGGCCCGCATCGACGAGATCGAAAAGAACGCGCCGCCGCAGGTCCAGTCTGACGCGAAGTTCAAGGACGGAATCAAGAAGTTCCGCACCGATCCGTTCTGGTTGTCCTCGGACGAAGCCGAGGCGATCGGCCACACGCAGTATTTCGTGGTCGAGCTCGACCGCAAGTCGGTCCACATGACCGAGCACGGTGCCAAGGCGGCCCAGCAGGAGCTGGGCATCGGCACGTTCTACGACAGCAAGAACATGAACTGGCCGCACTACATCGACAACGCGTTGCGGGCCCACATCGCCTACCAGCGCGACAAGGACTACGTCGTGCAGGACGGCCAGGTCATCATCGTGGACGAGTTCACCGGGCGGCTGATGCACGGGCGGCAGTGGTCCGACGGGCTGCACCAGGCGGTCGAGGCCAAGGAGCGCGTCACGATCAAGCAGGAGTCGCAGACGCTCGCCACCATCACCCTGCAAAACCTGTTCAAGCTCTACAAGCAGCTCGCCGGCATGACCGGTACGGCGATGACCGAAGCCGACGAGTTCATGAAGATCTACAAGCTCGAAGTCATCGCCATTCCCACGAACAAGCCGATCCGCCGCATCGACTACAACGACAAGATCTACAAGTCGGTCGGCAGCAAGTTCGACGCGATCGTCGAGGAGATCCGCTCGTACAGCCACGAAGGGTTCCCGGCCGATCCGTGGTCGCTCTACGACATGCTCAAACAGGCCCGCCGGCTGTTGCGGATCAAGGTCAAGGAGGAAGCCGACAACGACGAGGCCCGCAAGTCGCTGGAGATCGTCGAGCAGGCCCTGCGCGACTTCGACGAGGGCCAGGGGGACGAACAGGCCCTGCGCCGGGCCTACCTGCATCTGGCGGGCGACAACGTCGGCGGGCGGCCGGTGCTGGTCGGCACCGTCTCGGTCGAGAACTCGGAAAAGCTCAGCGATCTGCTCACCCGCCGTTACGGCGTCGAGCACGAGGTGCTCAACGCGAAGAACCACGCCCGCGAGGCGGAGATCGTCGCCAAGGCCGGCCAGCAGCACGAGGCCACGCGCGGCAAGAAGAAGTTCATGCACGGCAACGTCACCATCGCCACCAACATGGCCGGCCGTGGGACCGACATCGTGCTCGGTCCGGGCGTGGCCCGGATCGGCGGCCTGCACGTCGTCGGCACCGAGCGCCACGAGAGCCGGCGGATCGACAACCAGTTGCGCGGTCGTTGCGGGCGGCAGGGCGATCCGGGCAGCTCGCGGTTCTTCCTTTCGTTCGACGACGACCTGCTGCGGCTGTTCATGGGCGAGTGGGTGCTCAAGATGCTCAGCCGGTACGCGATGGAGGAGGGCGTGCCGATCGAGCACAAGTCGCTTTCGAAGGGCATCGAGCGGGCCCAGAAGAAGGTCGAGGAGCGCAACTTCGGCATCCGCAAGAACCTGCTCGAGTATGACGAGGTTCCCGACGAGCAGCGCAAGACGTTCTACGCGATGCGCCAGCGCGTGCTGGAGGGGCGCGAGCTGAGCGAGATGATCTGGGAGATGATCGACGAGACCGTCGCCGACGCCGTCGATCGCTACTACGACCCGCAGTTCGCCGGCCAGTGCATCGCCGAGTGGGTCGGCCAGAACCTGGGGATCGCGATCGAAGCGGGCCGGATCGACGCGAGCGAGTTCGCCGTGGCGTGCGAACAGGTGCGCGACCTGGCGGCCAACGAGGTCCGCGGAACCATCCAGCGCACCTTCGGCGAGTACATCGACCCCGAGCAGCCCCCCGACGAGTGGGACGTGCGCGGGTTCATCACGTGGGCCGCGCAGTACGGCATTACGCTGACGCAGCGTCAGGTGCGCGAGGCCGAACCCAACGACCTGCGCGACGAGATCGTCGAGGCGGCGATCCGCAAGATCGAGGAGGTCGATCTGTCGCCGATCGAGCAGTACATCGGCAAGACCTATCCGCGGCAGCGCCTCTCGCAATGGGCCCGCGAGAAATTCGGCGTCGAAGTGCCGGTCGAGGAGTTGCTCAGTGCGTCCCGCGACGAGGCCCAGCAGCTCATCGGCGACAGGATGCGCGAGGCCTATCGCAAGCGGGAGGTCGAGTACCCGGCCGGCGCGATCGTCGCCTACGCGCTCGAACGCGGCGGCCAGAACGCCAACGCCGTCTACGAGATCGTCGCCCGGTGGGTGAACCGCAAGTACGGCGCGGGCTGGACCTACGAGCACTTCGCCGGCAAGGAACCGCAGCAGGTCTACGAGGAGTTGTGCAACCTGAACGCGGAGTACCTGCGCAACGGCAAGCTGGACGAGGAGATCGACCGGGCGATCGCCGAACATCCGGGCGAGGAGGTCGTGCAGTGGGCCCGCCAGCGTTTCGGCAGCGTGCTGGAGATGCACCCGGTCGAGCCGGGGCCGAACCTGCGCGAGCAGTTGCGCCGCTGCGGCTACGAGATGCTGCGTTACGAGCTGACGCAGCTCGAGCGGATGGTGCTGCTGACCACGTTCGACGCCGTGTGGAAGGACCACATGTACGCGATGGACCTGCTGCGCAGCGGCATCGGGCTGCGGGGCTACGCCGAGCAGGATCCCAAGATCGAGTACAAGCGCGAGGGCACGCGGCTGTTCAACGAGACGCTCGCCAGCATCCGCGAGCGCGTGACCGACCTGATCTTCAAGGTCGAGGTCACCGTGCGCCCCGAGCTGGAGAGCGAAGAGGCCGAGACGGCGGCGGGAGAAGCGGCCTACGCGGGCATGACCGCGCAGCACGCCGACGCCACCAACGTGGGGTTCTCCTCGGAAGACCACGACGCCGCGATGCGCAAGCAGGGGGAGGGCGGGGCGGTCCAGACCATCCGCCGCGAGAAGCCGAAAATCGGTCGCAATGCGCCGTGTCCGTGCGGCTCGGGCAAGAAATACAAGCAGTGCTGCGGCCGTGGGCAATAGCCGGTCGTTCGCGGCGGCTCCCGCGCACGCAGCGCAACGTTCCACTACCCGGTTGAGTCTTCCGTTAACGCCTGCGCGCCGGGCGGGACGACGCGGGCTTCCCGTCAGTGACAGGGGGGAGGCGGACAGCCGAAGCCGCCGCCTGACGATACGAGGACATGCTAACGGGGGTCGGGGTCAATGCCGCCGCAGCAGTCGCACCCATAGTCAACGAGCACGAGATTCAGATCGGCAAGATCGACGGCACCGTCCTTGTTCAGGTCGGCATCGGGGTAGTACTCCCCGGTATTGATCGCCACGATGACGGCGGCGATGTCGGCAATGTCGGTCAGACCGTCGCGGTTGATATCCCCCTCGCAGCTGTTGCGCCAGATGACCAGGGGGAGGATGAGCGTGTCGTCGTCGCCCCGCAACGCACCGTTCGCCGGAGCGGGTGAGATGCCGAAGCCGGCGACGATTTCCGGCAGCGTGTTGCCGAACAGGTCCGCAACGGCGATCGCGCGCGGCCGCAGGATTTCGAGCGTATCGTCGTTGTAGAACCCCCGGCTGCTGACGGGGGAGGGATCAACCCGAGTCCAGACCTGGCCGTCGAGGTCACTGAGCGTGACCTCGACCTGTTGTTTGGCCGCGATGGTCCCGACCTTCTGGCGCGTAATCAGGTCAAGGTCCCCATCGCCATCGATGTCGGCCAGGACTCCTGCCATGCCATAGTTCTCGGCATACCCCGCGTAGCCGGATTCCTCGGCGAATTCCGTAAACGATACGCCGCCGTCGCAATCGTGTCGCCAGAACGCCATCTGCGTCGCGTCGAGGTCGGTCAGCACCAGCCCGGGAGGGCAGGCGGCGTCGGGGGCGAAGGCGAGGACGTCCGAACACAGGAAGCCCGGGTACGTCAATTCCACGGCAAACTCACCCGCGCTGGCATCGAAGTCGTGCCAGACGACCAGTACCGGGTCGTCTTCGTAGGGCGGGTTGACCGAACCGGAGAAGCAGAGGTCGGGGCGGCCATCTGCGTCGAAGTCGCCGATCGCCAGTCCCCGTATCCATTGTACGAGGACACCGCCGTCAATCCCCTCCCAGGTCGTGCGGTGCATGCTGGCGATCGTGCTGTTAGTCTTCCAGAAGTGTATGACGTCACCTTGGAATTGCTGGATCGGGTCGGCGATGTACACGAGATCGTCACGTCCGTCGCCGTCGAAGTCCGCCGCCAGAGCTTCCGGTGGCGTAATCGGGTTGCCATTGGTGTTGATGCCGAACGGATACTTGAGATAGGGGGCAAACTGGCGACCGCCGAGGTTCTCCACGAACCAGACCTCGTCACCGAAGTAGGGCAGGACGGCCAGGTCGGGATCCCCGTCACCATCGAAATCGCCGACGCCGATCTCGGAGCAGCCGTACCGAAAGACCGACAACTCGTCAATGTACGGATAAGGCACATACAGGTCGATATCGGGACCGCGCACGAAGTCGTGCGTCCCCGTTCCGAAAAAGAAGGTCAGATAGCGCTGCCGCGTGTCGTTGTTTTGCGAGTCGGTCAGGAACCAGGCGACGGCGAGATCCGTGCGTCCGTCGCCATCGAAGTCGGCGGCCTCGACGTCCGTGATGAGCCCGACATCGATCTCCGGTCCGACCTCCGCCACGGCAAGCACGAGTGGCTCGGCTCGAAGCAGGGTTTGTGTGAGCCCGTCGTCTAGCGCGGCACCTGCTGGCACCGCGAGTGCTGTGAGGATCAACGCCAGTCCCACGTATGTCCGCCCCGGCGCGAACAGCGCCGAGGCCGCTCCGCTGGAAGATTCACATGTTCCTGGAAGAACTCGCTTTTCGAACAGGCTCTGTGCGCACATCTTGTCAGCCATGATTGCCACAACGGCTCGCTGGGCTGGGGTTGCGCGTTCGGGGATGACAAGCTGCCCTTGCCGGCGTCCGGTGGCCGGCGTCCATCAGTAGCACGGAGTCCCGTACACGCTGAGCAACTCGGAAACATCCGAAACGTCGACGATCCCGTCCTCGTTGAGATCCGCCGCGGGGTTGAATCCCGGATCGTTCACGCTGGTGTCGTATGCTCCCAGCAAGACGGCGAGATCGCTGATGTCCACCCGCCAGTCTTGATTGATGTCGCCGTAACAGGGGTCGAGCATGGAAATCTCGAACCTGGTGGTGGCGTAAACCAGGTCGTGTGGCGTGATGGTGAATGCCAGCCTCGTACTCATATCGTACACGTCGGTGCCGATGGGGGCAAAGCCGAACTGCGGGTACGCTTGCGAGCCGGTGGCCGTGCCGCCGTTGTCGGTTTCGATCGTGCCCAGGAGGTGCGAGAACCGCGTGCCACTCTCCTGATACCCGTCGTAGAAAGCCTGAAAGGCACCGATGCCGTATTCGCCGTATCCAACCAGGCTGGCCCCGTCGCCTCCGAGGTCCGTCAGCGTGATGCTCGCGTAGCAGCGTCCGACCGAAAAATCCGTCTCGGTCCCGCCGGTACTCACGAGGGGAGACGCGATGTTGAATACGGTCGTACTCTCGTGCGAGACGATGCCGAGATTGACCTCGATACGGAAGTCGTTTTCCAGGTGGGTTACAACCTGCGCGCTGAGCAGGGTTCCGATCGGTTCGAGCGTGTTCTCGTCGAGGATATCGATGGGCTGGTCGAGCAGCCAGGAGAACGTCGCGGTATTGGGATCCCATTCACCGGCGTTTCCGCCCACGACGACGCGCCCGTGTCCCACGGCATTCGAGGCATCAACCGCGATCGTGATGTTGGGAACCAGATCGAAGCCGGAAGCCAGCGCAGTCATCGACCCGGCTGCGAAGACTGAGACGGCCAAGCCAAGCAATACAACCTGCCCCCCCAGAATTCTCGTAGTGACTCCCACGGCTTTCCTCCTTGCGCCGCACGCGCTCTCGCATCAATCAAACTACTCGCAACGCGCTTTCCGGCCGGGCTGGCTTCGGCTCTCAAACGAAGCCGCCCGTATTATCGGCGACGGTCTTGCCCGCGGAAAACCCAAAAGGCCCCCAAGCACAAAACCATAAACGAGGTCGATGGCTCGGGAACGATTCCGAACGACATGCTGCCGACCATGCGGTCTCCTCCGGAGACGACGAATGCGCCGTGCGTACTGATGTCGTTCAGGTTCGCGCCGATCGCGGCGTAGCCGACGGAAGGAAACGCCTGCGAAGCGCTTCCGCTGCCGCCGTTGCCGACGACGATCGCACCAACCAGGTGGCTGAACCGCGTCCCCGAAGGGGCGGTGCCGTTGTAGTACGACTGGAAAGCACCGACGCCACTGCCGTCGGCGCCGACCAGGTAAGCGCCGTCGAATCCGGTATCCCAGATCTGGGCCCCTGCGGAAAAGCGCCCCTCAGCCGCTGCCGCAGGGATGGTGGAGAAATCGACGACCGCGGAATCCACGTAGAAGTAGGTGTTCGAGTCACCGGCGCTGACGCCCAGGTTCAGTGTGATTTCGGGCGTTGGCTTCGTATGGATGACCAAAGTGGCGCTGCTGAGCGACGCTACGACGATGCCAGGGTCGGCGTCGTCCACGAGGTCCATGGGGCCACCGAGCGACCACGTGTAGTCACCGGCAACCGGATCCCAGGTTCCCGACGAGAAGTCGACGCTGTATGAGCTGCTTCCGGAATCGTTCGTCGCCGTGATCGCGAAGACGGTAGAGGATATACCGGCCGTAGCGCCCGGCAGGAACGTACCCAGCGCTGCGATGACCAACAGGGCAACGGTACTGCGGCGAAGCTGCGCAACGCCTTCCTGATAGTGTGCCTGCTTCATGAAGCTCCCCTTCGGACAGGTTCGATCCTTGCATCGAACCCGCAGCCGGTTACGAACGACCCGCGCGAGGCGGGATACTTCAGGGCCGCCGCCGCGCGGGTTTCGTTGTACAGCGTCCAAGCTACCGGCGGCGGCAGAGAACCAACCCTGCGACCACCAACATCGCCATCGAGGCCGGCTCGGGAACGATCACGAAATTGCTCGTACCGCTCGCCTGGTCACCGGCGCTGATGACAAACGTATACTGGGCCACCATGTTCGACACGGTCCCGGAAATCGGGACGAAGCCGCCGGTGTTCTGGTTCGCGCTTCCGGAGCTGCCCGGGCCGACCGTAATGGCACCGATCAGCTCGCTGAAGAGCGTGCCCGGAGGCGTGTTATACGTCGCCAGGTAGGCGCTGCCGCTGCCACCGATACCGGTGAGCTGCGCGCCGTTGGCGTTGTTGTCGGTGACGGTCATCGCCGTGGACGCAACGCCCGAGGCATTGCCGAACGGCGTGAAGCTCAGCACGGCGCTTGTGATGGTGACCGTCGTGTCGAGCGCCCCGGCGGTCAGCGCGAAACCCATGGAAATCTGGGGATCGCCGATGACCATCAGGTTGGCCTGGTCGAGCGAGGCCACGTTGCCGAGGTCGATGAATTGCCCCGCACTGTTCCAGGACCAGGTGTCTGTGCCCGGATCGTAATTCACGAACGGGCTGTCGGAAGCGACCTCGAAACTCGCGCTTTCCACACCGTTGTCCACATCGATGCGGAAGAAGGTCTCCGACACACTACCTGCGAAAGCCAGCGAGCTGATCGATAGCAGCACCGCCCCCAAAACAAGTGCCCGCGATACCCGGGGTATCCGCGCTTTGTCCATGGTTTCTCTCCTCTCCCGAAGGGCACGCCGGGCTGCACGCCCTCGTCAGTTAACGCTTCTATCGGCCAATCGCGATCCGAAACCCTCCGACCGCGCTAGCTCGCAAAAAGCTCTCGGGTACTGCTCGGCCGCGACGAACTCGCGGGGCGTCCGAACAGCACGGGTATTCAGCGGGCCAGACGCTCGTCCGCGCTTCGCTTGCCCAACGGCGTGCTCGACGAGAACAACGCACATTGGCCCGCCGGCCGCCCCCTGCGCCACAGCGGCTGAGGCCCGCACAAGGCGCGGCCCCGCCTTCTGGCAGGGGGCAGCAGATGCAGCATTCTACTAGCGCCGCCGAAGCAGGGCGAACGCGCCAAGGGCCAGCAGGCCGATCGACGCGGGCTCAGGTACGATCTCGAAGTGGCTCGTGCCACTGGCGAGGTCGTTCGCCGTCAGATCGAAGCTGATAAGCGCGCTCATGCTTTCGACGGTCTCGCCGATCGCGGTCCAGTCCTGGTTAGTTGAATCGTCGGCGGACAGGAACGGATCAGCATCGATTTCGACAATACCCTCATGGAAGGTCGTGCCACTCGGGCCGTTGATCGGATCACCTGCCCAGCCGTTGTACTGGGCCAGATAGGCGCCGCCGTTCGGGCCGGCACCCAGAAGCTGGGCTCCCGTGCCGTCCTGATCCGAAACCGTCATGGCCGCCGAGGCGGTACCGATCGGGTTCGTGATCGGGGCGAACGTGAAGAGCTCCGACGCGATGTGGAAGTGCGTCGCGGACGAGCCGGACTGCACCGCGAAGTTGAGGTTCACCTCGGGGTCTTCCCGGATCATCACATCGAACTGCGAGAGCGTTCCCAGGATCGTGCCGTCCTCGTATTCGAAATCCATCGAATCCGCGAGGTTGAACGTCCAGGTCTGCGTCGCCGGATCATACGTTCCCCATTCCGCGAGAATGGGAATCGTGACGCTGATCGGCCCCGCGTCGGCGGTGACTTCGAAAACGACGTCCGGCATGTCAGCCTGCACTGTGCCCACGAACGTGAGGCAGCAAAGCAACGCCAGTCCGGACATCCCAATACGCGTGGCAAGACGGATGGACATGATTCTCTCTCTCCTCCTCGGCAGTGCGAGTATCCACTCCCAATGTACAGAACTGCTGCAACTTGAACTGCAATATAGGCCCTCTCCGCCAGTAAGTCAAGGGAATTGTTTATCGCAACCGCAATCTTTTCGCACAACATGCTTGACCACTGCCCGGCAGGGGCGCACACGGATGGCTGATATTATAGGACGTGTCCGGGCGGCCCCAATTCGGTCGGAGCGTCCGGACCCAGTCGGGAGGAGAGGGGGGCCTGCAGCAGAAAGGGTGGCCCGCGAAGCGAGCGGGAGAGCTGCGATCCACTCAGGTATCGGACTCGATCGAGATGCCGATCTCGAACGTACCGCTCACGACGCGGCGACTGTGAACAACCCGCCCGGTCACACGCATCGGTTCGCCGTCGAGGTGGGGCAGCAGGACTTCCACGGGCAGGCCCACGCGGATCGGATGCCCCACCTGGACGGCGACGCCGCGCGCCGACAGGTTCACGGTCTGGCCGATTACGCTCAACGCCGCCTTCGTGTGGCCCTCGCGCGTGCGTACGCGACAGGGGACGCGGTGGGCAAAACGCAGTTCCGTGCGCCTGCGTGCCTCGCTACCCAGGGGAATCGGAGGTGGTTGGATTGCTGTGCCCGGCATGGCCTGCGTCGTCATGGAAAGCCTCCCAGACCGAAAAACGCGAGGAAGGGTGCGTTTTTCTTATCGGCTGTGGGAGGACATCGCCTTTAGGAATGCCCGGACCCAGGCGCGGGGGCGGGTGCCCGGTCTCAGGGGGATTCCGGCGTGTCGAGCAGTTCGATGCGCGTGTCGGGTGCGATCGCGATCGTGGTGATTTCGCCGTCGTCTTTCTGGAGGCGGACGCGGCTGATCCAGAGCTTGTCGTCTTTGCCGTGGGCGAACCAACTGCCGGTCTTCTCCGGGCGGGCGGCGAGCACGACACCTTCGACTTCCTGCACCCAATTCCCTTCGCGCCGATCGATTTCGTGGCGAACGCGGATGCGCTGTCCGGGTTGAATCTGCTGCTGGCTCATGACGCTCCTGACCGTAGATTGCGGGCGTTTGACCGGCACAAGGCTAAGTCATGCCGTGGGCTTTGGCAACCGGGCGATTCGCACGCGCAAGGGGTGTCTGGGGGAGACAGCGGCCGGACCGGGTTCAGATCATCACGCGCTTGTTGTAGATGTACCACTCGACGAACGCGAGCAGCAGCGCGGCGCCGATGAACCAGCGCCAGACTTCGGGCGTTGACGTGCCGATGGCTTGACCGACCTCGATACGCGTGGTTCCGCCGACCTCGAACGTCGAGCGGGGCGTGATGTCGCTTTCGTCCGGGCTCTCCAGGTTGACCGCGAAGCGATCGCGGTCGGAAACTCCCGGATCGGCCCGATAGATTCCCACTTGCTCTGTCTCGGCGAAGCGTGCCATGCCGCCGGAGCCCGCCCGCACGGAAACCCGGCGGCCGTCGGGGCAAACGACCGTGGTCGAGTCCCGGCCGGTGGGCAGCGGTATGCGCAGCGGATCGCCGGGATGCACCACGTCCGAGCCGGACACGGCGGCGGCGTGGCCCATGAACAACACGACGTTCTGCACGAACTTGGGGAAACTGATCTTGTTCCACCACGTACTCTGTTCGATCGCGAACGTCAGCACGAGGAAGTTGCGCCCCTGGCGCGAGAAGCGAAACAGCACCGGGCCCTTGCGCCCTTCGGCGAGTTTTTGCGTCTCGGGCGGAACCTCGACGATCAGGCCGCGGCTGGCGAAGACGTAATCGAGCGTGACGCTGCGCAGCACCGGGTGGGTTTCGTCCCACCACTGGAGCGTGTCGTTCTTGTTCTCCCCGACGACCTTGATGCCCTGTCCCTCGGGAATGGCTCCCAGAAACACGAAACTCCCGGCCGGCAGACGCTTCGTGGTGTGTTTGTCGAAAATAACGACATCGTAGAGCGACTGGCCGTTGGCTTTCAGTTCGCTGTCGGGGGCGTTTTCGTAGCGCGACGGCGTCATGATGTCGAGCGTTTCGAGCGTCAGCCCACGCAGGGCCGATTCGAGGAAGAAGTTTCCGGCCGTCACGAGCAGCACGCGCAGCCGGCGCGGCGGGGGGGCCACCACGAACGCGCGGTTGTCGGCCAGCAGCGCATCGGTGCGGGCGAGTCGCG
>CAYRXN010000089.1:0-34497 GCA_964428275.1 uncultured Planctomycetales bacterium | reverse complement strand
AGACGGTGGACGTGGACCCGGCCGGCGCCTACTTCTACGTGGGCAACGTGGGCAGCAGCGCCGGCATCCGCGTGTTCGACGCGTCCACGTACGCGATCGTCGAGACGCTCGTGTTCTCGAGCGGGTCGCCGTACAGCACGTACCTTTCGCCGACCGACGGCACGCTCTACGCGGCCACCAGTGCGAGCGAGCTCAAGCGCATCGCCGCGGAGGGGCCGACTTCGCACGAGATCGACGCGCAGCCGCTTACGGGATCGCCGTGGCAACTGGGCTTTGCCAACGAAGCGGGTCTGGCGGTCGTGGCTGAGCCGGGCGCGGACGGCGTAGACCTCGTGCGTTTCGGGTGTCCCGAGGATCTCAACGCCGACCGGGTGACCGACCTGGCCGATCTGGCGATTCTGCTGGCCCACTATCCGACGGCCGGCGGTGCCGCGCATGGCGACGGCGACATCGACGGCGACGGCGACGTGGACCTGGCGGACCTGGCGCTGCTGCTGGCCCGCTACGGCCAGGCCTGCCCGTAGGGCCGCGCAAGCGCGAAACGGTGATGCCCCCGTGCGGTGCGGGCGGGTTTACCCGCCCGCGGCCTGCGGGTATCGTGCGTATCAGCAGCGTACGGCCGGTTGTAACTCCGGCGAGCCGAACGCGCCAAGCGCCCTCAGGTATAGCGAGGTCAGCCCCGCGTATGGCCCAAGCGTCGCAGGTTCCCGAACCGACCAACCCCGAGCAGCGCCTGCAAGAGTACATCACGTTGGCGCGCGAGCTCAGCCGCGCCAAGACCCCCGAGGAGCTGGTCGAACACTACCGCCGGCACATCCGTTCCGTCGTGCAGGCCTCGCGCATCGTGCGTCTGACCTGCCGCGGCGTCCCCGCCGATACGGTCCGGGTCACGCACAGGATGCAGTGGGACGCCCGCGGCCAAAGGTGGATCGACGAGCCGACGGACCACGTCTTGCGCGAGGGCCTCCTGTGGCGTCTGTGTGTGGCCGGCGAGCCCGTGATGCTGGACCAGATCACGCTGGATGCCAACGACCCTTCGCGACCCTACCTGGACGAGATGCGCTCGCTCGTGGCCTCCCCGATCTTCGACGCCGGCGAGCCGGCCGACGCGGTCATCATGCTTTGCGAACAACCGGCGGCGTTCACGCTGCGCGACCTGTGTACGCTCGTGCTCACCAGCAACCTGTTCGGCCGGGCCGCGTCGCAGGCCCTGCTGCGCGAAGAGCTCGAACAGGCTTACGCCGCCCTCGACCGCGAGTTCCTGGCGGTCGGCGAGATCCAGCGGCAACTGCTGCCCAAGGAACTGCCCGGCATCCCCGGCGTCACGTTCGCCACCTACTACGAGCCGAGCGCCCGGGCCGGCGGCGACTACTACACCTTCTGGGACCTGCCCGACGATCAGCTCGCCCTGCTGATCGCCGATGTCAGCGGTCACGGCGCTTCGGCGGCGGTGGTGGTGGCCATGCTCCACGCCCTGTTGCAGACGCCGCGCCACGCCTGCCCGCGGGTGTCCTCTTCGCCGGCGGAAGTGCTCTGCTACCTCAACGAGGAACTGAGCCAGACGGTGGTCGGCGGGCAGTTCGTGACGGCCTTTCTGGGGGTACTCCACAAGCCGAGCCGCAAGCTGCGCTACGCCAACGCCGGACACAATCCGCCGCGACTGCTGCGGGCCGGCTGTCGGGCGCCGGTCTCGCTCAAGGAGGAAGCCGGGCTGCCGCTGGCGATCCTGCCCGAGCAAACCTACGTCGAACACGTGATGCAGTTCTCCGCCGGCGATCGGCTGCTGCTGTACACCGACGGGATCACGGAGACGTTCAACGCCCGGCGGGAAATGTTCGGCATGGAGGGGATCGACGCGGCGCTGGATTGTTGCAGCCGCACCGCCGACCAGCTCGTCCGCACGATCGTCACCCGCGTCAGCGAGTTCGCGGGGGGCCGTCCGCCGGCCGATGACCGCACGATCATCGCGATCGCGTTTGACTGATCCGCGGCGGCCGCGGCCGGCCGGCGCGTATAATCCGGTGTGACCGACCGCTCGGAGGCAACAGAGAGCGACCGCCCGGGCGGCACGTGGTGACTCGATGCCCGATGCGCCCGCGCAACCCTGTCCGCACCAAGCCCTGATCGAGGCCTTTGCGCGCGACGAACTCGACGAGGAGCGCCGGCGCCAGGCCCAGCGGATCCTCGAGCAGAGCGAACCCTGCCGGCAGCTTTTTCAACAGCTCACCGCCGGCCGCTACCCCCGCCTGCCCCACTACACGATCATCGGCCAGGTCGGCAAGGGCGGCTTCGGGGTGGTCTACAAGGCGATCCACCACGCCAAGGAGCGCACCGAAGCGCTCAAGGTGCTGTTCAGCAAGACCCCCCTGCTGACCTCGTACTTCCAGAACGAAGTCCACCTGATCGCCAAGCTCAAACACCCGTACATCGCGACGCTGTTCGAGGCCCAGCTCACGACGCCGCCGCTGTACTACACGATGGAGTTCGTCGAGGGCCAGCGGCTCAACGAGTATCTCGCCGACAATCCCGTGCCGCTGGGCGAACGGATCGACATTATCAAGAAGGTGGCCGCAGCCGTGGGCTATGCCCACGAGCAGGGCGTGGTGCACCGGGATCTCAAGCCGCAGAACGTGCTCGTCGATGCCGAACGCCAGCCGCATATCGTCGATTTCGGCATCGCCAAGAAACTCGCCGAGGTCCATCCGTCACGCGAGGATGGCACCGGCCACGCCAAACCCGAAGGCCCGGTAGGCACGCTCGGCTACATCGCTCCCGAGCAACAGCGTGGCGAGAAGGTCGACGGCCGCGCCGATATCTTCGCGCTGGGCGCGTTGCTGTTCCACTGCATCACCGGCGAGCCCGCCCGCCTGGCCCGCGTCGAAGACCAGCGGCTCAAACTGCTGCACGACCGGCAGGTCACCCAGGCCGAAGATCTCTCCGCGATCATCGGACAGTGCGTCGCCGACGACCCCGACGACCGCTACCAGCGTTGCGAGGACTTCATCGCCGATCTCGACAACTACCTGGCCGGCCGGCCGATCCTCGCCCGGAAGGAAGTCTCGTTGACCGAGCAGGCCAAGCGCGTCTTCTCGCTGGTCATGCGACAGTATGTGCTGGCCGTGCGCGTCGCGACGGCGTTCTTCGTCGCCGCGCTGCTCACCTTCCTCTTCTGGCACCTCCTCAAGATCTACGCGATCGGACCGCCGGTCGGTGACGGAGAACGCACCGTCATCGTGGGGCTGACCGACACGACACTGGAGGCGATCGACGAGGGCCGTATCGGCGAAGACCTGCCCGGCCTGAGCCGCTTCAATCCCAAGAGCTGGCGCATGCTCTTCGGACGCGTGATGGAACGCCTCGCGGAAGCCAAGCCACTGGTCGTCGCCATCGACGGCTGGATGCCCGACTGCACGCCCTACGACGCCCAGTTCCTGCGCGGCGTCGAGGCGCTCGATGCGCCCGTGGTACTCGGAGCGGTCAAGTTCGACGTGAACGGCGATCCGGAGATGTGCCCGGCCATCCGGCAGGCGGTCCGGCGCTACGGAGCCGTGATCGGACGGCATCCGGGCGAGTACTCCAAGGAGTACGATGTGGTCTACGGCATCGAGCGCGGGTTCGAGTTCATTCCCGGCCTTTCGCTTGCCGCCTTCGCCGCCGCGCGGTTTCCGAAGTGCGAGCCGCAGATGACGCTCGATCGCGGGGGCGACCAGCCCTTCGTTCGGATTCGCTATCGCATGCGTTTCGCCAAGCGGGGCCAGCCGCGTTGGGAACAGATCACAGACAAGATCGACTGCCACGAAGTGAAGACGGTCTCCGAGGGTGATTCGGGCTTCGAACGTCCGCTGCTGGCCGGGTGGCTGTGGCCGGGCGACCACACGGTGCGTGGTCGTGTGCCGGCCCGTTCCTCGAAGTACTGGTTCGACCGACGCACCTTCACGTTCGAGCAGGTTCTGCTCGCATCACCGGAGCAGCTCCGCCACTGGTTCGACGGACACGCCGTAATCATGGCGGTGATGAAGACCGACGCGCTGCACGAGCCCGGAAGCAAGCAAGCCGAAACGGAACAGAACGATCTCTACAAGCGTGGGAACGGAGAACTGGTGTTCGGTTGCCAGGTACACGCCGAGGCGCTGGACACGTTGTTGGCCCACGCGAGCGAGATACGTCTGACGCGACTGCAACTGACGACGCGCACGCTTCTGTGGTGCGGTCTGGGTGTGCTGCTGGCGACCTGCGCAGGTTTCCGGGAAACACGCCGGCCGCTTCGCTTTCACGCGATCGTCACGAGCGCCATGTTCTTCGGGGGGCTCCTGTTCGGCGCCGATCTCGTGATCAACACGACGAGCCCGTGGCTGCTCGAACTTGCCATCGGCGCCACCGCGCTCGTCACGGCCGGCAGTATCGCGCTGCTCGTGAACATCCTGCACCGCCATGAGCTCGATCTGGCACCCGGGGCGGTGACCCTGACGGCCGAGCGGTCCACGCTGGAAAGCACGGTGCTGGCCGAAACGCGCTGAAGTGCGCAGTGCGCACATTCAGGGCGCGTGAAGCGGTTTTTTCGCTTGAGGAGGGGGGATCTGGAGGCCGAGAACCACCCGTCGCCTTCCGCGCTGCGGTAAGGCGCAACCGTTCCGGCATCCTTCGTGGGACACGCCGCTTTGCTAGAGCGACCAGGCAACGAGCGAGACGAGCACGGCGAAACTCATCACCCAGAGCAAAGCCGCCACGCAGAATGACAGTTTTTGCTCTCGCCTCGTGGCCGCCGGACAAACCCGCATCCGGGACATGCCACTAGAGCTCCGTGCCCAGAGCAACGTCTCCCAGAATCTCGAAGGCCCGCTGGAGCAAGTCCAGCAGCATGATAAAGAAACCGACTGGCATTGTGCACCTTCCTTCCAAGACCGGTGCCTCAGCCAGAGAACGACAATCGTCCTCTCACATCGGATTTTAAACCGCCAGGCTTTAGTTGCCAAGTGATTTTCCGGCTGTTTTTTCTAATTGCGGATCGCCGATCGTGGAGTGTGGGGTAAGCGGCCCCCGTCGGAGGCGGGAAGAGCGGCCCCCCGTGCGCGGTCCGGTAATGCGGCAGAGGCGCGGGCCCCGAGCCCACGCGGTCGCAACGTCACGGCTTGGCGTCACCGAGTCGCCCCCCCGATTCACAAGCGCAGGCGCCGGATCCCCAAACGCTTCATCGTGCTGTGAAGTGTCGTCGGCTTGACGCCGAGCAGTTGCGCCGCCCCACCCTCACCGGCGACCTTGCCGCCCGATTCGTGCAGCGCCAGCAGGATCTCTCTGGCCACCGCGCGGTCGAGCCGATGCAAACCGGCTGGAAGCGCCGGCTCGATCAGCCCGGCGGGCGCCTCCGGCGCGCACGGCCCGGCCGCGACACCGACGTCCAGATGCTCCGGCTTGATCGTGCGTCCGCCCGCCAGGATCGCCGCCCGCTCCAGGGCGTTGCGCAACTCGCGCACGTTGCCCGGCCACGGCTGGCGCTCCAGCACGCGCAGCGCCGCCGCGGAAACGCGCAGGCGTGGCATATCGAGGTTCTCGGCCAGCCGCCGGACAAAGTGCGCCACCAGCAACGGTACATCGCCGCCGCGTTCCCGCAGTGGCGGTACCTCGATCGGAAACGTGTTCAGCCGGTAGTAGAGGTCGGCCCGGAACCGACCGGCGGCGATTTCCGCCGAGAGATCCTTGTGCGTGGCGGCCACGAGCCGCACGTCGGCCCGGAGCACCTCTCCCGCCCCGCCGACCCGCTCGAACGTCCGCTCCTGTACGACCCGCAGCAACTGGGCCTGCGCCACCGGCGGCAAGTCCGCGACCTCGTCGAGAAACAGCGTGCCGCCGGCAGCGAGCTCGAACCGCCCCAACCGCCGCCGGTCCGCCCCCGTGAACGCCCCCTTCTCGTGCCCGAACATCTCGCTCAGCGCCAGCTCGGGCACCAGCGCCGAACAGTTCAACGCCACGAACGGCCCACCCACCCGAGGCGACCACTGGTGAATCGCACGGGCAATCTGCTCCTTGCCCGTCCCGGTCTGGCCGGTAATCAGCACGGCCGCCGGCGTCGGCGCCACCAGCCGGGCCCGATCGACCACCTCGCGCCAGGCCGGCGACCGCCCCACCAGCACCGCCCCAGCCGGCCCGGTCTCCTGGAGCTCGCCCACGGCCGTCACGACCGCGTCGAGTTCGCGCGCGATCCGCTCCGCCCGCTGCTGCTCATACAGCACGCGCGCCGCCAACTCGGCAAAACCGCCGATCGCGCGCAGTTGCTGGGCGCTGAACGCGTGGCACGCCAGCGCATCGAGCGTCAGCACCCCCACCAGCTCGCCTTCCACCCGCAGCGGGGCCGCCAGACAGGTGTGTGAGTCCGGGAGGTCCAGCACGTCCGCGTAGGTGTCCGGCTCGTGGACATCGTGCGTTTCGTCGTCGTGGATGATTCGGGCTGACGAGCCGCGCACGACGCGGGCCAGCGCCGGCCGTTCGTCGAGCCGCACGCGCAGCCCGTCGATCGCCGGCGTCGCCAGGCGCCCCCGTGCCGCGCAGGCCCGCAGCGTGCTGGCATCCTCGACCGCGAGAATGACCATCAGGTCGGCCTGAACGACCCGCTCGAGCGCTTCGAGAATCTGGTGCAGGGCCGCGATGTCCACGGCCACATTATACCCGATATATCGCCATCACACGACATATCGTGCCGCATGAGACGATATTTCGTGTCCCCGAAAGTAGCCGCCGAGGCTGCCTGCCGTAACCAGTTCTGTCGAAACGAGTTACAGAACCCCTGCGCACTGGCACGGAAAGTGCTCTACTTATGGGCAAGCGGAAATGGTTTTTGCGAACACCAAACCAGACATACGGAGAAACATCGTGCGTAACGAAAACGTCACCCAATCGCTCAACGGACTGCTGGCCGACGCCACGCTCTTTTATCAGAAACTCCGCGCCATGCACTGGCTCGTCGAGGGCCGCGAGTTCTTCGCACTCCACGGCAAGTTCGAGGCCCTCTACAACAGTTGGGCCGACCACATCGACGACATCGCCGAGCGAATCCTCACCGTCGGCGGCAAGCCGCTGGCCACGCTCGCCAACATGCTCGAACGCGCGCGGATCAAGGAGTTCGCGGGCAGCGCGTCGGGCAGAGAGATGGTCGAGGCGCTTGTCGCCGACCTGGAGCACATCGTCGCGGCGGCCGGCGAGACGATCTCCGTCGCCGAGAACGCCGGCGACCGCGGGACGGCGAACCTGCTCGACGGCATCCGCGACGAGCAGGAAAAGACCCTGTGGATGCTCAAGGCTTGGTTGGCCTAGACCCCACCCCCGTCACATCAGGACCATCGAAGCCGCGGGCCCGGCGCCTGCGGCTTTTTTTCACGTCACTGCTGCCGCGCAGACCGTCCCCCCCCCCAACTCGCCCGCGTGGCGGACACGTCGCCGGCGCGCCGCCCCGACCGGGCGGCGCGTCATCAGGCCACCTGCCGTTGAGTCCCCGCCGGTTGGAAACCCGCACCGCAGCGGATATCCTCGGGCATCGCTGGGATGATTGTGAGTCCGCGCGGGTCACGATTGGGGCGCGAGGGCCGGGCGGTCGGCCGCCTGCGCATGGCGCGACCCCACGACTTGCGACGCAACGGAAAGGAATGGCAGATGGTTCGAACGCTTCTCGCAACAGGCCTGATCGCGGCAACCGCGCTGGCCAACGGTCCTCAGCAGGCCGACCAGAAAGCCGACCCGCAGCATCCGCGGGTCAAGATCAGCACCACGCTTGGCGACATCGTGCTCCGGCTCGACGCCGCCAAGGCCCCCGTGACGGTGGACAACTTCCTGCGTTACGCCGAGGAAGGCTTCTACAACGGCACCGTATTCCACCGCGTCATCAAGGGATTCATGATCCAGGGCGGCGGGTTCACCGAAAAGATGGACAAGAAGAAGGGTCTGCACGGCCCGATCGCCAACGAATGGAAGAACGGCCTGAAGAACAAGCGCGGTACGATTGCGATGGCCCGGCTCGGAGGCGATCCCGACTCGGCGACGGCCCAGTTCTTCATCAACGTGGTGGACAATGCGTTTCTCGACCGCCCGCAGCGCGACGGGGCCGCGTACTGCGTGTTCGGCAAGGTGGTCGAAGGGATGGACGTCGTGGACAAGATTCGCGATGTCGAGGTCGTCAAGCATCCCAAGTATCCCTCGCCCCGCCCCGTGACCCCCAAGGAGCCGGTGGTCATCAAGAGTGTGACCCTGCTCGACGGGTTGACCCGCGCCAAGGTCGATGAGGCGATCAAACCGGCACTGGCGGCAGCGACCCAGAAAGCGGAAGCCAGGAAAAAAGAGCTCGCCGAAGCCGCCAAGGCGGATCGGAAACGCGCGGCGGAGTTCAGGAAACTGCTCGAAACCGGTCAGGATGACTCCGGTCACAAGGTGGAAAAGACCGCGTCGGGCCTGCAATACATCATCCTCAAACCCGGCGACGGCCCCTCTCCGAAAGCCACGGACACCGTGCAGGTCCACTACACCGGTTGGCTGCTGGAGACCGGCAAGGAATTCGACAGTTCGGTCCGCCGTGGCCGACCTGCCACGTTCCCGCTCAATCGCGTGATCAAGGGGTGGACCGAGGGCGTCGGCATGATGAAGGTGGGCGAAAAGCGCCGCCTCATCATCCCACCCGACCTGGCGTA
This sequence comes from uncultured Planctomycetales bacterium, assembly GCA_964428275.1. GTDB lineage: Bacteria > Planctomycetota > Phycisphaerae > UBA1845 > Fen-1342 > JALSRY01. The sequence continues at coordinate 25,828 of CAYRXN010000089.1, read as the reverse complement.
CGGGAAGCGCGGCCGCCCGAGCATCCCCCCCAACTCGACCCTGGTGTTCGACGTGGAGCTGTTGGCGATCAAGTAGGACCAGGACACGCGCGTCATACCGGCCCGTCGCAGCAACCGTGCGCACGGTCGCGCAACGCCCCGGAAAGCACGCGGGCCAGCCGCTTGGGGCTGGCCCGTTTCTTTGTTCGCACCGCCCGAGAACCCGCGCGCCGGTAGTGTGTTTCCGACAGCCGGCCTCAGGGGGCCACGACGGCACCGGCCGCCGGATTGATCAGGTTCCCGCCGATGATCTGGTCCACCGCGGACAGCCCCACCGCATTGAAGATGTTGCTGAAGAACCCGTTGCCGCTGTTGGTGTTGGCCAGCTTGCGGCTGCGCATCTCCAACAGCGGGTCGTAGACCGACTGGACGCCGAACGGACCGATCTGGATGTTGTCGATCGCCCAGCGGCGGAGCAAGGTCTTGGCGGTATGAGGCACTTCGAGCACGTCACCGGCGCGGAGTGCGAGGTCAGCCTGTTCACCCTGCCCGATTGCGGCCAGATCGATCCTGACCCGCACCCGCCGGCCGTCGGGCAGCGTCCGCCACAGCGTAGCTTCCTCGGGAGCGAGAAACTCCACCGTGCCGCCAGCGGCCGCCAGAATCTGCGAGACGGTGAGCTGCGAGCCGGGCGGTATCTCGATCGGACCGGGGTTGTTGACCAGCCCCATCGCGTAGACCGCGTTGAAGTTCGCCGGCTCGACGATCACCATGTCTCCGGATTCGAGCGGGCGGGCGGTCAGCGCGCGCCGCAGATCGTTCGGGTTGTTCAGATCGAAGACCTCCGGAGGCTGCGAGGCCCGCACCGGCACCACCCGCACGCGCATCGCGCTGCCGGGCCCGTAACCGCCGGCTTTCTGGAGTGCGTAGAGCACGTTGCGCTGGTTGCGCGGCAGCTTGACGAGGCCACGTTTGATCGCGGCGCCGGAGACGAACACCGTCGTCTGCCGACTTCCGGTGACCTCGATGAAGACCGACAGGTCGTGCACGAACTTGGGCACGTACGCACCGACGATCGCACGCTCGGCGCTTTCGAGATCGAGACCGTGAACATCGAGCCGGCCGACGAGCGGCAGGTCGATCTTGCCGTCGACGTGGACGCGCGTTCGAACGACGCTTTCCTCGTAGTTCTCGCTGAGTCCGGTAATGTGAAGCGTCAGGATGTCTCCCGGCGCGATGCGGAAGGGCTGGTAGTCGGTCAGCTCGATCTTGCTTTCGTCGATGACCACCGGCTGGGACGTGGCGGCCTGACGCGATTCCAACTCGCTGAGCGACTTCACGTCGATCCGTGTGTCCGGCGGACAGCCGACGATAAGGACCGGCAGCGTCAGAATCACGGCGCAGGGCCAGGCGGCCCGGCGCGGCCGGCGCCGTTGGTTCGCTGCGGAACCCCAATTCCGTGCATCAAGCGCGATCACAGTCGTACCCCTTGACGTAGCCGGCACGCATCCGCACCAGCAGGTTTTATCGGTCCGAACCGGGGCGAACCGGCACCAGCGCGACAGCGGGAGCGGCCTGCGCCACAACGACCGCAACTACCCAGATCGTAACGTGGCCTGGCAATCTTCAGCCAGCGGCCGTTTCGGAGCGTCAAACCGTCACAGAGGCGCAGTTCCTGCCCGCTGCCGGGACGCCCTCACCCGCGCCGACGGCGCCGGCATTTCAGAACCCCCTTTGCGGCCAAGCCCCTGCTCCCGAACACGAACAGCATATCCCTGCCCCGCAGGAGCGCCAACATCCAAGTTCCATAACTTTCGCGTGGGCCGGATAACATGTTGACCGCCGGGCCACAGAATCGTTAGGATAGGTGGTGGAGGAGTTCAGGAAGCTTGGGGGAAGCACCTATCCCGATGGGGCGGACCGAACTCCTTGTAGATTCAGGCTGTTGCGGCTTGGTCGTGGTCGCGGGCTCCGGCAACCCCCCGGAGCAACGGCGCGGCTGCGGTCGTGGGACCGGCATGGTTACGAAGAGCCGGACAGCCGCGACCAAACGGCGAATCGGATTGAAAACGGCATTCTCGAAAGGCTGGTTTCCTGTTCCGTGAAAGGGGGCTGACCCCAAACGAAACGACAAATCCACACGAACACTTCAACTACAGGAGGAGATGAGATGAAGAAGGCTCTTGCTATTCTGGCGATCACCGTCATCGCGGTTCCCGCGATGGCGAATCTGGTCACCACCACCGCGACACCGTTCTCCGGCGGCGTGGCCTACTACGGTGATCAGAGCGCCGGAACGACCAACCCGGTTTACGACAACACGGTCAACAGCAGTGGTTACTACTACAACACCAACGGTCTTGAGGAAGGCGACGACCTCGAGATGACAGCCGGTGGCCAGATGGACCACTTCGCGTTCGGGTACTATGACCCGTCCGGCGACGGGGCCGTCACGACCTCGGCGGAAGTGCGTTTCTACGATATCGCGACGTTCGTCGGCGACGGTACGGACACCCCGATCGTGTCCTACACCGTGACGGATCTCCCGGGTGAAGGTGGCTGGATTGTCGGCGTTGATCTCGACACGCCCTCGCCGGTGCTGCCCGCGAACATCGTCATGAGCGTCCAGCTCGACAACGCTGTCGATGCCGGCCTGCTCATCTACGACCCGCCCACCATCGGTGCCAGCCAGGACATGTTCTGGCTGAACGACGGCACCGGCAACTGGTACTACTTCGGCGGGAACCCGGTCGCCAACTTCGCCCTCGAGGTGGAGATGGTTCCGGAGCCGGCGTCGCTGGCGCTGCTCGCGCTCGGCGGTCTGGCGCTGCTGCGCCGCCGCTAACACCCCCTTTGCCGTCACAGACAGGAAACCGAGAAACCCCGACAGGCACACGTGACCTGCCGGGGTTTTCTTGTGGATGCAAGCAGAGCGACGTCTGCGGTCAAGAGAACCGACGCACGAGGTTCGGCCGCCGGGGCTCGCCCCCCACCACCGGAATGCGGGCCGGTACCCGCTCGGACGCGGTCGCGAGCACACAAACCAGTCATCCAGGCCGCGTGCCACTCACCCGCTGGACAGATGCCTGCCCACCGGCGCCTGCCGGCACAGGCTTCGGCACCACCCCTGAGGCTGACCTGTCGGCCGGCCAACGAGTGGCGGCATCCGCCGCGTCCGGGTCAGGGACACGACGTATTGTACACGGCAAGCAACAGGGCCAGATCGGCCAGGTCCACGTCGCCGTCGCAGTCCATGTCGCCGTCGAGCGGACCTGCGCCAATCTCCATTCCGTAGTGCGAGAGCAGGATCGCAAGATCGCTGAGTCCAATCAGGTTGTCCGCATCGAGATCGCCGGGACAGACGATGAGGAAGCCCGCGACGGTGGCTCCGCTGAGCGTGCCGGTGACCTCGATGTTGGGACCGTCGCCGCTGAAGACCCGCGTGCGCCCTTCCGGATCGCCGGCCGCCGCGAGGATTTCCACCGGCGTGCCGTCGGTTTCGGCCAGCACGTCGAACTGGAACGTCGTGATCAGCGTGCCCTCGGGCGTGGCGTAGACCACCTCGCCCGGCTGGGCCAGCGCCGTGTAGATGCCGTCGCCGTCCTGCGGGGGGTTGTTCTCGTTGAGGCCGTAGGCATCCGGGATGATGAACGTGGAGACGAACCAGACCGGCTCTCCGGGATCGACGTTGCCCAGTAGCTGGATGGAATTCGGATCCCAGGCGATGATCACGTCCATCGCCGACAGCGTCTGACTGGCGTTGGGGTCGTCGGAGACGGCGTACAAGCCGACGCCGATCGTGTACCCGACGCACCCGGTCTGAAACGCGGGCCGCAGTTCGAGATTGATGTCGGCCCGCACATGCCCGGCACCTGCTCCCGCCGCGAGTACCGCCACGGCCACGGACGCCACAACACCGCCACACGGTTTGTTCATGCTGTCACTCCTTGACGCTTCGCAGCGACCACGTTGAATGCCCAGGTCGTGGCGGGAGCCAGCGCCCCGCGCTGACTCCCGCCGGACGGTGCCGGTTACGAACCGGCGTCGCACAGACGCGCCGGCCGGCGACTACGGCAAGATGCCTGGCAGGTTTGCCGGGCCGGTCTGAGCCGCGGCCGACGCGCGAATCAGCTCGGACAGCCGCGAAGGCAGTCCGTGAGCCTGCTCGAACAGCGCCACGTCACGCCAATCGACCACGCCGTCGGCGTTGAGGTCCGCGGCGGCGGCCACCTCGGGCGGCAGCCGGTCGGCGTCCAACTCGACAACCGGCGGCGCCGCCGAGGCGCCCTGCGCCTCCAGCCAGTGCAGCGAGCTGCCCAGCGCCATCGTGCAACTGCAACCGGAATCGACCAGCCAGCTCTGCGTGAGGATCGTGTAGTCCTCCGTACCGACCACGCCGTCGTTGCTGAAGTCGGCGTCCCGCGTACCGTCCCACGGGCAGCCGCCGGGCTGGGCCGCACCGGCGTACGTGTAGAGGAACCACGTCACGTCGTTGATATCGACGTCGCCGTCGTTGTCGGTGTCGCCACCGGCCAGCGTCAGCGACCCGGCCGTGTAGGTCGTGCCGTTGTCGGTCAACCCGGCGGTGTCCCAGAGCGTGTGCTGCTCATCCTTGGCACACAGGCTGGTCCAGTTGCCGCACGGGATCTCGACCCAGCCGGCGAAGTGACCGAACGCATCGAAGCTGATCGACACATCAGCGACCGCGCTGCACTGATCCGCCACGAAGTGGATGCAGCGCGTGGCGGGGCCGCTCTGGCCGGTCAGGTCGATCGTCACGTACACGTCGTTGACGGCGCCCACGGTGATCGTCTGCACGCAGGTCGAGAAGTTGCCGCAGCCGTCGGTCGCCGTCCACGTGATCGTGATCGGCGAGTCGGCCGCGTCGTATGGATCGGTCAGGCTCGTTTTCCCGTCGCTGCGCGTCCAGGTGATCACCGGCGAAGCGTCGCAGTTGTCGGTTGCCGTCGCCATTCCCGGATCGACGCTCAGCGAGCACGTGCCGGCGTCGGCGTTGTCGTCGATGTCCGGCGGACACGTAATCACCGGCGGCGTCGTATCGACCAGCGTGATGTACTGCACGCAGGTCGAGAAGTTGCCGCAGCCGTCGGTCGCTGTCCAGGTGCGGGCGATCGTGCCGGTGCCGTCACAATCCACCAGCCCGCTGGTATCGTCGCTGTAGCTGATGGCGGGGGCCGCGTCGCAGTTGTCGGTCGCGGTGGCCTGGCCGGTGTCGGCCGGGTCGGTCGAATCGTCGCACTCGATCGTCACGTTGGCCGGACAGTCGATCGTCGGCGGCGTCGTATCGACCAGCGTGATGATCTGCGCGCAGCTCGCCGAGTTGCCGCAGCCGTCGGTCGCCGTCCAGGTGCGGACGATCGTGCCGGTGCCGTCGCAGCCGGTCAGCCCGCTGGTGTCGTCGCTGTAGGTGATCACCGGGTCCGCGTCGCAGTTGTCGGTCGCGGTGGCCTGTCCGGTGTCGGCCGGGTCGAGCGAATCGCTGCACTCGATCGTCACGTCCGCCGGACAGGTGATCTCCGGCGGCGTGGTGTCCACCACGTGGATGATCTGCGTGCAGGTGGACGAATTGCCGCAGGCATCGGTCGCGATCCAGGTACGGACGATCGTGCCGGTGCCGTCGCAGCCGGTCAGCCCGCTGGTGTCGTCCGTGTACGTGACGACCGGGAACGGATCGCAGTTGTCCACCGCCTTGGCAAACCCGAGCTGGATCGTCGGCGAGTTGGCATACATCGTCAGCGACCCGGCGTAGAAATCGACCAGGTCGCTGCCGTCGTCGCCGGTGGAGTCATACGTCAGCGTGCCCTCGAAGAAGAACCACCCGTTGAGCCCGAAGTTGCTCATCGGCGAGTCGGGCGTCAGGGGGTTGTACCAGTGGTGAATCCCGTCCGAGAGCAGCACCCCGGCGATATCCGCCGTGAAGATCGGGCCGCTTTGCGTGATCTCGAAGCGGGTCAGGTTGATGTCCGGGACCTGGTTGCCGGGCGACTGGCTGCGGATCAGGCTGTTGAGCACCACCCCCGCCGTGATGTCCGGCGTATGCGGCTTGTAGTCGTTGATGGCCCAGGTGACCGGCCCGACCAGGATGCGGCCAGTCGGCGTGTTGTCGGCGTTGTCCCAGGCGTTGAGCGTCGGCGTCGGGTTGGAACCGTCGCTGCTGGGCGCGGTCATGACGAAGTCGAATCCGAATTGCGACTCGGGCCAGGGCAGACCGCTGTAGAGGTCCTGCCAGTTGAGCAGCCCCGCGCCGTCCAGCGGCGTGTTGTCGAAAACGAAGGCCGCCCCGGTATTCGGATCGCTGTAGCTGAACTGCGCCGTGAGATAAGCGACGTTGTTGGGATCCTCGCCGCCGCCGTTGTGGTTGTAGTAGATCGCCACGCCGCCCGTGCCGATGCCGTAGAGGATACCCGGCACGGTGGGCTCGTCGCACTCGATCGTCGCCTCGGGCGGACAGTACGTAATCACCGGCGGCGTCGTATCGACGATCGTGATGGTCTGGACACACTGGCTGGAATTGCCGCACGCATCCGTCGCGGTCCAGGTACGCGTGATCGTGCCCGTGTAGCCGCCGCAACCGCTCAGGTCCACCACGTCGCTGTAGGTGATGACGGGGTTCGGATCGCAGGTATCGACCGCCGTCGCCGTCCCCGTGGCGCCGGGGTCGGTCGAGGCATCGCATGCGACCGTCGCGTCGGCCGGACAGGTAATCGCCGGCGGCGTGTTGTCGAGGTAGAAGCTGCGCGAATCGAGCGGGCGGGTCGGCAGCGCGGTTCCCTCGAAACTCACCTCCGAGCCGAAATGCGGCACCGCGCGGAACGTCACCGCGGTCGAGGTACACTCCGCGGCCACCTGGAACCGCAACGTCGCCAGCAACGTCTCCTGATCGGTCCCGCCGGCGCCGAAGGTGACCGAACCGTCGAGGTTCAGCGCGCCGGGAGCCACCTCCGCACTGGTGATCGGCTGGATGTGCTTCTCGAAGGGAACGTCCTGGTAGCTGCTCAGATCGCCCCGATAGGTCAGCGCGGCGGTGTCGAACGCCAGAAACGCCTGGTAGCCGGTGACCATCTGGGCGGGGTTGCGCATCCAGAGCTCGACTTCGATGATGTCGCCGACGTCGCCGAGACAGCCCGCGGGCACCTCGAGCGTCAGGTTGGTGTAGGGCGTACCGACCAGGTGGATGGGCGATTCGTTCTCAAAACCCGCGCAGCCGCCCCAGTCGAGCTCGGCGGGGTGATCGTACCGGCCGTCGCCGTCGCCGGCGACGAAGTTGCTGCATCCCTGGCGAACCCACTGATCGGACCACATGTTGTCCTGGTTCGTGCCGAGCGTGATGGGGCCGCTGGAAAAAACGGCGAATACGTTGGGGTCGAAGACCGGAATACCGTTCTGGAGCTTGAGCGGGAGGATTTCGACGTAGAACGTCCCGTCGAGATCGAACTCGAGCCCCGCCCCGGCGAGATCGATCAGGTTGGTCAGCAGCACGTAGTCCCCCTCGGCCGGCAACGTGATCGCGCCGAAGGTCAACGCGAACGACGCGACCGGCGCATTGGGGTCTACGACGGGATCGGACGCTCCGCCGACCGGGTCCGCCGGCGCGTTCCAGAACGTGACGTACACGATCGGCTGTTGCGTATCGCCGGCGAAGTCGGCGTGCATGCCGAAGGCGAACTCGAACGCGGTGACCTCCCCCCCACCGGCGGCGACCGCCGAGGGAATCATCATGCCATCGTCGAGCGCATAGTACGGCCCGGGAACGTAGAGCCAGTAGTAGCCCCCCGCCGGCAGGCCGTTGTAGAGATCGAACGTGTACTGCGTACGCGGGGGCGCTGTCGGTTCCGCACCACTGCCGGGCGCACCGAGGCGCCGGTACGTAGCCTCCGGCCGCGGGTGGTCTTTCTGGTATTCCCGCCATTGGGCGTGAACCTGCTGCCACTGTTGCGTCGAGATTGCGGCGCTGTGTCGAGGTTTGACACGAATCACGGCGTTGTCGGCCACCGCCGCGCCCACCAGCGCCGCACAGGCGACGGTCAGGCCGATTCCGCGAAGGCTGCTCGCGGCCGGACGAATCCGCTCGGAATACATGATGATGGCTCCTTTCTTGCCTGACGAACCGGTTGTTCACGTTGCGGCAGTGCGGGTGGGATCGAACCCGTCGGCGGCCGTCCCCACCCGGGCCCGCGGACCGGGCCCGTGGCCCGATCCGCGCGGCACGACGGAGGGGACGCCCCCGCCACGGAAGACTCCGCGGCGGGGCACCCCAACTTCACTGCACGTTGCGGCTTACCGCTGCAAGGGGCGGGCGCCGACACGGTGCAGGTTGCCGGCCTGTTCCGCCTCCGCACGGATCACGTCCGACAGATCGTGCGGCAGGCCGTTGGCATCCTCGAAGAGGCGCACGTCGCGGAAGTCGATCACGCCGTCGGCGTTCAGATCGACGACCTTGGCGATTTCTTCCGGCAGGTCCGAAGCGTCGAGCGCCACGGGCAGACGCCGGGCCGCGAGCTCCTCGAAGAGGCCGTCATCGGTGGCCGGGCTCGGCGTGCAGGCACACGCGGTGGACCGCAGCCAGTTCGGCGTGAGCATGGAGTAGTCCTCCGTACCGACCAGGCCGTTGTTGCTGAAGTCGGCGTCGCGGGTGCCGTCCCACGGGCAGCCGCCCGAGGCCGCCGCCTGGCTGTACTGGTACAGGAACCACGTCACGTCGTTGATGTCCACGTCCCCGTCGTTGTCGGTGTCGCCACCATCGAGCGTAACGGCGGTCGCATCGAACTCGACCCCGTTGATCGTCAGCGTGGCGGTGTCCCAGAGCGTGTGCTGCTCGTCCTTGACGCACAGCATCGTCCAGTTGCCGCACGGAACCTCGACCGGACCGGTGTAGTTGCCCGCCGTGAACGACAGATCGACATCGGTCTCGGTGCAGTCATCGGTCTGGAAGTGGATGCAGCGGGTGACGTCAACGGTGACGCCCGCCAGCGTGATGTCCACGTTGACCACCGTGACGGCGTCGATCGTGACCGTGAAGACGCACATGCCGGTGTTGCCGCAATCGTCGGTCGCACCGGCGCGGACGCTGGTGCTGCCGGCCGGGAACGTATAGGTGCTGCCGCTGCCGGTCACCGTGGGGTCGTTCGGATCGAACCCGTTGTTGTCGTCGTCGATCGTGAAGACGATCTCCGAACCTGGGATCGTGTCGCAGTTGTCCGTCGCCGACGCAACCAGCGTGACCAGCGCGTCGCAGCCGCCGGCGTCGGCGTTCTGCGTCACGTTGTTGCACGTGACGACCGGCGCGGTGTTGTCGTAGATGTCCACCGTCGAGACGCACTGCGCCGCGACGTTGCCGCAGCAGTCGGTCGCGTCGACCGTGAAGGTCACCGTCGCCGGACAGCCGGTCAGCGCGGAGACCGTACCGCTGCCGCTGATCGTGACCGTGTTCTGATCGACCTGCGTGACGGTCATGCTGTTGATCGTCAGCGTGGCGTTGGCCGTGATGCCGGTCGTGTAGGTCACGGCCGAGGCATCCACGCAGCAGTTGTCCTCGATCGTGGCCGAGAACGTGACCGTGGACTCGCAGTTGGCATCGACATCGCCGCTGCTGGTGACCGCGCAGGTGATCGTCGGGTTGATCGTGTCGTTGACCTCGGCCGTCGCGGTGCACGTCGCAGCCGCGTTGTCGCAACAATCGACCGCGTCGACCGTCAGCTCGACGATCGCCGGGCAGCCGGTCAGGTCGGACACCAGCACGCTGCCGGTCACCGTCACGGTCTTGCCGTCCGGCGAGAGCGTCTTGGTGATGTTCGGCGTGCCGAACGTCGCGTTCCCGCTCGTCAGCGCCACCGCCACGTCAACATCGTTGGGGTCCATGCAGCAGTTGTCGGTGACCGTCGCCTCGAAGGTGACCAGCTTCTCGCAGTTGGCATCCACGTCGCCGCCGGTGATCGAGCAGGTGATCGTGGGCGGAGTGTCGTCGAGTGTGAACGGCCCCGTGTCGATGAGGGTGGTAGCCGCGGCGACACCCATGTAACTCAGCTCGGAGTGGAACCCACCGCTCGTCTCGAACGCCACCGCTGCATCGACGCATTCTGCCGGTACGTCGAACACGAGTGTAGCCAGAAGCGCATCGTCATGAGTTGGTGGCTGCCCCGTCGTGAAGTCCGTGTTGCCACTGAGCGTCAGGTGTCCGTCATCGGCCTGGTTGATGGCATTGATGTGCAAACCGAACGGCGTCGTGGTGTACGAACTCAGATCGCCGCGGTAGTGCAGCAGACCGGTATCATAGGTCACGAAGGCCTGGAATCCGGTAACATCCTGGGTGAGGTCGTGCATGGTCAGCTGCACGCTGACCTGATACCCGGCCTCGCCGGGGAACGCGTCATCCGGGCAGTCGGGCCTGACCAGTTCGAGCACGTTGCTCCCGGCCGCGATGCCCCACAAGGCCTCGGCCGTGACCTCGTTGTTCTCCTGCGTACTGCCCTCCCAGTTGCGCCACCCGCCGGTAGCCAGCTGCACCGAGCGCATATACCGTGCCGCGCTGAGAATCTCCTCGGAGTAACCTCCGACTTCACGAAGCGCCAGAACCGCGTAGGCCGTTTCCTGAATCGTCTCATCCAGATCATCGGGAATCACGTAGTTGGAGTTCCACGTGAATCCCCCGGCCCCCGAGCCGCTCGTGATCTGATACGTGGCCAGAATCGCCGCCAGGTCCGAGGTGCTGTCGGCGCTTGCGTGTGCGCCCACCTGGGGGTCATAGTCCACCCCCGCAACCGCCAGACCATACACGGCCCCCGCGAGCCCGATCACGTCGTAGTAATCGTTCGGATCCAGCTCGTCGATCTCCGCCTCGACGCCGGTGACCCAGTCGGATGTGTCGGCCCCGCACAGCGCCGCGGACACCGTGGCCATACCCAGGTCCCAGGCGGCCAGATTGGGGATTCCCTGACTCGCGCGACTCGTCCGAATCAGGCTCACATACGATGCGGTGTCGTAGAGCGTGCCGGCGCCGTTCCGATCATAGGTTCCCGCGGCCAGTGGGCCGTAGAAATGGGCGTTGAGATAATCGACGTGGGTAGTTCCACCGAACACGGCGTCCAACTCGGCCGCCAGGTAGCCGTCTGCCGTCGAGAAGTTGTTTGTCTTGGCCAGCAGAAACGACGATACCTGTTGCAAGGCGGCAAGCATGTTCGGATCGCCGGTCGCTTCGTAGGCCTTTGCCAGCCCCATGCCGATCGGGCCAATGGTGTTCGTGGGACTGCTACTGTTCGGATCGCCGTCGTCGAGCGGCCAGTCCCAACCGCCGTCGTTGTTCTGAAGAGCTACAAGCCGGTTTCCCCCTGCGCGCATCACCGGCAAGGCGCTCGTGCGGGGAGTAAGTAATGGATGCTCCTGCGCATCGGGCAGTGCAGTCATCTGAACTTCCGGGGACGCGACAGGAGGCCGCGGCCCCGCCACGGCTGTCGATGTGCACAGGATGCACACGAATGCGACGCTGATTCGCCATTTCATCGGACGTTCCTCCTTCATCTGGGAATACCTGAACAGTAGCCCTGCGGTGGCGCTGCCACCGTCAGCAAGTGAGATCAGCTCCGAGTGTCGTCTCGCCCTGGACATGTTCCGCCCGTATCCTCCGAGACAACGTTCCTGTCTGCGTTCACGCGCCGGCGCGCGGACTCCCCCCCGCGCCTCGACATCAGGCTTCCGGCACGTCCTTGCCACCACTTACGTTGCCCCGCGGCCTGTATCTGCGGTATTCCGCCGGCCGCAAGCCGCGAAATGACGTGTGTACCTGCAGCCCTGTTCGCCTCCGAACGCGCACTGGTCCACCGCGGTCCGCACCCACGAGCCTCGGGTGCCGAGATGGGAGTGCTTACCTGCCTCGCGCCCTCACCGGCTCCGTGCACCTTCAGTCGAGAATCCGGCCCGCCTGTTCACGGACGGCCAACGCCGATGCGGCCGAGTTGCCTGCACTTGACTGCGCCCCCGTCAACAAGAAGCTGGTTTCCGGCCCGGGGGGCACGGAGCATCCCGCCGGATGCAACCGTATTGCCAGGGCCGATTCTATGTGTAGGTTCGGATAGGCCACAATACCCAATTCACGGTATATTTTGCACTTTTTTGTCCTATTCCGGACCATGCCGGAAACGCGCGCCCCGCCGTGCCCGATACAGACGCGGCCCGGCCGGCCGCGGCCCGGTCGTGGTCGGGCCGCAACAGTCCGACCGGCGTTCACGGACGTTCCCGCGTCTTGCCCCGGCGCCGCCGCAGCAAGCGTCGATCCAGAATCACTTGCGGAAACGCTCCCGATCAGTGGCGTACCCTCCCCTCGGTTGCTGTTTCCCGGGACTGCCACTGGACCGTTGCCGGTCAATGGGGACGTTTTCTTGAAGAATCGGGCCAGTCAGCGGCCATCGGGGACTTCCGGCACGCCGCGCGCCGGAGGGGGGGGATCGCACCTCCTCGTCTGATACGAGAACGGGTGCGACCTCTTGTCAGGCCGAGACGACCGCGGCGCGGTTCGCGGCCCGAACCGCGATCGCACGCGGTTGCGCCGAGGTGTGCCTGACGCTTATGGCTTGGAAGCGCCGTGGGCTTCGTATGTGCGCAGCCAGTTCTGCAGCGCTGAACGGCGGAAGAGGTAGCGGCCCGGCTGGGCGAACCCGCGCTGGACCAGCGGGTTCGACTGGTCGATCATGATCTGAACCAGCTCGGCGCCACGGCCGGTGCCGAAGAAGCCCTCCGGGCGCAACTGGTTACGATTCGGCGGTGGGAGCGCAGCCCCCGGCGGAGGCAGGTGGCGGCGTGCCAGTCGTGCGAACCGGTCACGAGCGGATGCATTCGACAGGTTGAGCAGCACCCGGGGCCCCTCTCCCGGCCCAACGACCCCGACACCGTCCTGCTTGATCCGGTTGAACGCCACGGCGATATCTCCCTGACCAAGAATATCCGATACGGGCACGTTGCGCTGGAACTGGGCCTGATCGAGCCACATGCGCATCGCAGCCGTCACGAACTCTCGCGGGCGGACCTGGCGCCGCTGGTCGCGCAGCTTGTCGATCGCCTCGACCAGCCCGCGGTCGGCCAGGCCGATCTCGAAGTAATCGGTGTCACGTTCGTAGTAGAGCGTGAATCCCCAGGTGCCGCGCTTGGAGAGCGTTGCGACGGGACTGTCCACTGTGAAGTCGCTCTTGAGCCCTCCTTCCGCGACGCCGGCGCGAATTCTCCCGTAGCCAACGCCCACGCGGACGGTCTTGGTCGTCCTGTTCTTCCAGGCCTCGCTCAACACGGTCTTGCCGACGGCATCGACGAGCAGGCAGGTATACGGCTCCTCGTCGCCGATCTGAAACTTGATGGACGAACGGACCCCCGTGATGATCTTGGTGCCCGGCGGATAGGTATCACCGAGCTTGCACGGACGGTATTCCTTGCCATCGAGCGGCGCGTGCCGGACGTCGCCGTGCACTTCGATCACCTTGGCCATGATCGGCCGGCGGCCATCGGACGGCGCGGACGTCGCTGCCGCGCCGGCCGGCGCCGTTTTCTTGACGGCCGGCTGTCGGGCGCGTGCCCCACCGGTCACGAACACCAACCCACCCAAAGTGACAGCAAGCAGACGGATCGAACGGGAAAGGGCCATTCCTGAACTCCCGGCAGATAGAAGCGGCCGTCGGAAACGCCCGACGTCTGAGCACATTATTCGCCCGCGACGCCGGCGGTCAACCACGCAATTCCACCCGACGGGGCAAATGCGCAGCCGGCGCGTCCCGCGCCCCACGAGCCGTTGCCCTGCGACTTCATGCCACGCGGGAAGCGACGCCGCGGTCTGTCTTCCCGTTCCGCCGACGGCCGCAACGGCTCAATCCACGGGCGGCCCGCCCTGTAGCGTTCGAGACGCTCGCGAAATACGCGGGCCGATGGCTCATCGCCGTCTCGCCTGGCTGCGTCGATCGCCCTTCTTGCGAGGGCCGCCGCGCGCCGGAAATCGCCGGTAGCTGCCGCGGCGGCCGCCAAGGTGTCCAGCCGATCCGCGGGCGGATCCGCCTGGCCGGCGACGTTGCGCTCGGCGATCGCGAGCGCCTCCTGCCGCCGGCGTTCGTCGAGGTTGGGCAACGTGGCCAGATACCACGCAAGGTTGTTGGCGATCGCACGGTCCTTCGGGGCTGCGGCGTGGAGCGCCCGCAGCGTGCTGACAAAGCCGGCCGCATCGCCACAAGCACGCTGTGACTCGAGCATTTCGAGCATGACACGCACCGAACCCGGTTCTCTCTTCAGGACCTTCTCGTAATGTCGCAGTGCCTCCCGGTGTCGGCCGCCGCGTGCCAGTGCGAGCGCCAGATCGTGCTCGGCGAGAGAACAGCCCGGGTCGATGTCCAACGCGGCGCGGTATTGTGCCACGGCGCCGTCCACATTCTTCTTGAGCAGCAGTGCGTTTCCGAGGTTGACCCGCAACTGGGGCGACTTCGGATTCAGACGCACCGCTTCGCGAAAGCACGCGACCGCCTCGTCGATTTCTCCCGCGGCCGTCAGCGCCCGTCCGAGCGCGTCGTGGGCGAGCGCGTCGTGGGGGCGTGCGGCGACCGCCTGGCGCAGCAGCGCCAGCGCATCTGCCGGCCGTCCCGTGCGCGCCAGCACGTCGCCGAGATGCGCGCGGGCCTCGGGATAATCCGGGCGGAGTTCCAGCGCCCGGCGGTAGTACTCCGCCGCCTGATCCAGCCGGCCCGCGTTGGCCAGCGCCACGCCGATCGCGTTGTAGAACATCGGCCGGTCCGGCTCGACGACATCGAACCCGATTCGGCGATTGAGGACATCCAGTCCCCCCGCCACAGCGACCGAGAGCACGGCCGCCATCGCCAGCATCCGCCGGTGTCTCCAGCGCATGGCCTGTCCCAGCGTCCATACCGCCGCCAACACGATCACCGGCGTCGCCGGCAGGCGATAACGCGGGGAATACCAGAATATGACCACCACCAGCAGTGGCACGCCAAACAGCAACAGCTCCGGCCCCCAGGTTCGCCACCGCCGCGACCAGACGGCCAGTGCCACAAGCGCCGGCGGAATCAGCCACGCGGTGTACACGGGGCACCACCGCAGCCGCGAGGTCAGCCCCTCGGCGATTTCCATCGTCGGCCGGCAAATGTCGCCGTAGTTGCGCCCGGTAAGAAACCAGTACGCCTTGCGCGCCAGCAGCACGGCCGCATCACCGGGATTCCGTCGCAGGTAGTCCAGCCCCCGGCGGAAGAAATAGCGGTTGACTTTCCCCCAAGTGGGTTCTTCGCCCGTCTGTTCGCGATAGATGCGTTCGGCGTCGAGGTTCTGCGACTCGCGGTGGATGGAAACGTCGGAGGCGCGCGCATAGATGCCCTTGGCCCCCGGACCGTTGCCGTGCAGGAACGTGACGCCCGCCTGAGCACTGATGGGGATGAACTCGCCCGTCGCGCGATAGTTGTGAATCGTCGCCGGCATGATCACGAGGACGCCCGCCGCCACCCCTGTCAGGGCCCGCACCATGGCGCCGGCGTTCGCGCCATTGCGCGCCCACAGCCACAGGGCGAATAGCGGGAGCGTCAGCAATGCCGGCGCAAACGCCAGGGACAGCAATCCGAGCGCAGCGCCCGCGAGAGCCACACGCAACCAGGTGAAGCGTTCCCCCGCTCGCAGCAGCGCCACCCACGCGACACACACGAGCAGCACTTGCAGCGAACCCGCCAGTACCCGCAGGCAATACGAAGCCGGTTCGAGCGTGAACAAGAAAACGGTCGCCGCTGCGAGCCCGACCGGGATTCCGCTGCGTCTGAATCCGACCCACGCGAGCAGAAACGCCGCCAACAGGTCCATGAAGATTTGCGCCGCGTAGACGTGAGACAGCTCGCCGCCGGCGGCGCGCAGCCACCCGAGCAAATACGGGTACAGCGGCGCCGAAAAAAAGGGCTGTCCGTCGCTCCACTTGCCCGCGGCGATCCGCCCCGCCCAATCCCAGTAGGTGCGGGCATCCACGCTCGGCTGCAACGCGAGCGGATTGTGTGCGAGGTAATCCGCCCGGATCGTGAATCGCACCCAGCCCCCCCCGACCAGCACTGCCGCCAGCGCCGCCCAGGCCCACCACGGCACGCGGCGCCGCGCCGACCCGACCGCACCGTCCCATCGGGAGGCCAGATCAGAGAACCCGGCAGCGTTTTGCGCGTCCAGTGGGTCGGCGTTTGTCATCGAAGTAGTATAGCTGAGGGCGGATCACCGCGCCCCGGCTCTCTAGGGAGCGGCGCCCGTCACCCCCTGCAAGAGCACACGATACTGCTGGGCCTGTTCGGGGAGCCCGGACTGTTGGGCGAGCCGGATCGCCTGTCGCAATTCGGCAATCGCCTCGGCCGGCTGGCCGGCGTCGCGCAGCGCCTCGCCCAACAAGGCATGATAGCGTGGCGTTTGCGGACTCAGCTCGATCGCCTTGCGCAGACTGCTGATCGCCGCGTCGAACCGGCCGAGCAGCGTGAGTACGCGTCCCGTCTCCGCCCAGCCCTCGGGGCGTTCGGGGCTGACCTCCGTCATGTGACGATAGTGTTCGAGCGCCCCCGTCCAGTCTCCCCGGACGCTCAGCAGGCGGGCAACGTTGTCGAGCGTAACGAAATCGTCCGGCGAGAACTCGAGTGCCAACTGATATTCGCGCAGCGCGGCGGCCGGATCCTGCTGCTTCGCGTGCGCAACGCCGAGCGCACTGTGCACGAACGCCCGCCACGTCCGCACCGAATCGAAACCCGAGCGCTCGTTGGCGTTGGTGAAGTACACGCCCAGCCCCAGTGCCGCCACGACGGCGATCGACCAGACGTGATCCCGCCGCCAGTGCAGTGCGTCCCAGATCGCCTGGGCCGCCATGACGACCGCCACGACGGTCACAGGGAACCGATAGCGCGGCGAGTACCAGAAGGCCGCCACCACGATCAGCGGCACCAGCAACAGAATCAGCTCGGGGCCGTAGCGGCGCAGCCTGCGCAGCGCGACGAGCCATGCCAGCAGCGCCGCCGGCATGATCCACGCCAGCGGCAGCGGAGCGAGCCGCAAGCGCGGCAGGATGCCCTGCTCGAGCTCCACGGCCGGGTTGTAGATGTCGCCGAACACGCGGCCCGTCACGAACCAGTAGAGCTTGACCTGGAGCAACCGCAACGCCTGAGCGGGGTGCTCCCGCCAGAAGCGCAACCCCTGTTTGAAGAAGAACCGGTTGGTGGCGTTCCACCCCCCCTGTTCGCCGGTCGCGTGCCGGTAGTATTGAAGTGCTTCGATGTTCTGCGTGGCCCGATTGCCTGAGACGCCGGCGATATTGGCAAATGTCCCGATTGCTTTGGGATTGTTGCCCTCGGCAAACGTCACGCCCGCCTGGGCGCTGATCGGAATGAACTCGCCGCAGGCCTTGTAGTTGTGCAAGGTGGCCGGCGCAATCGCGACCAGCGCGGCGACCACCAGCGCCGCCGCCCCCGCCAATCCGCGTCCCTTCCAGCCCTCGAGCCACCACACCCACAGCGCGCCCAGGCCAATCGCCAGCAACATCGGCGGATTCGCCAGACAGTTGACCCCCAGCACGAGCCCGCAAACCAGAACCCGCCCGGGCGTTCGGCGATCCTGCACGCGCATGAGCGCGAGATACAGCACGGCCGCAAGAAACAACTGGACCGTGCAGTTGAGCACCCGGTCGGCGAAGTAGGCCGGCTCGACCAGCGCCAGCAACAGTGCTGCCGCCAGCAGCCCCACCGCCGGCGCGAAGCGCCGCGCCGCCACGTACGCGACGAGCGCCGCCGTCGCGAGCCGCAGCAGGCCCTGGAACACGAACACCGCCAGCAGCCCGCCACCGAGCGCCCGCAACAGCCCCAGCAGGTACGGATACAGCGGCGCCGACATGAACGGCAATTCGTCAACCCACTGACCGCTGGCGATGCGTTCGGCCCAGTGCCAATACTCCTCGGCGTCGAGCAGCGGTACCCGGCTCAGCAGGTCGCTCTGCCAGTCCTGAGCAAGGATCAGGCCCTGCTGGACCGCGCCGACCGCCAGCAATCCGGCCAGCGCCAGCCACCAACCGCGCGACAGTTGCGCGTTCGCGGCGGCCTGGTTTTCCGCGGCGGTGGCCTCGCCTGTCGATGTGACCGGCCGGTCGCCTGGTCGCATCGTCTTGGACTCCGTGTTTTCCGTCATGCTGCTGCACTCCCACCAGCGTCAGAACCTGCCGGCGCCAAACCGGCGTGCTATTATTACACGATGTCGCGTAATGGTAAGGTCATCGTCGCCATGTCGGGCGGAGTTGATTCCTCCGTCGCCGCGAGTCTGCTGCGCGATCAGGGCTACGAGTGCATCGGCGTATTCATGCGTGTCGGCCGGCACGCGCCTGCCGAGGACTCGTGTCCGGCGCCCGCGGGCGATGGTGCCGCTGCTCCGCGCCGGCTGAGACACGGTTGCTGCTCCGCCGCAGATGCGATCGACGCGCGCGCGGTTGCCGGCCGGCTCGGCCTGCCATTCTACGCGCTCGATTTCGAGGATGATTTCGACGAGATCATCGAGTATTTCGTTTCCGAGTACGCCGTCGCCCGCACGCCCAACCCCTGCATCGTATGCAACATCCGGCTCAAGTTCGGCAAGCTGTTGCGCTGGGCGGACATGATGGACGCGGAGTTCGTGGCGACGGGACACTACGCACGCGTGATCCCCGCACCGGCCGAGCTGGCCTCCGAACCCGGCCGCTGGGCGCTGGCCCGGGCCCGCAATCTGGCCAAGGACCAGTCGTACGTGCTCTTCGGCATCCAACGCGACGATCTCGCCCGCTGCCTGTTCCCATTGGGCGAGATCGCAGCGAAGGACACCGTGAGGGCAATCGCAGCCGAGCTCGGACTGCGGGTTCATGACAAGCCCGACAGCCAGGAGATCTGTTTCGTTCCCGGCAACGACTATCGCCGCCTCGTTCGCCGGCGTCGCCCCGAAGCATTCCAGCCCGGCGAGGTCCGCGATTGCGACGGCCGCGTGCTGGGAAGTCACGCGGGGGTCGCGGGTTTCACGATCGGACAGCGCCGCGGCCTGGGCATCGCCGCCGGCGTACCGATCTACGTCACCCGGCTCGATCCCGAGACGAACACCGTCACCGTGGGACGGCGAGCGGACCTGCTCTCCGCGGGGCTCGTCGCCGAGCGGGTCAACTGGCTCGGCGATCCCCCCACTCCCGGCACCAGCCGGCGCGTCAGCGTCAAGATACGCCACATGCACACGCCCGCGCCGGCTGTGCTGCGCGTCCGGGCGTCTGGTTCCACGAGTCCGCCGGCGGCGGTCCAGGCCATGTTTGACACACCCCAGCCAGCCGTTACGCCGGGCCAGGCGGCGGTCTTCTACGCAGGCGATGTCGTGCTCGGCGGCGGCTGGATTCGCAGCGCGTCCCGAAGCTGAGAATGGAGCCCCACTCCAGAACAGGCGAGACGCTCGAACCGACGTGACGCGACCTCTGAATCAGGCTTTCCGGCCTGTCATTCCGACCGCCAAGACCGCAAAGACACGAAAACGCGAATGCACGAAGGGCCGCTTGCGTTCGCGGCACGCGCCGCACGAGTCACCGGCGCGTCTTGCCTTGATCCTTCAATCCCTGCTCTCACCCCTGGCCCGGATATTTCGCCGGGTCATTTGTTGAACAAGCCATGCAGGCCGGACTCTGTCCGGCAGTACCCCCACAAGAAACGCTGCGCGTCTCGGCGATCGGTGAATAGCAGATCATGAATAGCGAATGCCGAATGCCGAATGGCGAATGGCCCTTCGGTGCCTCCCCCCCTCCGTCCCTGCGTCCCTCAGTCCCTTTGTCCCTTGATCCCTCAATCCCTGATCCCTCGGTCCCTTTGTGAATGGCGAATGGCCCTTCGGTGCCTCCCCCCCTCCGTCCCTTCGTCCCTGTGTCCCTGTGTCCCTCGATCCCTCAATCCCTTTCTCCCTCAATCCCTGCATCTCTCTGGGATTCGGTCGTGTGCCGGGGGGCGGCGGGCGCTTCTGGCGGGGGGGAAGGGAGGGCGCAAAAAATGCCCGGCCGGGGCCGTGAAGGGCCGCGGCCGGGCGCGAGTCGTCCCAAAGGACCGGGAAACGCCGGCTACTGCTTGAGGAACGGCGTTCGCGGATCAAGGTCCAGCGGAATCTGCTGCGCAATCCAGTTGTCGAACAGGCTCGTCACCAGGTTCGCCGTCGGAGTCAGCACGATGTTGTCGAAGTCACCGCCAGCCGGGTACGGCATCGTGTCACGTGTCGTGTCCACGAACTCCGCGATCGCCGCATCGCCCGCGCCCTGGTAGAACGTCGTCAGGTCGCTGTTGCGGATGCAGCCCATGCCCGACGGATCGACGATCCCGCCGCCGAAGAAGAAAAACGCCACGCCACCCATGCTCAGCAGGAGCATCGCTTTCTTGAGGGTTGTCATTTCGATTGCTCTCCTTCATATGTCCCGGGCCCAGGTTCGTCCGTGAGCCCTGGTTGCCAAAATCGTGTACGACCTTCTCTGCGATTGAGTTCTTCCGCGGGTTTCCAGGCAAAAGCCGCAATACCCGCGGCATCCAACCTCGCTAGAAACCAACCTGCAACTGGAGCCGGAAAATCAACGCGTTGTCGTTCACGTTCGCAAGGCTCACGTACGGACTGCTGATCGGAGCCTCGTAAACCTTCGTCACGTCGAACTGCAGCTTGGCCTTGTGACCCGCCTCGGGACCACGCAGGTAGTAGTTCAGACCCGCGGCGTACTCCCAGACACCTTCCTGCTCGTTGGCCAGCGCCGAAATGCCGCCAACCCGCGCCACCGCTTCGAGCTTGTCCTCATAACCCGGGATCGGAAGGAAGTAACCAACCTGGAGGTACGCACCGTTCTGCACCGTCGTATCCGCCTGACGCGTCAGCAGCCACCACGGCGCGAACGGACGGCGACCCGCACGACGCGGATCCACGATCCGCAGATAGTACTCCGCCGTCGCCGAGAAACCCTGGTACTTGAACGCCGCGTCGAAACCGAACTGGTTGATCTGAAGGCCGTTCGTGTTCGTCAGACCGAAGCCGCCCACGCCCGGGGCCCGCCGCGAAACCGGGAACGGAATCCGCGTCGTCCGCGAGTCGTACTGGTCGTCGTTGAACGCGTACCAGAAACCGACGTCCAACGCCGGAGACTGGAGCTTGTTCACGTCGCCCTCGAACAGCCATTCCTTCAGATCGTCGCCCATCGCGTGCCAGACCGCCCGGAACAGGATCGCCGGGTTGCTGTCCATCTCCGCCGGGTCGTTCGTGATCGTCCGGTTGCCGTTGGTGTTCAGCGAGTTCACCACGTCCAACATGTACGTCAACTTCTTGTCGAACAGGTGACCCCAGAACCGCACGCCCAGACCGTTGCCGAAGCTGAACACCGCGTCGGTCATCGTCCGGTCCACGAACTGGAAGCCCCACTCCGCCGTCAGCTGCGAACGCGTGCTCGCCAGCTTGAAGATACCGGCCCGGAACTGGAACTCGTCGCTGAAGCGATAGTTCAGGTACGCCCAGTGAATGCTGGTGCCGTAGCCACGCGCCGAGTCGCTGTTGAGCTGGACGTGGTACGTCAAATCAGGCGTCCAGGCGTGACCCGAGAAGATCAGGCGGATCCGCTGGAGATCGAAACCCGTCCGGTCGTCCCGCTCATAACGCGGCATCAGGTACTTGTTGCGGCTCTGCTGGTCGTAGTGCGTCCAGCGGAACTGCATGTACCCGTTGATCTTGAGCTTGAACTTGTCGTCCGAGCTCTTGATGTAAAAGCCCTTGTCGTAGCCGGCCTGCATCACCGACGGCATCAGGCTCTCGCGAAATTCCCGCTCGGAGAGAACTTCGCGAATCTGCTGCTTCATCGCTTCCACTCGTGCGGCATCCTGATTCTGCGACCCCGCGGTCAGCAAACGCTGCTCGAGCGCATCGATCTTGCTCTGCTGCGCCGCGAGCATCGCCTCCAACCGGGCCACCTGGTCGCCCGAATCACCTCGCGCCGGCGCCGTCACCTCGCCTCCCAATGCGACAGCCGCCAGCATGCCCAGGGCCAGCGCCCCAAACACACTTCCTCGCCATCTGTTTCGTGACATAGATTTCTCCCAAATCCATCGAAACCCCGCCCGACTCTCTCCGCGCCTGGTCGGGCTTGTTTACCCAAAGGCATGTACCACGCGCTGGAAGTATAATCGGACGTTGCGCCGTGTCGAGCGCAACGACGCGAACTTTTTTCTCACCGTTTCGAGGCGATCCAGGCGTATTCCGCAGGCGTGTTGACGTTCGCGAGCTGGGCGATCTGCGCCCGCGAAGGAGCCAGGGCCAGCAGCGAGACGCGCTCCAGCAGCTCCCCCATCCGACCGCTTCCGGTGCGCAAGACTTCCAGCGCACGCGCGTGGATCGTCCCGCGATACAACGCGCAGCACGGGTGCGGGCGGAGGCGCGGCCCCTCCTGCTCGACGAACGCGACCGCTTCGATCGCGGCTGGGTCCGGGAAGCAGCGCAGCGCATCGAGCAGGGCGCGCAGCGTGGACGCCTCGAGCCGGGGCATGTCGCACGCGAGCAACAAGGCCCAGCGCTGGCGCGCCTCGGCGAGCAGCGAACACAACCCCGCCAGCGGACCGGCGCCGGCGACCGCGTCTTCCAGTCGGGCAAGCCCGGCCAGCGCCGCGGGCGCACCGGCACACGCGCCGAGAATGACCGTCTCGCCCGCGACGCCCTGTGCGAGCCGGACCGCGTATTCGAGGAACGTGCCGCCGGCCGGATGCGGCAGCAGGTGTTTGGGGCGTCCCATCCGCCGGCTCGCGCCGCCGACCAGCACGCCGGCGAGCAGGCCTTCGCCCCCGAACCCCTCGGACGCTTCTCGCGCGTCTCCCGCCGCCGGGTGGGGTGATTCCGCCGGATTCATCAGAATGCTCCCGCCTGCGCGATTTCGCGGCCGACGATCAACTGGTGGATCGTCTCGGTGCCCTCGTAGGTGATGACACTTTCGAGATTGAGCATGTGGCGGATCGAGCAGCACTCGACGCTGACGCCGCCGGCACCGAGCAGGTCGCGCGAGGTGCGGGCCACGTCGAGGGCCATGCGGACATTGTTCCACTTCGCGAGCGATACCTGGCCGTGGTGCATGCGGCCCGCGTCCTTGAGGCGGCCGAGCCGCAGGACGAGCAACTGGGCCGCGGTCAGCCGGCGGAGCATCTCGGCGAGCCGCTGCTGCGTAATCTGTTTGTTTATAAGCAATTGCCCGAACAGCACCCGGTTGCGGGCAAACGTGACGGCTTCGCGGTAGCAGGCCTGCGCCGCACCGATCGCCCCCCACGCGATTCCGTAACGTGCTTGCGTCAGGCAGCTTAGCGGTGCCGCGAGGCCGTCGGCGCCGGGAAGGCGGTTCTCGTCGGGAACGCGCACGGAGTCGAAGAACAGCTCCGAAGTGACCGACGCCCGCAGCGAGAACTTGTGCTGGATGTCGCGCGCCGTGAATCCCGCCATCCCCTTTTCCACAAGCAGTCCGATAATACCGTCGTCGGATCGCGCCCAGACGACGGCCACATCGGCGAGTGTGCCGTTGGTGATCCAGGTTTTCGAGCCGTTCAGAACCCAGTCGCCGTTGGATCGGCGGGCGGTGGTTCGCAGGGCGCCGGGATCGGAGCCGCCGTGGGATTCGGTGAGGCCGAAGCAGCCCACGGCCTCGGCCCGGGCCAGCGCCGGCAGCCACCGCTGGCGCTGCGCGTCGCTGCCGTAGCGGTGGATGGGGTACATGACGAGCCCGCTCTGGACCGACGCGAAGCTCCGCAGGCCGCTGTCGGCGCGTTCGAGCTCCTGCATGATGAGGCCGTAGGCGACGCTGCTCAGGCCGGCGCAGCCGTAGTCGTCGAAGGAGGCGCCCAGCAGCCCGAGCCGGGCCATCTCGGGCACGAGCTCGATGGGAAAGCGCCCCTGCTCGAAACATTCCTGCATCTGGGGCAGGGCGCGCTCGTCGACGAAGCGCGCCACGGTATCGCGTACGGCGCGTTCTTCGTCGGTCCACTCGCCGGCGACGTCGAAGAAATCCGGCGATTCGGTGTCGTGCGGATGGCTCCTGGCCACGGTGCAACTCCTGGTCGGTACGACGATCGAGAGCGTCCCATGCGGGCGGCCCGCCTTGTCGGGCCCGCTGCGGACATTGTAGCGGCCCGGCACGGGGCTCAAGCTGTCGTCCCCGTCAGCGCGGAAACGAGAGGTCGGCGCAGAGGCGGCGCGCGGCGCTCCGATGCCCGGGCCCCGACGAGGCCGCGGGGCCCTGCCGGGTTGTCCGCGGGGGTGGCGCGGCTTAGGATACGCGCGGGCCGGGAAATGTGCTGATTGATCCGCGCGCCGTGCGTCGCGCGGCCAATGACAAGGAGCCAGACGTTGTCTCAGAATCCCGCAAATCGCCGATACTCGTTCACGTCGGAGTCGGTGAGCATGGGCCACCCGGACAAGGTGGCGGATCAGATTTCCGACGCCATCCTAGACGCCATGCTGGCCCAGGACAAATACTCGCGCGTCGCCTGCGAAACGCTCGTCTCGACGGGGATGGTCGTCGTGGCCGGCGAAATCACCACCGAAGCCTACGTCGAGATCCCCGACATCGTCCGCGAGACGATCAAGGAAATCGGCTATACCTCGGGCGACATGGCGTTCGACTACGAGTCGTGCGCCGTCCTCACGTCGATCAAACGCCAGTCGCCGGACATCGCCCGCGGCGTGGACCGCGAGGGCGCGGGTGACCAGGGCATGATGTTCGGTTTTGCCTGCCGCGAGACGCCCGAGCTGATGCCGCTGCCGATCCAGTTGGCCCATCACCTGATGGAGACCCACGCCCAGGTGCGGCGCGAGGGGCTGATCGACGGGCTGCGTCCGGACGCCAAGAGCCAGGTCACGGTGCAGTACGAGGGGCTGCGGCCGGTGCGGGTGGAGACGGTCGTGCTCTCCACCCAGCACGACAAGACCTGGAACGAGCGCCAGGGCAAGTTGCGCGACGAGGTGGTTCGCCACGTCATCAAGCCGGTGCTGGCCGACTGGTGGCACGACGACGTGGTCATCCACGTCAACCCCACGGGGCGCTTCGAGATCGGCGGCCCCCACGGCGACTGCGGCGTGACCGGCCGCAAGATCATCGTGGACACCTACGGCGGACGCGGTCGCCACGGCGGCGGGGCGTTCTCGGGCAAGGACCCGACCAAGGTGGACCGCTCCGCGACGTACATGGCCCGGCACATCGCCAAGAACATCGTCGCCGCCGAACTGGCCGACGTCTGCGAGGTCCAGCTCAGCTACGCGATCGGCGTGGCCGAGCCGACCAGCGTCTTCGTCACCACCGAAGGCACCGCCCGGATCGACGAGGGCCGCATCGGCGAGATCGTGCGCGAGCTGTTCCCGCTCACGCCGCGCGGCATCATCGAGTACCTCGACCTGCGCCGGCCGATCTACCACGAGACGGCCCGCCACGGCCATTTCGGGCGCCGGCTGGAGACGTTCAGTTGGGAAAAGACCCATCGGGCCGACGAGCTGCGCCGGGCCGCCGGGCTGTAGGCCGTCCCGAGGTGGATCGAACACCACGCATGAAACGACCGCGAGCGCATCCCGTTCGATCGGGCCGGCGTTCCAGCCGGACGGCGGCGGCGATCGCGCTGGCGGGCGCCATCGCGGCGGCTGCGGTCGCATACGGCGGCGATTGTTTCGAGCTGGGGGTAGCGGCCGGTGACGTGCGGGCCACCTCGGCGATCCTGTGGACGCGCGCGGACCGTCCGGGCTCATTTCGCTACGAGCTTGCCGGCGACGAGACGTTCGCCGCGCCGGTCGCTTCGGGCACGGTCGCGGCGCTGCCGGAGCG
>CAYRXN010000088.1:0-28397 GCA_964428275.1 uncultured Planctomycetales bacterium | reverse complement strand
TCGCGCTCGTCGAGCGTGAGCAAGCCGAGCTCGGCGTCGAGCGCGCGCCAGTCGAACGTGCCCCGCGGCACGCGGAAATACAGCTCCAGCAGCCACTCCCCGCCGGTCAGGGCGTGCAGGAACCACACGCGGGCGCCGGGCGCCGTGATCTCGACGCTGGCGCGGTTGTTCCAGTTGGTCGGCGCGAACCGCCCCCGGCCGACCCGCTGCACGAGGTCCACCACGTATTCCAGCGCCGCCGGCTCCCAGCGGCACGGCCGGCCGTCGCGGTTGGTGCGCTGGCGCAGGTGCCAGTGGCGGCCATCCACCTGCCACGGCATGCGCGTGCCCTTGCCCACGTCGCCGAACCGGGCCCGCTCGGCCTGCAACTGCGCGCGGGCGTGCGCGCGGGGGTCGCAGCGCCGCCGCGTTTCGCGCGGCCCGCTCGCCAGCACCGGCCCCAGGGCGGCGGCGGTGTGCGAAACGAGCGCAGCCGCCGGCCGCGGATTGCACCGCCGGGCCAGTTCGCCCGCCTCGCCGCTGACGAGCTGTTCCGGCGTGCCGAGCGCCACGACGTATCCGCCGGCCGCGCCCGCCTCGGGGCCCAGGTCGATGACGAAGTCCGCGCTCTTGATCACGTCGAGGTTGTGCTCGACCACCAGCACGGTGTTGCCCAGATCGACCAGCCGGTGGATCACCTCCAGCAGCTTGTGGATGTCGTCGAAGTGCAGCCCGGTGGTCGGCTCGTCGAGGATGTAGAACGTGCGCCCGGTCTGCGGCTTGCCCAGCTCGGCCGCGAGCTTGACCCGCTGGGCCTCGCCGCCCGAGAGCGTCGGCGCCGGCTGGCCGAGCTGGACGTAATCCAGCCCCACGTCACCCAGCGTCTCGAGCATGCGGCGGACCTTGGGCACGTTGGCGAACAGCTCGAGCGCCTCGGCGACCGACAGATCGAGCACGTCGGCGATCGACTTGCCCTTGAACCGCACCTCCAGCGTTTCGGGGTTGTAGCGCCGGCCGCCGCAGACCTCGCACGCGACCCACACGTCGGGCATGAAGTGCATCTCGATGCAGCGCTGGCCCTGTCCCTCGCAGGCGTCGCAGCGTCCGCCGGGACGGTTGAAACTGAAACGCTTGGCCTCCCAGCCGCGCAGCTTGCTCTCGGGCAGCCGGGCGAACAACTCGCGAATCCAGTCGAACGCGCCGGTGTAGGTGGCGGGGTTGCTGGCCGGCGTGGTCCCGATCGGCGACTGATCGACGTTGATGACCTTGTCGAGCGCGTCGATGCCCTCCACGGCGTCGCAGACGCCGGGCGTGACGTTGGCCCGCTGCAACTGCCGCGCCAGGTGCGCGTAGAGGACGTCGCTGACCAGCGAGCTCTTGCCGCTGCCCGATACGCCGGTGACGCACACGAACCGCCCCAGCGGAATCGGCACGTCGATCTGCTTGAGGTTGTGCTGGCGCGCCCCGCGCACCACGAGCCAGTTCGATACCGGAGCGTCGGGACCAGCCGCCACCGCCGCGTGCGCCCGGCCCCTGCGTTTGCGCCCGGCAGGCCGGGCCGGCTTCTTCGGCCAGTCGCCGGCGCCCACCGGCCGGCGGTTGGCGGGCACCGGGATGGCCGCCTGACCGGACAGATAGGCGCGCGTCAACGAGACACCGCCGTCGTCGGGCAGCGCCGCGCCGTCGGCGGCGGAAACTTGCTGGTCGCCGGCCGGGCGGCGCGCCTTGGCATCCTGCTTCCGCGGCGGCCTGCGCAGCTCGGCCGGCCGGCCCTCGGCGACGATCCGCCCGCCGAAACGTCCGGCCCGCGGGCCGAAATCGAGCACGCGGTCGGCACTGGCGATCACGTCACGGTCGTGCTCGACCAGCAGCAGCGTGTTGCCGAGCCGGCGCAGCTTGCGCAGGGCCTGCACGAGCCGCGCGGTGTCGCGCGGATGCAGGCCGATGGTCGGTTCGTCGAGCACGTAGAGCACGCCGGTGAGGCCCGAGCCGATCTGGCTGGCGAGGCGGATGCGCTGGGCCTCGCCGCCGGAGAGCGTGGGCGCCGCGCGGTGCAGCGTGAGGTAGCCCAGGCCGACGTCGATGAGGAACCGGAGGCGGTTGCGGATTTCGTGCAGCAGCTCGCCGGCGATCTGGCGCTGGCGGGCGTCGAGCCGCAGCGTCTTGAAGAACCCCACGATCTGCTCGAGCGGCAGGTTGCAGACCTCGACGATCGTCTTGCCGCCCGGCCGGCCGGCGCGGACCGCCCGGCCCGAACCACCCAGCCGCACCGCGGCGGCGTCCGGCCGCAGCCGTCCCCCGCGGCACGCCGTACACGGAATGTCGGTGACGATGTTCGCCAGGCGGTGGCGCAGCAGCCAGCTGTTGCGCGTGGCGGCGTCGATGGTGGGAAACAGGCCGCGCCAGTGGAACCGCACGCCCGGGAAGGCCGCCCCGGCGTCGATCCAGTCGCCGGTCGTGCCGAACAGCAGGGCCTGAATCTGCTCGTGGCTCCACTCGCTCAGCGGCGTGTCGGGATCGACCCCCAATCGCTCGCACAACGCCGTGAGCATGCGGCCCAGCGGGCTGGCCCGGCGGATGTCGGCCCAGCCGGCGAGGGCCCCTTTCAGCAGCGACCGCTCCGGGCGTGTGATGATCGCGGCCTGGGGCGCACCGCGCTGCACGCCGAGTCCCTCGCACGTCTCGCACCAGCCCACCGGACTGTTGAAGCTGAAGTGATAGGGCGAGAGCTCGTCGAAGGCCGTGCCGCAGCGCGGGCACGAGAGCTTCTGCGAGAAGCGCAGCGCGCGCTGGCGCGTCTTGCGCACGCGGACGCGCCGCCGCGGCGATGCTGCTTCATCCGGCTCGTCGCGGACGGTCTCGACCGCCTCGATCAGCAGCGTCATCACGCCGTCGCCGAGCGCCAGCGCGTGCTCGACGCTCTCGGTGATGCGGCCGCGGTTGCGGCCGCGCACGACGGTTCGATCGACGACGACCTCGACGCGGTGCTTGCGGCGGGCATCCAGCGTGACGGCCTGGGCGGTCTGGACGATTTCGCCGTCGATGCGCAGGCGCGTGTAGCCGCTGCGGCGCAGGCGGTTGAACAGCGCCGCATAGGTCTCGCCGTCGCCGAGCCGCACCGGGGCGAGGATGATGATGGGGGCCCCCTGGTCGAGCTCGAAGATGCGGTCGCAGATTTCGTCGATGGTCTGCGCGCCGACCGGCACGCCGCACTGCGGGCAGTAGGGCGTGCCGACGCGCGCCCACAGCACGCGCATGTAGTCGTAGATCTCGGTGATGGTGCCGACGGTCGAACGCGGGCTCTTGCTGGCCGACTTCTGCTCGATGCAGATGGCCGGGCTGAGCCCCTCGATGTGATCGACCCGCGGCTTGGCCATCTGGCCGAGGAACTGGCGGGCGTAGGCCGAAAGCGACTCGACGTAGCGCCGGTGCCCCTCGGTGTAGACGGTGTCGATGGCGAAGCTGGTCTTGCCCGAGCCGGACACGCCCGTGCAGACGGTCATCCGGTCGCGCGGGATGCGCACGGTCACGTCCTTGAGGTTGTGCTGCCGCGCCCCCACGACCGTGATCGCGTCCACTTCGCCACCTGCGGCCGCTGCGCCGAGCGCCGCCGGCCGGCCTTTCTTTCGACGCTTCGGGGCGCCTGAAGCAGCCAGGGCTTCGCGTCCGCTGAGCACGTCGCGCAGCGCCGCCCCGGTGTGCGACGCCGGGCACTGGGCGATCTGCTCGGGCGTCCCCTCGGCGACGATCCGCCCGCCGGCCTCGCCGCCCTCGGGACCGAGGTCGATGATCCAGTCGGCGGTCTTGACCACGTCGAGGTTGTGCTCGATGACGACCACGGTGTTGCCCGCGTCGACGAAGCCGTGGAGTACGGCCAGCAGTTTGCGGATGTCGTCGAAGTGCAGCCCGGTGGTCGGTTCGTCGAGGACGTACAGCGTGCGGCCGGTGGCGCGCTTGACCAGCTCGCGGGCCAGCTTGACGCGCTGGGCTTCGCCGCCCGAGAGCGTGGTGCTGGGCTGGCCGAGTTTGATGTAGTCGAGCCCCACGTCGTGCAGCGTCTGGAGCATGTGGCGGACGCGCGGCACGTTCTCGAAGTGCGCGAGCGCCTGCTGCACGTCCATCTCGAGCACGTCGGCGATCGACTTGTGCTTGTACTGGATCTGGAGCGTTTCGCGCGCGAAGCGCCGGCCCGCGCACACCGGACAGGTGACCCACAGGTCGGCCAGGAAGTCCATTTCGATGCGGTTGGCCCCGTTGCCCTCGCAGGCTTCGCAGCGTCCGCCGCCCTTGGGGGCCGAGACGTTGAAGCTGAAGCGCCCGGGTTTGTAGCCGCGCAGCTTCGCGTCGGGCAGCCTGGCGAAGAGCTGGCGGATCTCGTCGAGCAGCTTGATATACGTGGCCGGGTTGCTGCGCGGCGTCCGGCCGATCGGCGACTGGTCGATCGCGATGACCTTGTCGAGGTGCGCCAGTCCGTCGATGCGCTCGTGCCGCCCCGGCGTGGTCTTGGCGCCGTTGAGGTCGCGGGCCAGGGCCTTGTAGAGGATGTCGTTGACCAGCGAGCTCTTGCCCGAGCCGGACACGCCGGTGACACAGATGAAGCGTCCCAGCGGCAGCCAGGCGTCGATGTCCTGGAGGTTGTTGTGGGCCGCCCGGCGCACGACGAGCCAGTGCAGGCCGTTGTTCGCGGATCGGCCTGGCGTTCGGCGTGCTGCCGGTTGTGTACGCTGTGGTCGGACCATCGTGCTTGCGCCGGGCCTCACTTACGGTGCGCTGCGCCGCCTGCGCTGGATCATAGCCGCCCGGCGCAGGCGATCGAAGAAGACGGGGGCGGCCACACCTGGACGCGGGGCATGGCTCGGCCCGACCCGGCTGCGACGGCCGCCTGCCACGCCGGGCTCTCGAGGATGGTCCGAAACCAGTGGAAGCGGAGCCCGCGCCCGCCCCGACGCTCGCCGGGAACCTGTCACCGCGTTGCAGCCCGCCATGATACCACGAGGCGCTCCGGCGGTCCGGGGGGAGCGGGGACGCCCGCCCTCCGCGTGCGGCTGCGCGGGTCGCCTGACGGAACCAAGGTGGAAAACCCGTCGCCGATGGGCATAATGAATCGCGCGCAGCGCGCGATGCGAGGGTCGGATCATGCTCTATGCCGCTCTGACGTTCTGGTTGCTGGTGATCGTGTTCTCGGCCTGGGGCGTCCACGGGCTCTGGAGCCGGCTGGTCAAGCCGCGCGTCGTGAACGCCGTGCTCCTGCCGGGGACGCTCGTGGCCCAATTGGGCCACGTGCTCGGGTTGCTCGTCACCGGCAACGCGGTGAGCAACACGCGGCTCATGGGGGACGACGAGAAAGGCGAGCCGACCTCCGAGACACCCGAGAAACACAACATCCCGGTGCTCGGCGCGGTTCTCGTCGGGTTGCTGCCGCTGGGGGCCTGCGCCGGCTGTCTCTACCTCGCGGCCCGGTTCCTGGGGCAGGGGATTCTCGGACGCTACGCGACCGAAGGGGGGATGTGGTCGGTGCCGCTCAAGCTGCCGCTGACGCTCTCGGGCGTGTGGGGGCTTCTGCACGACGTGCTCAAAGTCAGCGAGGAAGTGCTCAACACGATCCTGCGCAGCGATCTGACGCAGTGGATGAACGTGGCGTTCCTCTATCTCGCGGTGTGCCTCACCGTGCGCATGACGCCGATCGAGGGCAACCGGCGCGGCGCCGTCGGCGCCATCGCCCTGTTCGGCGTGCTGATCGCCGTGCTGGGGCATCTGCTGCCGGCGGTCGAAGATGCGGTCGATTCGGCCTGGCCGGTGCTCAGTTTCGCGGTGGGGATGCTGTTGTTCCTCCTGCTGGTTTCGCTGCTGGTCAGCGGCGTGGTCGGACTGGTCCAGATCCTGGTTCGCAACGAGTGATCGCAGGCCGGAGAGTTTATCGGGCCGTTGCGGCCGCCTGCCTGAATGCGGACCGGGTGCGTCGCCGCCGGCCTAGAATCCCGTGCCGCAGCGCCTCGGCAAGATGGGCGGGCGGTGCCCCGCTGCGGGGGCTTGTCACGCCGGTCTGTAAACGGTTGAGGGAACTGACCGGGACACGCGGAAAACCGATAGAATCACCGAGGGTAGCCGCCGGCGTGTGCCCCGACCAACCTGGTTGCCTGGAGAGGATTTCGATTTGCGACCCGCGCCCATCTCTGCAACGGCGATCCTGCTGGCCCTGTCTGCGCTTGGCACGCTGAATCTCGGCGGCTGCGGCCCGGAATTCGTGGGAAGCGACCCGTCGGCGGATCATGCCCAGAACAAAACGCTGGCCACCGGCGAGTCCGAAGCGCGCCTCCCCGCGGGAACCTTTCAGACCTTCGAGGTCGCGGCCCAGGCGGGGCAGGATCTCGAGGTCGTGGTGCTGCCCAAGTCGCCGGCGATCCTCGGGATCGGAAGCGTCGTCGCCCCCGACGGCCACGAACTGAAGACCTACCCCGGTGCCGAGACCCGCTCGACGGACGGCCGGCTGCGCGTCGAGCGCCGCCCGCTCGGCGACGGCACCGTGGGGGTGCGCTTCGTCGGCACGACCGACACCGCCGGCACCTGGCGGTTTACGATCCTCGCTCAGCAACCCGTCAGCCGCGAGATGCTCCGCGAGGCCCTCGGCCACCGCACGTTCGCCGAAGCGATGATCCTCTGGTTCTACGTGCTCTCCGGCGAACCGCCGCTCGATCCACCCGCGGCCGACCTGCTCTACGCCAACTTCCCCGATCTGGCCGTGCCCTCGACGCCGATCGACGTGATGATCCGCGTGACCAGCGGCAATGCCGGCGACTTCGTGCCGCCCGATACGGGCAACGCCGGCGGCGGTTCCAACGGCGGCAGCGGAGGCGATGACAGCAGCGGCTCCGACGGCGATAACTCCGGCGCCGGCGACAACGATTCCGGCTCCGGCAGCGGCGACAACGCGGACTCCGGTTCGGGCGGCGACGGTGGTTCCGGGGATTCGGGTTCGGGCTCCGGCGACGACTCGGGCGCGGGCGATGACTCCGGGGCCGACTCGGGTTCGGGGGACGGCTCCGGCGACGACGGCGGAGAGCCCGCGGACAACGGTCCGCCCGCGGCGATCGCCGTGACGCCGATCGTCCAGACCGGCGATGCCGTTCCCGGCCAGGACGGCGCCACGTTTACGTATTTTGGCAATCCCGTGATCGACGACGAGGGGCGCGTGGCGTTCTACGCCGCCTACACCGGCGGCCACGGGACCGGCGGGCTCTACGTCTGGCACGACGGTCAGCTCGAACGCGTCATCGACGACGACCCGACGCAAACCGGCACCGTGCCCGGCTTCGACGACAACGCGCACTTCGGCCGCTTCACCATCCGCTGGGACACCGGCTCGCAACACCTCGCCTGGGGCGGCAACGGCCGGCTGTTGTTCTGCACCAGCGTCAACAACATGCCGCAGGCCAACGCCGTGTTCCGCTGGCGCGTCAGCGACGGCGACCTGCTGCTGGTTTCCAGCGCGGAGCTGGTGCGCGCCGCCGTCCCCGATTCGACCGCCGATTTCATCCCGGACTTCTATCACCCGGGGCTCAGCGACGGCGGGATCGCGATCTTCTCGAATCGTTACAGCTATTTCCGCGAGAACGGCTCGTTCGCCCTGTTCCAGCGCGGTATCTTCGCAACCGACGGCCACACCACCTGGCAGGTCGCCGAGCCCGCGGTACCGGGTTCGGTCCCCGAGCAGCCCTCGTTCGCGTTCTTCCAGGACAAGCCCGTCCTGATTACCACGAACAACGCGCGCGGCGAGTTCCTGTTCCAGAGTTCCTATGCCTCTGACGCGGGCAACCGCGGCATCTATCGGCTCCGCGACGGCGAGCTGAGCCGCGTGATCGACAACGCCCCCGGCCGCAACTATCCCGGTCTCGCGCTCGGTACCCAGGTGGGCGAGCTCGGCAAGAACTACGACGCTTTCGCCATCAGCCGCAACGGCCATATCGCGGTCGAAACCACGCTGACGGCCAACGAGCAGACGCACGAAACCATCCTGCGCTGGGACGGCAGCGCCTGGAGCGAATTCCACACGCTCAACGATGCCGATCCCACCGACCTGCTCTCGGGTATCAACGACGACGGCCGGGCGATCTACCTGGCCGACGGGACACCCATTCTCGGCGACGACCGCACCGCGTTCAGCCTCGCGACGACGCTGCCCGCGGGCCTGGTCGGCGCCGACGTCACCTGGCTGCCTTTCGGCGGCGCGATCAACGACCTGGACCGGGCGCTGCTGCGGTTCAAACGGACCGGCGCCGACGAAGCGGGCGGAATCGTGTTCTGGACCGGGCAGCGCCTGCTGATGGTGATCGACAGCGCCGACCCGACCGGCCTCGACACGATCGACGCCATCTTTCCGACGGCCCAGCGCGGCCCAGATGAGCTCGATCGCGCCGGCACGATCGTATTCCGGCCCGAAACCAACCGGCCGGGGCTCTCGGGCGCGATCAACAACCTCGATCAGTTCGTCTTCCGCGCCGGTTCGCGCGGCGCCGACGGCGACGAGAACACGGCCGACGACCAGCAGGCGATCTTCCTCGGCAAACCCGAGTAACCGGGGGCATTGCCCGGACAGGTGTGACCGAACTTCGCAGCAACCCCGGCTCGCCCGGACCGCCGCATTCGCTGAGCGGTTTCCACCGGTTCAAGACCGTGCCACGGGCGGGTTGGTCGCAGGCGGGACGCCTGTGCCACCCTGCCAACTTGCGGGCGAGACGCCAGCGCCATCCTCTCGACCTTTTCTTGGTTTCTCACGTGCCCGGGCTTGAAGGCCAGCCGAGGGCCGCTGGCGTCCGCGGAACGAGGGGCGCTGCGAACTGCCGTTACACCACCAACCCCGGCGTGCAGTCGCTCGACTGTGCCCGCGGCGCGCGCGGTCATAGAATGCACGCAGTGGTTCCTGGTTGCGAACCTCGCGGACTGTCTGGACCCTGATGGAGGAGACGTGTTGTCGCCCCGATCGCCGAAAGACGATGAGCCGATCCGCTATCGCAGCACCAACCGCCGCGCGCCGCGCGTCACGCTGGATGCAGCGCTGCTCCAGGGGCAGGCCCCGGACCGGGGGCTCTACATGCCCGAACGCTATCCGGCGCTGGATCGGGCGGAGCTCGCCGGGCTTGCCGGGCGGCCGTATCACGAAGTCGCGTTTGCCGTTCTGCGTCGCTTCACGGCGGGCGTGTTCGACGCGGAGACGCTCGCCGCCCTGTGCCGCGATGCCTACGACTTCGCGGTGCCGCTCGAAAACGTCACCGGCCGGCAGCATCTCATGCGGCTCGATCGCGGGCCGACCGCGTCGTTCAAGGACTTCGCCGCCCGCATGATGGCCCGCTGGATGGGCCGCCTGATGCGCGATCAGGCCGGCGCGTTGACGATCCTCACCGCGACCTCCGGCGACACCGGCAGCGCCGTCGCCTGCGCCTACCACGGCGTCGAACGCGTGCGGGTGGTCGTGCTGTTCCCGCCCGAGGAGGTCTCCGAGCGGCAGCGGCGGCAGATGACCACCATCGGCGGCAACGTGTCGGTGATCGGCGTCGATGGCAAGTTCGACGACTGCCAGGCGATGGTCAAGCGCGCGTTCGCCGACCCGGACCTCGCCCATGTCCGGCTCACATCGGCCAACTCGATCAACATCGGCCGGCTGCTGCCGCAGTCGGTCTACTACGTCTACGCCTACGTCAACCTCGCCGACGTTGCCGCGGGCGAGCCGATCACGTTCTGCGTGCCGTCGGGGAACTTCGGCGACATGATGGGCGCGGTCATCGCGCGGCAGATGGGGCTGCCGATCGAGCGGATCGTCGTCGCGACCAACGCCAACGACGAGGTGCCGCGCTTCCTCGCCACCGGGCAGTACGCGCCGATCGTACCCTCGCGCGTCTGCATCTCAAACGCCATGAACGTCGGCCACCCGTCCAACCTGGCCCGTCTCGTGGACGTCTACGGCGGGCACATGGACGAGACCGGCCGCATCCATCAGCCGCCCGATCTCGACGCGATGCGCCGCGACCTCTACGCCGTCAGCATTTCCGACGAGCAGACGCGCGCCACGATTCGCGCGGCGTACGAGCGCTACGGGACCGTGCTCGAACCCCACGGCGCGGTCGGCTGGGCCGGGCTGGAACGCTACCGGGAAGCGTGTGCAGGGCAGAACGAGCCGTTGGCGGTCTGTATCGAAACGGCCCACCCGGCCAAGTTCCCGGACGAGGTCCGGGCCGCGACCGGCGTCGAGCCCGAGGTGCCGCCCACGCTGGCCGGCCTCGAACACAAGCCGGAATCCTGCGATCGTCTGCCCGCCGACTACGCCGCGTTCCGCGACTGGCTGTGCGCGCACCTTGGCTGAGGACGCCGCGCAGGAAGCCGGCGTCCGTCGCGGGAAAGACGCGACGAACGCCGGCCGGGCCGTCGTTGCGTAACCTCGCGCGGATCGTTCGCCGCGTCTCGCCGCGCGTCAGCGAATCGTCAGATCAAACGGCATGAAGCAGCCGACGCGTTCGCGGCTGAGCATCACGAGGTTTTCCAGGGCGTCGGCGAGCTGCGCGGCCCGAACCGGACTGAGGCGGCGCAGCAGGGGGGCGGCGACGCGCAGCAGCGGGTCCGACGTGACGAACTGCCGGGTGGACATCTCCCACTCGTCTTTCTGCTCCTGCCCGGTCATCGACGCGATGATCTCCTCGAAGGGGTTTTTCGCCTCGGGCAGCACGTAGACCTCGTATGACTCGCCCAGGTCGGCCTTCTTGACGGCGTAGGCGATGGCGTCTTCGAGCGTGCCGAGTTCGTCGATCAGCCCCAGCTCGAGGGCCTGCTTGCCGGTGAAGACCCGGCCGCCGGCCATGTCTTCGAGCTTGCCCTTGAGGCGGTCGCCGCGCGATTCCATGACGCGGCCCTTGAACTGCTCGTAGACCTGGACCATGTACTTGCGGATGAACTCGCGCTCCTCGTCGTTCCAGGGACGGTTCATGCTGGAAAGGCCGGCGTGCTTGCCGCGGTCGAAAATCGCCGTGGTGATGCCCAGCTTGTCCTCCATCAGCTCGCGCCAGATGAACTTGCCGCCGACCACGCCGATCGAGGCGGTGATCGTCGCTTCGTCGGCGAAGATCACGTCGGCGGGGATGGAGACGTAGTAGCCGCCGCTGCCGGCGACGTTGCCCATGCTCGCGATGAGGGGTTTTTCCTTGGCGCAGCGCCGGGCGGCCTTCCAGATGATATCGCTGGCCAGCGCCGATCCGCCGGGCGAATTGACGCGCACCACGACGGCCTTGACGGCGTCGTCGAGCCGGGCCTTCTCGAACGCGGCGCGGATCGTGGTGCTGCCGACGCTGGACGAGCCGCCGAAGGGGCTCTGGTCGCTCTTGCCCATCGTGATCCCACCGTCGATATAGACCAGGGCGATGCCGGGTTTGCGCGGCTCGTCCTTGGGCTGGAGCATCTCGCCGAGCATCTGGAAGAACGCGAAGGGGTTGTTGAAGTCGATCTTCATGCCTTCGTCGTCGCCGAGCTTCTTGACGATCTCGACGTCCTTGCCGAACTCCTTGCGGACCATCTGCTTGAAGTCCAGAAACGATCCGACGTGATCGACCAGCCCGGCCTTGAGCGCTTCGGCCGCCGGAAGCGGCGCGGCGTCCACGAGGGCCTTGACCTTCTCCGGCGACAGTCCGCGCCCCTCGGCGATCAGGCCGATCCACGCGTCGTAGATGCCGTCGAGCAGCCAGTCGATGTTCTCGGCGGCTTCCTTGCTCGGGCCGGTGCGGGTGAACGGCTCCAGCGCGCTTTTGTACGCGCCGCAGTGCAGCAGCTGGGCCTGGACGCCGATCTTGTCGAGCAGGTTCTTGTAATACGAGAGCTCGGCGTGGAGGCCGACGATGCCCAGTTCACTGTTCTCGGCGATCGTGATCGAGTCGGCAGCGCAGGCCAGCGCGTAGGTGCCGTTGGAGGCGTAGTCCATGTAGCAGTAGATCTTCTTGCCGCTCTTGCGGAACGCGCGCAGCGCCTGCGTGACTTCCTGCAACTGGGCGAAACCCATCTGCGGCCGCTCGATGATCATGGCGATGCCGCGCACCTCTTCGTCTTCGGCGGCCTTCTCGATCGTCTTGACCCAGCCCCGCAGCGAGCGGGCCTGGCTGCCGCCGAGCAGCGCGAAGAACTGGGCGTTCTCGTCGGGTTTCTCCATGACCGGGCCGTCGAAGCGCACCCGCAGCACCTTGCCGGCCGCCAGGCCCGCCTGGGGCCAGCCCAGCAGGGCGCCCAGGGCCAGCAGGAGCCAGGAGAATCGTTTCGCTCTCAGGTACCTCATCGTGTGTCTCCCTTGGATGTCGAGTTTGCTCGCACGTGTCTGTCCGCCGCCGCACGCCGCGGAGGCGGGCAGTCGGATTGATATTCGCGGCGGCTTGTCCTTTATTCCCGCAACGGTCGGAAAAGTTGCTTCCGGGTGCGGCTCGCCGGCCCCGGAGTACGCATCCTACCCGCCCTCCGCTCGCGGCGACATTATAGCGCCGGCGAATCTTTCGAACGCCCGGCCGCACTCGGCGGCGGGTGGGCCCTCGACTACAATGGCGATCACCCTTACCACCCGGGAGGCACCGCCATGAGCCAGACCTACGAATCCGTCTATCGCCGCTCCATCGACGATCGCGAAGGCTTCTGGGCCGAGGCCGCCGAAGCGATCCGCTGGGACAGGAAGTGGGAGCGCGTCCTGGACGACTCGAACCCGCCCTTCTTCCGCTGGTTCGCCGGCGGCATGCTCAACACCTGTTACAACGCCCTCGACCGCCACGTGGACGAAGGCCGCGCCGATCAGCCCGCCCTGGTCTACGACAGCCCGGTCACCGATACGACAAGAACGTACACCTACCGCCAGTTGCGCGACAAAGTCGCGCACATCGCCGGAATGCTGCGCGCCGCCGGCGTCGAAAAGGGCGACCGCGTCATCGTCTACATGCCGATGGTCCCCGAGGCCGTCATGACCATGCTCGCCTGCGCACGCATCGGCGCGGTCCATTCGGTCGTCTTCGGCGGCTTCGCGGCCCGGGAACTCGCGACGCGCATCGACGACGCCCGGCCGCGCGTGATCGTCTCGGCCTCGTGCGGCATCGAGGGCAAGAAGATCATCGCTTACAAGCCGCTGCTCGACGAAGCGATCCGCATGGCCGCCGCCAAGCCCGAGAAGTGCATCATCCTCCAGCGCCCGCAGGTGACGGCCGAACTCGTCGCCGGCCGCGATCTCGACTTCGCTGCGGCGCTCGAAGCCGCCGAGGCGGTCGATTGCGTCTCGGTCGCGGCCACCGATCCGCTCTACATCCTCTACACCTCCGGCACTACCGGCGTCCCGAAGGGCGTCGTCCGCGACCACGGCGGACACGCCGTCGCGATGAAATGGACGATGAAGCACATCTACAACGTCGAGCCGGGCGACGTGTACTGGGCGGCGTCGGACATCGGCTGGGTCGTCGGCCATTCGTACATCGTCTACGCCCCGCTGCTGCACGGCTGCACGACGATCCTCTACGAGGGCAAGCCGGTCGGCACGCCCGATCCCGGCGCGTTCTGGCGGGTAATCTCGCAGCATGGCGTCAAAGTGCTCTTCACGGCGCCGACCGCGTTCCGGGCCATCAAACGCGAAGACCCCGGCGGCCAGTACGCGAGAAAGTACGACCTCTCGTGCCTGCGGGCGCTTTTCCTCGCCGGCGAACGCTGCGACCCGGATACGCTGCAATGGGCGGAGAACCTGCTCGGCGTCCCGGTGATCGACCACTGGTGGCAGACGGAGACGGCCTGGGCGATCGCGGCCAACTGCCTCGGCATCGAGCCGCTGCCGGTCAAACCGGGCTCGCCGACCAAGGCCGCTCCGGGCTACGACGTGCGGATTCTCGACGACGCCGGCCACGAGCTGGAGCCGGGCAGGATCGGCAGCATCGCCGTCAAGCTGCCGCTGCCGCCGGGCTGTTTGCCGACGCTGTGGAACAACGACGAGGGCTTCGTGTCCTCGTATCTGAGCGAGTTTCCGGGTTACTACACGACCGCCGACGCCGGCTACCGGGACGAAGACGGCTATCTGTACATCATGGCCCGCACCGACGACATCATTAACGTCGCCGGCCACCGGCTCTCGACCGGCGGGATGGAGGAGGTGCTCGCGGGCCACCCGGACGTGGCCGAGTGTGCCGTGGTCGGCGTGGCCGATGCGCTCAAGGGCGAAATCCCGGTCGGGTTCGTGGTGCTCAAGGCCGGGGTCGATCGCCCGCACGACGAGATCGTCAAGGAGTTGATCCAGGCGGTGCGAAACAAGATCGGTCCGGTCGCCGCGTTCAAGACGGCCATCGTCGTCGATCGGCTGCCCAAGACCCGCAGCGGCAAGATCCTCCGCGGCACCATCAAGAAAATCGCCGACGGCAACGAGTGGCGCATGCCCGCGACGATCGACGACCCCACGATTCTCGACGAAATCACGACCGCCCTGAAGGCCATCGGCTATCCGAAATAGCGGCGGTGGCTCAAGTCCGCGGGGGGGGCGAGATGTAAGTGGAACGCGCGAAGCGAACAAGGGCCTTCCTGGGGCAGGGTGCCCTGGTCGTATCGCAGCCCTGGGACGGCCGGCGGCTGAGCCCTCGGGGTCGTCTGGCCTGCAAGGGCGACGCCGGCGGCCCGGCTCGGGACCACGTCGATCACCGGTTGCAGGCCGGGGCCACGAGCAGGGAAGCCGCCGCTGCAGGCAGGGTGGGCACCACCCGCCAGAACCGAGCTGGCGAGGTTGTGGGGTACCGCGCGGGTCAAAGACCGCGGCTCTTCATACTGTTTCACTACCCCTGTTGTCTTCGTGCCACAGTGCCTTTGTGTCTTACAAAGAAAATGCAAGAGATTCTCTTGACTTGTTCTCGGACCTGTTGTATAGTTCTTACCTTCGTTTGTTATCTGCCACCCACCGGGGCGGCCGGGGCGGCCGGGGCGGTCAGGGTGGCCGGGGCAGCTGGGGTGGTCAGGGTGGCCGGGGTGGCCGGGGCGGTGAGACTGGAACGGCTATGTGGGCAACGATGAGACAATTCGATCGGCCGACTGAGATACGCCGGTGCCCTGGCATTGTGCCAGTGGTTCCAGGCGAGCGGTACGCTCAGTCTGACGATGGGCTTTGCGGCGGGGGGCAACCGCCGGGGTAGCTGCGTTTTCTGCGTAAAGAACGTGTCTGCCCCGGAGACCGCCGTCTTCGGGGCTTTTTTCTTGGTTGCGTGCGATACCGATCCGCACCGCCCGGACCCGGACTGCGCGCCCGCGCCGGCGGTAGGCCGGCGCAGAGACCGCCGCCCACTGCGGCACCATTGTGAATGCCAGGCCCACGCGCTGGCTGGAGTCAGGGCAGTGGCGGGAACCGGCAACCAGGAGACCAGGGCGGACGAATGAAGTTACCAGTGCTCGACTCCCGTTTCGGGAACCGGGCACTGAGAGAACACAGTCGTATCACTCGATGAACGCCGCCGGCATGCCGCTGCACACTTGTTGTCTGCAGCGGGTGTTCCGCGACGGAGTCAAGACGTGCGTCGGGTGTTGCGTCCAGTAGCTCAAAGGGCAGATGCAACAGTGCGAGACACTGTGTGTTGCGGGTTCGAGTCCCGCCTGGACACCAAGAGGGTTGCGTGACGTGCAGTCCGCAACGAGGGTGTTTCCGCCTGGGCGGAAACGCCTCGCACCATGTGAATCGGGGTGACTGGCCGGCGGCTTGCCGGTCGGCGGCCCGTTGCGGGCGTTCGTCGCCTCCGAACGACGCCCCGCGGGCCGACCGACACCGGCGCAGTGGACCTGCGGCGGCGCGGATACCGGCGCGGCAGACCGTCACCACGGCGTTCCGGCCCGTGCAAGGGGGGGCGGGAAGGGCGTCGTGGGGGCGGGCCCGGCGTGCCTCAAGCGCCACCCCTCCGGCTGCGGCGGGGCGGGCCGCACGTGCGGCACCCCGATTCGCAACAGAGGTTTCCGTCCCTCGCACGCGGGGGGCTTTCTGACGGGCGACCGGAAAGGAGGTCGATCATGTTCATCACCGTTCGCATCAAGCAGCACGAGCGCGGTCTGGCGTTTCGCCACGGTGATTTCCAGGGACTGCGCGGCCCGGGCACCTATCGCCTCTGGGAGCGGTTGCTGGGCCGCCGGGCGTCGGTGATCGAAGTCGTGGACACGCTCAAGACGCGCTTCGATCACGCCCTGCTCGACGTGCTGATCCGCCACGCCGACATGCGTGAGGCGCTCGAGGTCGTCGAGCTGGCCGACCACGAACGTGCGCTGGTCTGGAAAGACGGCCGCTTGCTGGCGGTGCTCGGCCCCGGCCGGTACGCCTTCTGGAAGACGCCGTACAAACTGGAGGTCGAGCGGTACGACGTCGCGACGCTGCGATTCGAGCACAAGCGGCTCGATGCGGTGCTGGCGCACCCGGCCGCCCGCACGTTTTTCGAGGGCATCGACGTGGACGCGCACGAGGTCGTGTTGCTGTACGTCAACGGCCGGCTGATCGAGAAGCTGCGCGAGGGCCGGTACGTGTTCTGGAAGAACGCGGGCCGGATCGTGTGGCGGTCGGTGGACCTGCGCGAGCAGATGGTCGACGTGGCGGGCCAGGAGATCATGACCCGTGACAAGGTCACGCTGCGCGTGAACCTGGTGGTGACGTTCCAGGTGATCGACGCCGAGAAGGCCGCGGCCACCGTCAGCGACCCCACCCAGGCGCTCTACCGCGAGGCGCAGCTCGCGCTGCGGGCGGCGGTCGGTACGCGCACGCTCGACGCCCTGCTCGGCGACAAGGAGGCCGTCAGCGGCGAGGTTCGCGGCACGATCGCGCGCCGGGTGGCCGAGTTCGGCGTCACGGTGCGCAGCGTGGGTCTGCGCGACATCATCCTGCCCGGCGAGATGAAGGCCATTCTCAACCAGGTCATCACCGCCGAGAAGCGGGCCCAGGCGAACCTGATCAAGCGGCGGGAGGAGACCGCCGCGGCCCGCAGCCAGGCCAACACCGCGAAACTCCTGGCGGAGAATCCGGTGCTGGCGCGGATGAAGGAGCTGGAGTTGCTCCAGGAGGTGCTCGCCGGCATGAAGGCGACGTTCGTCTTCGGTTCCGGCGACATCGCGCAGCAGGTTCGTTCGCTGATCCGCGAGCCCGCCGAGAGCGGGTAAGGGGGCAGCGGTGGCGGTGCCCTCTCCCCCACGCATCGGGGGAGAGGGCGGCCGTCCGCCGACCGCGTTGCGCATCGGCGCGTACCGGCGCGTGGGCCGGGTCGTCACGGCCGCGCGGCGGAGCCGTCGTGGTTCGCAGATGACCTTGCCTCTTCCAGCAGGGTCCGCTTGTTCCAGCTCAGCACGCTTCCCACTCCCAGCAGGACCAGCGCCGCCAGTACGGCGGCCGCCGCCCCGGGATGCTCGCCGCGCGCGATCTCCCAGGCGATGGCGGCAACTGTCGTCGTGGCATTGCGCTCACCGCCCGGTCCGTGATGATTGACCCCGACGTGGCAGCGGTTGACAATGGGGCCGTCCTGTCGGCGGAAACTGCCATGCATATCTGGGGTTATGAGAATCACGCCGTTTTGCAATGGGCGCGGGCTGTTTCCCGGCTACCCTTCATTACAGAGCAGAACCCTGCCTGCGTCCCGAATGCACGCGGAAGGATCGAGGGAACAGGGATCGAGGGACACAGGGACGCAGGGACGCAGGTAACAACGCCCGGCGAAGAGCCGCGGGCCTGAAGGCCGCGCGTCTGCGGACTGGAGACACCCGATGACCGAAATGGCGGCACATCTTCTGGCGGATGCGGCGGCGCTCGACATCGCCTACTGGGGCGCGTTGATTGTCGGCGGCGGCTTGCTGCTCGTGTCGATCATCGGTGGTTCCCACGCGGATGCCGGCGTCGATGCGCACACGGGCGTCGATTTCGACGCCGACGTGCATATGGCCGATCTCGATCTCGACGCCGATTTCGACGTGGATGCCGATTTCGACATCGACGGGGCGGCCGATTTCGACGTGGACGTCGGAACGGACATCGACACCGACATCGCGCACGCTTCGCACGCCGCCGGCGGCGGGGCCGCGGCGCTGGCGACGTGGTTCTCGATGCGGTTCGTCGTGTTCTTTCTGGCGGTCTTTGGCGCCGTCGGCGTGATTCTGACCCACCTGACGGCGGTGGGGCGAACCGCCACGCTGGTCGTCGCGCTGGTCGCCGGCGTCGCCGTGGGGCAGGCCGTGCACCAGATGTTCCGGACGATCAGGCGCACGTCGGGCGACAGCACGCCCAGTCCGCGCGATTACGTAAACAAACTGGCGCGCGTCACGATCGCGATCCACCATCCCCGCAAGGGAGAAGTGGCCCTGCACGTGCGCGGCACCCGGCGGAATGTGCCGGCGGTCGCGGACGATGCCCGGGCCAGTTTCGCCGCGGGGGAGGAAGTGGTCGTCGTCGGCTATCGGGCGGGGGTCGCCCGGGTCGTCTCGCGCGCGCAGTTCGAGCAACGGATGCACTCAGTAGAGGGAGATACGAAATGATGCTGGCAGCACCATCCGCGGACGTCCCGATGGCGGTCATCGTG
Source organism: uncultured Planctomycetales bacterium (assembly GCA_964428275.1). GTDB lineage: Bacteria > Planctomycetota > Phycisphaerae > UBA1845 > Fen-1342 > JALSRY01. The sequence goes on along the minus strand of CAYRXN010000088.1, from coordinate 9,858 downwards.
TTCTTCGGGGTCGTTCTGTTCATCGTGGTTGCGATCGTCATCACGATCGCCAAGCTGGTCGTGGTTGGCAATCCGAACGAAATGGTCGTCATCACCGGCGGCACCGGCCGCGAAGGCGTCGGCTATCGCGTGCTGATCGGCGGGCGCAAGGTCGTCATCCCGGTCATCAACAAGGTCATGCGCATCAGCCTGCGCAACATGCAGGTCGCGCTCGAGGTCAAGGCCCAGTCCGGCGGCGGCACGATGATGCCGATCACCGTGACCGGGGTGGCCAACGTGAAAGTGTCCTCCGACCCCGCGATTCGCGGGGCCGCGATCGAGCGTTTCCTCGGTGAGCCGATCGTCGAAATGCAGCGCGTCGCCCGCGAGACGCTCGAAGGCGGCCTGCGGGCCGTGATCGGCAAGATGACCCCCGAAGAAATCGTCGAGGACCGCGACAAGTTCGTGCAGACCGTCATGGACGAGGTTTCCGACGACCTGCGCAAGCTCGGTCTCGTGATCGACAGCGTGAACATCCAGAACGTTCACGACGAGGAGCAGTACCTCGAATCGATCGCGCGCAAGGCCCGGGCCGAGGTCATCTCGGCGGCCCGCAAGGCCGAGGCGGCCCGCGCCGCCGAAGCCGTCATCAAGGAGGCCGAGGCCAACGCCGCCGCCCGCAAGGCCAAGGCCGCGCGCGACGCCGAAGCCAAGCAGATCGAAGCCGAGTCGCACCAGCAGGCCGAGCAGGCCCGGCTGGCGGCCGAAAAGGCGATCGCCGAGGCGGACAACGACCTGCGGATCCGCAAGGCCGAACTCGCCCGCGAGGCCGCGCTCAAGGAAGCCAGCCAGCAGGAGGCCGAGGCCGAGGCCGAACGGGCCCGGCTGACGGCGACCGAGGTTGCCCGCGCCCTGGCGGCTCGCGACGTGGCCAAGGCCAAGGCCGAAGGTGACGCGGCCAGCACGCTGGAAGAGGGCAAGGCCCGCGCCGCGGCGATCGAGCAGATCGGCCAGTCGATCCAGAAGCACCCGGACGCGCTCAAGGTCATGCTGGTCGAGATGATGCCCAACATCGTCCAGCGGTTGGCGTCCACGATCGAGGGTGTGGATCTCGGCAGCATCACCGTCATCGACGGCGGCAACGGCAAAGCCATGGCCGGTGCCGCGCTGGGCCGGGCCAGGATGCTCTCCGAAACGCTGGCCACCGTGGAGTCGGTGCTCGGCGTCGACCTGCGCAAGCTGTCGCAGAACATCGCCGGCAACATGACCGGCAACGGCAGCGATACGATTCCGTTGGCGGACGCGGCGGGCCCGGCCGATCCCCGCTGACCCGAGAACAGAGCGGACGCCGTCTGCCCGATCGGCTGCTGCGCCGGGGGCGATGACCGGGCGGGCGGCGCCCGCGTCACCGGGGTTGTGAAGCCGGGGCGGGGCGAATCGTGATCGTCCTGGTCAGGTCGATGCTCTTCATTCGCGTGATGCCCGGCGGCAGGATGGGGGTTCCGTCGGCACGGCATTGGATGTCCCGCCCCGGCGTGTAGGAAACAATCCACGCGACGTAGTGAACGGTTGCGGTGCCCGGGGCAGTGGCCAGCCCGGTAAAGCGGAGCTCCCCTTTCGCCGCACCGGTAAAACCTCCGGTGGGAGACTTGAAGGCAAAGCCGAAGACGCTCTTCGGCAAGTCTTCCGAATCGTGAAGGACCAGGGGGCCGGTGGTCTCGATCCGCGACCCGACGACGTGGACCGGGTACAGGAACAGCAGCAGCAGGCGCAGTCTGCCTTCGACCGCAACGTCGAAGGACTTGCCTGCTTCCACTACGGCAGGCGCGCTCAGACGCAGTTCCAGCACTCCATCGACAACACGGTCTATCTCTTGTGCGGACAGCTGGCCGCGCGAGGCGGCACTCCCGAGCCAGGAACAGCTCAACGCCGTCGACGTCCACTGGGGGGGCATTTCGAGTACCGCACGTATGAGGCGGCTGCGCTGTCCGGACGTGAGCTGGCGGTCCTGGAGCTCTGCCCAGGCAAACCATGCGGAGCGGTGGTTACTGGCGGTCGCACAGCGGATCAGGGCGTCGGTTGACGCGATTCGGGTGCTGAGACGCAGGAATGTCCGGGTTGAGCCCGTGAGCGACAGCGCGACCAGGATTGCCAGTAGCGCCGCCGGTATGCGCAGCCAGGGAAAGCCGGCGGGCAGACCTGCGCGTCGTCCGTGTGGCTGGAGCCAGGCGGCGCCGCATTCGGGGCAGCGTTCGCCGACTCCTGCCGGGGCCAGCAGGTATCCGCACGAGGCGCAACGAAGCTCCCTGCCGTAGCGGCGGCGGGTGCCCAGGCGCCAAAGCACAACCACCAATCCGATTGCCAACACGTAGCCAAACAGGACCGCGAAGCCAGAACTGCTGACACGGCTCAGAAACAGCAGCACCAAGAGTGCAACGGCCCACAGGACCAGGGCTGCACCGAGTGGGCCGCCCAGCAGCAGCCGCAGGCGCAGAAACAGCGGCAGTACGCGGTTGCCGCGTTGGGCGTTCAAGACGTCGTGATCGGGTTGTTCAGGAGGTATGGCCATAATCGGCGCGTCCTGTTTCCCGTTTGTCGAAGGGCCGGCACTCGTGTTGGCAACGCGCCGGTGCGTAACGAGCAACAGGCCGTGGTATTTGAATGCCCGTGATTCTATCATGCCGCTGTGCGAACTTTCCGTCTGGGCGAGTAAGTTTGTGGGGAGGGGCACTCGCCTCGTCGGGTGCCGTCTGGTCGGGTAGGCTCAACTTTCCGGGAGGCAGGTCATGGCCCGTGCGGGGACAACCAAGGGCATCGTACTGTTCGTGACGGCGGCGGCGCTTGCGGCTTCGGCCCTTGCGCGGCAATCGAGCCGGCCCGTCAGAAAACCGGCGACGCTCGTGCCCGTGGCAAGCCGGGAAGACCGCGCCGCGGCGGCGGGCTGGGGAAAGGGAACCTGGATGGATCAACACCTGGCGATCAACCGGATCGGCAAGGAACACCCCGACCTGCAAGTCGTCTTCCTCGGCGATTCGATCACGCAGGGCTGGGGTGGTCCGGGGCGAAGAGTCGGGACGTCCGCCGGCAATCTGTGGCGGAAGTTCTTCGGCGGTATGCACGCGGCCAACTTCGGGATCAGCGGCGACCGCACGCAACACGTCCTCTGGCGAATCGACCACGGCAACTTCGACCACATCGATCCGCGCGTGATCGTCCTGCTGATCGGGACCAACAACCTGCCGCACGACAGCGCCGCCGACATCGCCGCCGGCATCCGGGCGATCCTCGATCGGCTGGCGACCAAGGCGCCCCGCGCGACGATCCTGCTGTGTACGATCGAACGCGGCAAGACCGCTGACGACCCCGTCCGCGAGAAAGTCGAAGCTGTCAACCGGGCGATTCGGCAGATGGCCGACGGCAAGCGCGTGCGACTGGTGGACCTGGCCCGGCGCTTCATCCGCGCAGACGGCACCGCCGACCCGAAACTGATGCGCGGTGACTGCATTCATTTCAAGAAGGCCGGCTACCGCGTCTGGGCCGAGATGGTCCGGCCGATGATCGACGGGATCTTGCGCGAGAATCCGTTTTAACGCGGCTGCCGCCCACCGAGAAGGCGCCAGCGTCGCGGACGAACGAACCCGGACGGGCGATGCCTGCGAAACCGGATACGGGAGATACCCCATGATGAAAGTCGGATTGCTGGTCGCGGTCATTGCCATGTTGTGGGGGGGGCGGGCCGGGCTGGCGCAACCGGATCCGGGCGTGACGGGGAGCGCCGATGCGGCGAGAGCGGTGGTGGACAATGCCCGCCCGACACGCGACACGCGCATGAAATGGTGGCGTGAGGCGCGGTTTGGCATGTTTATTCACTGGGGGCTCTATGCGATCCCGGCCGGTCAGTGGAACGGACAGACCAACCACGCCGAGTGGATCCGCACCACCGCGCGCATCCCGGTCGAACGGTACGAGAAGCTCGTCGCGCAGTTCAACCCGGTCAAGTTCGACGCCGACGCGTGGGCCCGGATGGCCGCCGACGCCGGCATGAAGTACATCGTCATCACCACCAAGCACCACGACGGCTTCTGCCTGTTCGACTCGAAGTACACCGACTTCGACATCATGTCCACGCCCTTCAGGCGCGACATCATGAAAGAGCTTTCCGAGGCCTGCCGCAAACGCGGGCTGAAGATGTGCTGGTACCACTCGATCATGGACTGGCACCATCCCGACTACCTGCCCCGCCGCGGGTGGGAGAAGCAGGACCGCCCGCCCAACGGGGCGGACTTCGATCGCTACGTCGAGTACCTGCGCAACCAGGTCACCGAGCTGCTCACCAACTACGGCCCCATCGGCGTCATGTGGTTCGACGGCGAATGGGAAGCGACGTGGAACCACGCCTACGGCCAGGCGCTCTACGACCTGTGCTGCCGCCTCCAGCCCGACGTGATCGTCAACAACCGCGTCGACAAGGGCCGCGGCGGCATGGGCGGCCTGAGCGATGCGGGCTTCGCCGGCGATTTCGGTACGCCCGAGCAGCGCATCCCCGCGACCGGTCTGCCCGGCGTGGACTGGGAAACCTGCATGACCATGAACCGGCACTGGGGCTACAACAAACACGACCACGATTTCAAGTCCACCAAAGACCTGATCCGCAAGCTGGCCGACATCGCCTCGAAGGGCGGCAACTTCCTGCTCAACGTCGGCCCCAGGGCCGACGGCACGTTCCCCGCCGAGAGCGTCGAGCGGCTGCGCGAGATCGGCCGGTGGATGAAGGTCAACGGCGAGTCGATCTACGCCACGCAGGCCAGCCCGTTTGCCCGTCTTACCTGGGGCCGCTGCACGCAGAAGCGGCTGGTCGGCGGCGACACGCGGCTCTACCTGCACGTCTTCGACTGGCCCGCCGACGGGCCGCTGGTCGTGCCGGGCATCTACAACGAGCCGCGCCGGGCGACCCTGCTGGCCGACGCCGACCGCGCGCCGCTGGAGGTCACGCGACGGGAAGACGCCCTGCTGATCGCCGTGCCGGCCGAGACGCCCGACCCGATCGACGCGGTCGTGGTGCTCGACGTGGCCGGCCGGGTCGACGTGAGCATGCCGCCCAAGATCGCCGCGGCACACGACATCTTCGTCGATACGCTCGACGTGGAGATCACCTCCGACCGCGAGAACGTCGAGATTCGCTACACGATCGACGGCGGCGAAGTGACGGCCTCGTCGCCGCTGGCAGGCGGCCCGGTGCGGCTGACCGACAGCGCGACCGTGCGCGCGCGGCTGTTCCGCGCCGGCCGGCCGGTCAGCCCCGTCGCCGAGGCGACTTTCCGCAAGGTCGCCCCGCGGCCGGCGGTGACGGTCGCCCGAACCGCCCCGGGGCTGTGCTTCGAGTATTACGAGGGCGACTGGAACCGCCTGCCCGATTTCGACCGGCTGACGCCCGTTTCGGCCGGCGTCGTGCCGGAGATCACGTTCGCGCCCCGGCATCATCAGGAACACTTCGCGCTGCGCTATCGCGGTTTCGTGACGGTCCCGGCCGAGGGCGTGTACACGTTCGAGACCATCTCCGACGACGGCAGCCGGCTGTACATCGGCGACGAGCTGGTGGTGGACAACGACGGCCTGCACGGCATGAGGTCCGCGACCGGCGTGGTCGCGCTGGCGGCCGGCCGCCACCCGCTCACCATCACCTTCTTCGAAAAGACCGGCGGCGACGGGCTCGAAGTCTTTCTCCGCGGCCCGGGGCTGGACCGCCGCCGGCTGGGGCGCGATATGCTCTGCTACGACGTCCGGTCGGCCCCGCGTCCCGCGCCGGGGGCGAAGCTGCCTGCGCCGTCGGCGCGTCAGATGGCCTGGCAGGAACTGGAACTGATCGCGTTCCTGCACTTCGGCATCAACACGTTCACCGATCGCGAGTGGGGTACCGGACGCGAAGACCCTGCCCTGTTCAACCCGACGCAGCTCGATGCCCGCCAGTGGGTGCGGGTGCTCAAGGCCGCCGGCTTCAAACAGGTCATCCTCACCGCCAAACACCACGACGGGTTCTGCCTCTGGCCGAGCCGCTACACGGACCATTCGGTCAAGCGCAGCCCCTGGCGCGGGGGAGGGGGCGACGTGGTCCGCGAGTTGGCCGAGGCGTGCCGCGAGGCGGGCCTGAAGCTCGGCCTGTACCTTTCGCCCTGGGACCGCCACGAGCCGAGCTACGGCGATTCGCCGCGTTACAACGAGTTCTACAAGAAGCAGCTCACCGAGCTGCTCACGAGCTACGGCCCGGTCTACGAGCAGTGGTTCGATGGCGCCTGCGGCGAAGGCCCCAACGGCAAGCGGCAGGTGTACGACTGGGCCGGCTACTACGAGATCGTGCGAACGCTGGCACCCGAGGCGGTCATCTTTTCCGACGGCGGCCCCGACGTGCGCTGGGTCGGCAACGAGCACGGCCTTGCGGGCCAGACCAACTGGTCCACGCTGCGCTGCGGCGAGTTCTACCCCGGCACACCCAAGTACAAGCAACTGACCTCCGGCCACGAAGACGGCGACTGCTGGGTGCCGGCCGAGTGCGACGTTTCGATCCGGCCGGGCTGGTTCTACCACGCCGCGCAGGACGGCCAGGTCAAGTCCGTGCGGCAACTCGTTGATATTTACTACAAATCGGCAGGCCGCAACGGCGTTTTGTTGCTCAACGTTCCGCCCGACAAACGCGGGCTGATCCACGAGGCCGACGCGGCCCGGCTGCGGGAGTTCCGCCGCGTGCTGGACGAGACGTTCGCGACCAACCTGGCCAGCGGCGCGGTCGCTTCCGCCGACCTGCCCTCGGCCACAGGCCATCCCGCGGCCGCCGTCGTCGATGGCGATCGGCACACCTGGTGGACGCCGGCTGAGGAGGCATACGCCGCGGTGCTCGAGCTCGACCTGCACGAGCCGCGCACGTTCGATCGGGCGATGCTCGGCGAAGCGATCGAGCTGGGGCAGCGGGTGCGTTCGTTCGCGATCGAGGCCCGGGTCGGCGGCGCTTGGCGGCCGATCGCCGAGGGCACGACGATCGGCCACAAGCGCCTGCTGCGCTTCGCCCCCGTGACCGCCCGGCGGGTGCGTTTGATCGTCCGCGATTGCCGCGCCCGCCCCGCGCTGGCGGAAGTGGGGTTGTACAAGGCCAGCGCCGGCGAGTCGGGCGCGTAGACCACGCGGCCCGCGCCCGCGATCAAGGGGCGAAGGCCAAGGGACGAAGGGACGGAGGGACGGAGGCGACGCGCCGGCGGAGAACAATTCGCCATTCGCCATTCGGCATTCGCCATTCAACGAGGCTCTGAGGCAACAGTGACAGGGGGGGCGTTGCCCCGACGACGAGCCGTGGGGTGGGACGGGGGGCTTCCGCTCGCCGCCCGCTGCGTTTTGCGTTTTTCGCTTCGCCGGCCCGCTACACTTGAACGCACGGTCGCGATACGCTACACGCCCGATTTTCGTGAGGCACGAGGGAGCCAGCAGGAATGGAACTGCCACAACTTCACTACGACATTCTCGCCGCTCTGGCGAAGCTCGACGCGCCCGTCTCCGTACCGGACTTGGCCGGGCGCCTGGGGGCCGACCAGTCCCCGGTGATGGCGGCGTGCACGCAGCTTCGTGAGCAGGGGCTGGTCGAAATCGAGGAGGCCGCCTACGACGAGCTCAGCCTCGGCAAGGAAGGCCGGAAGCTCGGCGACGCCCCGCTGCCCGAGCGCACGGTCGTCGCCGTGCTGATCGCGCAGGGCGGCCGCTGCAAACTCACCGAGGTTCCCGAGCACTGCGACCTCAACGCCGGCCAGGTCGGCCAGTCGTTGCGCTGGCTCAATCAGCGCGGCTGGGCGAAAAAGGAAGGCGACACGCTCGTTCTGGCGGAAAAAGGGCGCGCCGACGCCGAGGAAAAGCAGCCCGACGAATTGCTGCTGGCCGCTTTGGCCGGCGGGCGCACCGCCCGTGCCGACGAGCTCGCCGCCGAGGGCATCGACGTGGCCGCCGCCCTGAAGCTGCTGGGGAAGCGCAAGGGCTTCCTGAACGTCAAGGCCCGCACCGATCGGCGCGTGGCGATCACCGAGTCCGGGCGCAAGCTGCTGGCCGCGGGCGTGACGGCGCGGCGGAAGGTCACCCGGCTCACGCCCGAAATGCTCGCGGACGGCTCGTGGCGTGACGTGGACCTGCAGCCCTACGACGTGACCCTGGCCGCCAAGAAGCTCTATCCCGGCAAGGAGCACGCGTTTCAGCGCACGCTCGACAAGGTCCGGAGAGTCTTTCTGGAGATGGGTTTCGAGGAGATCGTCAGTCCGTGGGTCGAGTCGAGCTTCTGGGACTTCGACGCGCTGTTCCAGCCCCAGGACCATCCCGCCCGCGACATGCAGGACACCTTCTACGTCGCCCGGCCCGACCGCTGCACGCTGCCCGGAGACGCGCTCGTCGAGCGCATCCGCGCCACGCACGAAAACGGCGGCGACACCGGATCGACCGGCTGGCAATACCGCTGGGATCGCGAGCTGGCTCACAAGCCCGTGCTGCGCACGCACACCACCGCGGCCACGATCCGCGCGCTGGCCCGCCACCAGCCGGGCCGGCCGGGCAAGTATTTCGTGATCGGCCCGGTATTCCGCCGCGAGACGGTGGACTACAAGCACTTGCCGGTCTTTCACCAGGTGGACGGGATCATCGTGGACAGAAGCGCCAGCCTGGCGTCGCTGCTGGGGACGCTGGCGGCGTTCTACAAGAAGATGGGGTTTCCGAAGATCCGCTTCCGCCCGAGCTTCTTCCCCTACACCGAGCCGTCGGCGGAGGTCTTCCTGTGGCTCGAACATCGCGACGAGTGGGTCGAGATGGGCGGCTCGGGCCTGTTTCGCCCGGAAGTCACGCTGCCGCTGGGCATTACCGACCGCGTGCTGGCGTGGGGTCTGGGGCTGGAGCGGCTCGCAATGATGATCCACGGGCTCAAGTCCATCGGTGATCTGTACTTCGCCACCATGCCGTGGCTCCGGGAGGCGCCGCTGTGCCGATCATGAATGGTGTACCATCGCCAGGGGGGAGGCAGGGAGCCTGGCCATGTTGAAGCAGCTCTACATTGACAACTATCGGGCTTTCGTCAATTTCACGCTTCCCCTGGAACCCAAGCAACTCTTGTTGGGGCGTAATGGCACCGGCAAGAGCAGCGTCATGGATGTTCTGGGCGGGTTGCGGGACTTCGTTGTCGAGTCGGCACCGCTTGATGCCGTATTCGCGCCCGATACGCTCACACGCTGGCAATCGTTGTCCACGCAAGTATTCGAGCTCGAAGCGTGGAGGGACACCGAACTCTATCAGTACCGACTCGAAATCGAACACGCCGGCGCCGGCCGACGTTCGCGTGTGGTACTGGAAACGCTCGGAGTCGCGGGGGGGCGGTTGTTCGAGTTCAAAGAGGGACGCGTTCGATTGTTCCGGGACGACTTTTCTGAAGGCCCTTGTTATCCGTTCGACTGGAGCCGGTCGGCGCTGGCCACCATTCAGCCTCAAGACGTCAACACCAAGCTCACCTGGTTCCGCGAGCGCCTGAAGCGCATTTACACGGTCCGCGTCGACGCGCCCAATATGGCCTCGTCTTCGCAGGCCGAGGCGGAGCTCCCCAGCAGTTCGATGGCGGACTTCGTTGCGTGGTATCGTCACGCTGCGGGCGATGGAAAGAGCCTGGCCGGCCTCCTGGCCGACTTGCAAGAAGCCTTGCCCGGATTCGAAAACCTGAGCTTGGAGAACCTGGGACGCAACGCCAAGTTGCTGCGCGTCGAGTTTGCGTCTGCCAGTGCGGGGGGCCGTCCGACGGTATTCGACTTCAACGAGCTTTCCGACGGCCAGCGGGCCCTGATCGCACTCTACGCCCTGCTCCACTTTGCGCTCAAA
>CAYRXN010000087.1:0-7332 GCA_964428275.1 uncultured Planctomycetales bacterium | reverse complement strand
GATGAACTCCACGGCCTGGAAGTGCGGCGCGAGGAACTCGAAGTCGTGCCGCGGCTCTTTGTAAGGCAGGTCGCGGCCGACCGCGCGCAGGCGTAGCGCAACTCCGGCCGGCGCCCCCACGCGGTTGTTGTCGCCGATAATCTGGATTACGACGTTGCGGCTACCCTTGAGGTCAGCGGTTTGCGAGGAATCTGTCATCGTCGATCGCCCCAGAGTGTGCGTGAACCACCCGGCAACCCCCGGCGAGCCCGAAATCCGCCCGTTCCTGCCCCGCCGTCGTTCGCGTGCCGAACAGCGGCGGCCATGCCTTCCCAATCTGAAGATCCACCACGGAACCAGGCCCCCTGCTTGCGGAGACCCCAGAAGTGTACACGAAATCGCGTCTGGGCAGCATCCTTCTTGGGCCGACCAGGGCGGTCCGCGAACGCGGCTTGAAAGCCGGAATCGTGTACAAGTGAGTCGTGCAAGCGTCGGACCACACACAACAGCAGCGTCCGGCGGCGTCGCCGGCCGTGGTCCCGCATGAGAGGTGTTTCCCGGCGGCTGGGGTCAGGTTCAGGACGCAGCGCGCATGCGACGGAGCACGTCCGCCCGGCGTTTGCAGCGCGTGCGGGCCGCAACGTCATCCGGCGTACTGCCCGCGATCGCTTCGGCGTCCTGCTCGGCCTGGGCGATCATCTCGTCAGAGATCTCCTCCGGCCGGGCCGCCGCTTCGGTCAGCACGATGATATGGTTGTCGTGGATCTGGGCGAAGCCACCGTCGATGAACAGCCGGTGGGTCTGTCCGCCTTTCTGGTAACGCAACTGGCCGATGCCCAGCTCGCACATCAGCGGGGCTCGCTGGGGCAGCACGCCCAGCTCCCCGTCGTGCGCAGGGATCACGACAGACTCTGCGGTTTCCGCCAACACCTGCCGTTCGGGCGTGACGACGACGAAATCGATCGTGGTTTGCTTGGCCATAAGACCAGTATTTGTAGCATGCCCCGCGGACACGCGTCAAGTACGCCCCCGCGTCAACGCGGCGATTCCGTCGGGGCGCGTTCCCGGCCGGCGACCAGCGCAAAGGCCCCGGCGCGACTCCCCGAACACCGCGGCGGCAATTCACCCGAACAGCATCGCCATGAACAGCGGCACCCGCGCGGCAGCCGCCGGGAAGACGACCGTCGGTCGGCCGCGCGGTCGCCTTACCGGCCCAACCGCACCCGGCAAGCGTGCTCGCCCGCCCTACAGCGGCCGAACGTCGCCGCCCGCTCCCCGCGCTTGAAACGCACGCACGTCTTCCAGGCTCGGGATCCCCTCCGACGCGCCCGTGTGCTGCACGCAATGCGCCGCGACGGCGTGCCCGAGCCGGACGCACTCCACGAACGCCAGCTCCTGGGCGAGCCCGGCCAGAAATCCGGCACACCATGTGTCGCCGGCGCCGGTGGCGTCCACCGCGTTGGCCACGCGGTACGCCCCGACCAGCGCGCCGCTGCCGTGCACATCGACGCAACAGGCCCCCTCGGCGTCGAGCTTGATGACCACGTTGCGGCAACCCGCCTCGCGGAACCGCGCAGCGATCGCCGGCGGATCATCGAGCCCGGTCAGCAGCCGGGCCTCGGGCAGGCTGGGCACGAAATAGTCGAGGTGCGGCAGACACGGCTCGAGCGCCCGCTGCCACTGCTCGCGCGGCACGGTGTCCGCGTATACGGTGTCGAGCATCGTGACCGCGCCCGACCGCCGGGCCCATTCCAACAGGCGCGCCGTGGGTGCGCCGTCGAGTTGGGCCATGACCATCGTGCCGGTGACGAAGACGATGTCGGCCCGCTCGATCCGGGCGAGGTCGATGTCTTCGAAGCGCAGCGTGGCGTTGGTGCCGGGCGTGTGGATGAAGCTGCGTTCGCCGTCGCTGTGGGCACAGACGAACGTGAACGGCGTGCCGGCGTCGTCCGAACGGATCACGCCGTCGATCCCGACGCCGTGGCGTTCGAGCTGCCGGCAGACGAACTCGCCGAAGATGTCCCGGCCGACCTTGACGATCGCCTCGCACGGCAGGCCGAGCTTGCGCAACGCGATCGAGCAGTTGACGGCGTTGCCACCGGTCGTGAGCGTCAGGCGGTCGAAGAATACCAGACCACGCCGCTGCGGATACTGATCGACGTATTGGCCGATCGCGTCGACCGTGCAGATTCCGACGTTGACGATGCGTTTGTTCATGGGACTGTCCGCCGGCGACCGGGCGGAACGGCCCGTCACCGGCGCGGGCCGAGCGCCGCCTGCCTCGACCTCAATACAACGCACAACCCCGGCGCCGTCAAGGCCCCGCGCACCGGCCTCGGCTCCACGGCCGTCACGAACACCGACCGCGCGGAAGCACCGCGCTTTTGCTGGAAGAGCAGTGCCCTGGCCCGCGCGTTCCCTTCTGGCAGTCGCAGCTCCCTGAAGAGCCCCCGGGCAGAAACCCGCGTGGTCCTGATCCACGGCGCGTCCCCGATCCCCCGCCCCATCGAGTGCAATTCCGCCACATCTGCCTTATAGTGGCCGCAAGGTACGGTGAGCCGCGATGGTGGGATACCAGGAACACCGGGCGGTGCCGTCGGCGAACGACGACGTCTTGACGCCGGCCACCTCTGCATGGACATCGTGCAACAGGAGATCGTCATGACCCCGAAAGAAATGTCCCCGTGCGAACTGGCCCAGTGGATGCGTACCGAACAGGAATCGCTCAAGCAGCTCAGCAAGGTGCTTCGGCAGCACATCGCCGCGATCCCCGAGGTCATTACGGCCGAATGGTTGCGCGGGCTCAAGGTCGGGTTCGAACGGCTCATGGCCCATCTCGAGCGGACGTTCAACGCCCAGGAAGAAGGCGGCTACCTGAGTATCGTCACGGAGAGCCGTCCGACGCTCTCGCCGCAGGTCGAAGCGCTGCGCAGCGAACACGAGCAGATATTGCAACTGGCCCGCGCGATTCTGCGCGATATCGAACAAACCTCTCCCGAAAAGAAGGTCATCGTGCGGGACATCTGCGCCCGCACGCAGCGCTTCATGGACCTTGTCGCAGAGCACGATCACCGCGAGGTCATGCTGACCATCGTGGTGTGCAGCCAGGATCTGGGCGGAAAGGGATAGCCCCCGTCTTCGGAGCGGACCGGCTCCGGACCGGGCGCCTGCACACAACCACAGGAGATCGCCGCACATGAGCAAGCCGCGCGTCGAATTCCAGATCGTCCAGGGGGACGACGACTGGGGCCGCATCGTCATCGAACTCGACCACGAGAAGACGCCGAAGACCGTCGAGAACTTCCTGAACTACGTCGACGCCGGGTTCTTCGACGGCACCATCTTCCACCGCGTGATCCCGCATTTCATGATCCAGGGCGGCGGCTACACCGCCCCGGGCGAACCCAAGCGCAAGGGCCTGGGCGAGCCGATCGAAAACGAGGCCGCCGCCGGGCTCAAGAACACCCGCGGAACCATCGCGATGGCGCGCACCCACGAGCCGCACTCGGCCACCTCGCAGTTCTTCATCAACGTCGCCGACAACGCCATGCTCGATCATCCGGCGCACGACGGCTGGGGCTACTGCGCGTTTGGCGTCGTGGTCGAGGGCATGGACGTTGTCGATCGCATCAAGGACGTGGAAACGACGCAGAATCCCCAGATGGGAGAAAACTCCCAACCGGTCCATCCGCCGGTCATCAAACACGCGGCGCGACAGGCATAGGTCGCAGGTCGGCTCCACCAGAGCCGCCGCCGGTTCTCGCTCCAGGGCCCGTGATTCGAGTCGAATCGCGGGCTTTCGTTGCGCGCTCCGGATGGATCTCGCAACCGGACAAGCCTCGCCGGCCCGGGCCGCTGCGGCCGGCGTCGCACGCTTGACGGAATCCTCTCGCCCGGTGCGGTCCCACCGGCGTGACGACCGCGGCAGGGACAGGGCCGCACGCGACCGGGCCTCGGACCATGTGCAGCAGCAGGAACTTTGATTTAGACTGTGCCAAAGGCTCGCATGACCGCGTCGCCGTGCGCGGCGGCCGGGGAGGGGTGTTGCGCTCGCGGCCGCCGGTCCGAGCCCAACCAAGCCAACAGGAGAAGGATCGTCGATGCCCGAAAGGTCAACGCAAGTCTACTACGTGGCGAGCACGCACTGGGACCGCGAGTGGTACGAGCCCTTCCAGCACTTTCGTTATCACCTGGTCGAGGTGCTCGATGAGGTGTTCGACACGATGGCGTCCGACGAGCGGTTCGCCTGCTTCCAGATGGACGGCCAGTCGATCCCGATCGAGGACTACCTCGAAATCCGCCCGGAACGAGAGGAGCAGGTTCGCCGCTTTGCGCAGGCCGGGCGTTTGCGCATCGGACCGTGGTACACGATGCCCGACGAGCATCTGGTCGCGGGCGAGTCGCTGATCCGCAACCTGGAAGAAGGCATCCGCGTGGCGGCGGAAGTGGGCAACGTCTCGCGGGCGGGCTTCGTGTGCGACATCTTCGGTCACGTTTCGCAGCTCCCGCAGATCTTCCGCGGATTCGGCATCGCGAGCGCCTTTCTCTTTCGCGGCGTAAACGAGGACACCGAACGCGGCCTGTTCCTCTGGCAGGCCCCCGACGGCAGCGAGGTCGTCACGTTTCGCTTCGGCCCGCGCGAAGGCTATTTCGACTACGGCAGCTACATTCGCCGCGCGTTCGAGCCCGATGTGCCGTTCGAGCTGGAGGAAGCGGTCGCGCGGGCCGCCAAGTACGTTGACATCCAAAGGGCGCGCGTGGGGCTCGATGCCGTGTTGTTCTTCGACGGCGGCGACCACATGCCGATCCTGCCGCAGACCCCCGAACTGCTCGAAAAGCTGCGCGCGGCACGCCCCGACATCACCGTGACGCACACCGGACTCGACGAGTACGCCGAGGCGCTCGTCGAGCGTCAGGCGTCGATTCCGCGGCTGGTACGCGGGGAACTGCGCCGGCCGGGGCGTACCCCCAACGACGCGACCTGGCTGATCCCGGGCGTGCTCAGCAGCCGCATCCGCCTCAAACAGGCCAACCGGGCCTGCGAAACGGACCTGTGCCGCTGGATCGAGCCGTTCGCCCATTTCGCGGCGACCGAAATCGGCCGGCCCTATCCGCACGCGTACATACGACATTCCTGGCGCTATCTGTTACAGAATCACGCCCACGATTCGATCTGCGGATGCAGCCCCGACCAGGTCCACAGGGACATGGAATACCGGTTCGACCAGAGCCGGCTCATCAATACGAAGCTCATCGACCAGACGCTCGGCGCGCTGGCCCGGCGGGTCAAGCTGCCCGATCTCGCCGACGAGCAGTTCGCCGTCGTCGTATTCAACCCGGCGCAGGCGCCGCTCGACGGCCCGGTCGAGATCGACCTCTGGTTCGACGAGAAGACTCAGGCCCGCTACCAGGAGTTCTTCGGCTACGAATCGAAGATCGGCTTCCGGCTCTATACGGCCGACGGGCGCGAGGTGCCCTACGACTACATCGCGCATCAGCCCAGCCGGCAACGCGTCTTTCGGCGATACGGCAAGACGCCTCAAGGCCAGCAGTGCGTCGTCGTCCGCGTATCCGTGCCGCTGCGCGTCGCGGCGCTGGGGTACGCGACGCTGATCTGCAAACCGCTGGCCGAACCGACGCGTCACCCCGCTGGCCGAATCGTCACCGGCGACCGCGTGATCGAGAACCAGCACCTGCGCGTCAGCGTCGAACCCAGCGGCTCGCTGACCCTGCTCGACAAACGCACCGGCGAAACCTACACGCGGCTTGTGGTCTTCGAAGAACGGGCCGACATCGGCGACGGCTGGTATCACGGCGTCGCGGTCAACGATCAGATCTTCACGTCCGCGGCCTGCGCGGCGGACGTGGCCGTCGTCACGAGCGGCGCCCAGCAGGCCACGCTCCGCATCACGACCCGCATGCACGTGCCCACCCACTTCGAGTTCGACCGCAAGATGGCCCGCAGCCGGCAAACCGCCGAGCTGTGCATCGACAGCTATGTCACGCTCCGCGCCCATAGCGACCATCTCGAAATCCGCACGGTGATCGACAACAACATCCGCGATCATCGCATCCGGGTCCTGTTCGATTCCGGCGCCCAGACCGATACGTATCTCGCCGATTCGGCGTTCGACGTGGTTCGCCGCCGGATTGCATTGCCGGCCGACAACCACACCTATCGGGAGCTGGCCGTGGAGACGACGCCGCACGCAAGCTGGACCGCCGTCCACGACGACATCCGCGGCCTCGCGATCGTGGCCCCGGATCTGCCCGAAACCACCGTCCGCGACCTGCCGGCCCGGCCGATCGCGCTTACGCTCCTGCGGGGTTTTCGCAAGACGGTGTTCACGGACGGCGAAGAGGGCGGCCAAAGCCTCGGCGTGCACGAGTTCTCTTACCGGCTCGTTCCGCTGAGAGGAGAGCCCTCGCCGGCCCGGCTCGCCGTGCTCGCCCAACAGACGGCCGCGGGCATCCGCGCGGTGCAGGTGCTGCCGCCGGACCAGGCCAGCGCTTCGGAGCGCACGTTGCCGCCGGCCGGCGGGCTGCTCGAACTCGACCCCGGGCAGGCGATCCTGACGGCGCTGCGCCGCCACCCGCGGACCGATGTGCTTGAACTGCGCCTGCACAACCCCGGAGACGAAACCATCGACGAGGTCATCACGCTCAGCCGGCGCGTCGCATCGGCGGCGCTCGTGGACCTGGAAGGCAACGAAATCGAGCCGATCGAGATCGACGACGGCCGGCGTCTGCCGCTGAGCCTGCCGCCGCGGCGCATCGTCACGCTGCACGTGCGACCGGCCGAGCCGTCATGAGCCAGCGCCAGACTGCGCTTGTGAACCGCTCAGGGAACTGAAAGTCATGAAACGTTCGGAGATCAACGCCGCCATCCAGACACTGATCGACATGGCGCAGCGTCTGCACTTTGCGCTGCCGCCGTTCGCCTGCTGGACGCCCGCCGACTGGGCCGAGCGCGGCCACGAGTACGACGAAATCCGTGCGGCGGGGCTGGGCTGGGACGTGACCGACTTCGGCAAGGGAGCTTTCAGCCGTTTCGGCCTCACGCTCATCACGATCCGCAACGGTCGCTGCGACGATCCCGACGGCAAGCCGTACTGCGAAAAGCTGATGCTCGCGGCCGAAGACCAGCTCACCCCGATGCACTTCCACTGGAAAAAGACCGAAGACATCATCAACCGCGGCGGCGGACGACTGGTATGCGAAGTTCACCGCGCCGCCGAGGATGATTCGCTGTCGAACGAGTCGGTCGTCGTCAGCATCGACGGGCGGCGGGTCGAGGTGGCCGCCGGTACGCAGCTCGTACTCGGACCGGGCGAGTCGATCACGCTCACACCG
>CAYRXN010000086.1:0-23204 GCA_964428275.1 uncultured Planctomycetales bacterium | reverse complement strand
CGGCGCCGGGGCACCACGAGCGCCGCGCCGCCGCTGGTCGCTCGCTACCGCCGGGCATTATAGAGCGACGACCCCGAAGCCGCGCGGCACGCCGGCCATCAGTGGCGGCTGTCGAGAAACGCCTGGAGGATGACCTGGGCGGCCAGGGCATCGCGATGGCGTTTGCGCCGCGACCGGGACAACCCGGCGGACCTCATCAGCGTGTCGGCCTGATAGCTCGTCAGCCGTTCGTCCCACAACTCGACCGGCAGGGAACCCTGGGCGCGAAGCTGGTCGGCGAAGGCCTGCGTGAGCTTGGCCTGCGGCCCGACCGATCCGTCCATGTTGAGCGGCAGACCAATGACGAGTCCCTCGACCTGGTTCTCCCCGGCCCAACGGAGCACCAGCCGGGCGTCGCCGGGAGCGCTCCCGGACGCTTCCAGCGTACGCGCGGGAGAGGCGATCGTTTCACCCGGATCGCCGATCGCCAGGCCGATCCGCCGTTTGCCGTAGTCCACGCCGGCCCAACGCAATGCTCTAGTATCCTTTCCTGCAACTGGTTACGGCTCGATCCCCGCCGGCCGTATGACGCGACCCGGTGGCCGAACGCTTGCTGACCGATGGCGTGGCGCCCGGGGCGTTTCTTCAGGCAAGGCGTCGGTCGCGCTGGAGCTGCGGAACCGACGCCTTGCGCAGCGTACTGGCAAATCTGGTTCCTGTCGGCGACGGCGCAGCGAAAAATGCCAGAAAAACGCTTGCGGGCATCGCAGGGCTGATTATACTAGTTCGATTACGATTGGGCTACGTATCCGCATAGGCCGTCGGCAACGGTTTGTCGGCGCGGCCGCGGTGGCGGCAGAATCACGCACGCAATAGCGAGCAGCGAACAAACGTGACGGTGTGGGCACACGCTAATCTCGCTGCAACCCGAAAAACCCCGCCCAGGGTGGTTTAATTGTCGTCGAGCACAGGCTTGACCGCGAGGGCTTCCCGTATGGACATTCAGTACGTTTGCGACTTCAGCCGATATGGCGATGCGGTTGCAATCCCCAACCTCATCGAGATTCAAACCAAGTCGTACGAGCGATTCCTCCAGGCCGATGTCCCGCCGGAGAGCCGCAGGAACCAGGGGCTCGAAGCGTTGCTGCGCGAGACGTTTCCGATCGAGAGTTACGACGGGAACATGCGCATCGAGTACCTGGACTACACGCTCGACGAGCCGCGTTACACCACCGACGAGTGCCGGGAGCTGGGCCTGACCTTCGGGATGCCTTTCCGCATCCGGGTGCGCATGCTCCGCAAGGACAACGAGGAGGTCAAGGAGGAACTGATCTACCTCGGCGAGATCCCGAAGATGATCGGCGGCGGCGAGTTCATCGTCAACGGTTCCGAGCGCGTGATCGTTTCGCAGTTGCACCGCTCGCCGGGCGTGGACTTCGTCAAGGAGTCGGCCGAGGGCGACCGGGCCCTGCACGCCTGCCGCATCATTCCCGAGCGTGGTTCGTGGATCGAGATCAACGTCACCCGCAAAGACCTGCTGGCGATCCGCATCGACCAGAGCAGCAAGATCGCCGCGACGACCTTCCTGCGGGCGATGGATGAGAAGTACGGCACGAACGAAGCGATCGTGCGGGCGTTCTATCCGGTCAAGACGGTGTCGGTGCGGAGTCTCAAGCCCGAAATGTGGGCGGCGGCCCCCGTGATCGATCCCGACACCGGCGAGGAGCTGGTCGGCGCCGGCCGGCAGATCGGCGAAGCGCTCAACAAGATCCGCGAGTCGTCGATCAGCAAGGTCACGGTCATCAGCAAGATGACCGACGCGCTGATTCTCAACACGCTCGCCGAAGACGGGGCGACGAATCACGAAGAGGCCCTGCTGAAGATCTACGCGCGGCTGCGACCGGGCAACCCGGTCCAGCTCGACAAGGCCCGCAAGCTGTTCCAGGAGAAGTTCTACGACGAGAACCGCTACCGCCTCGGGCGGGTCGGCCGGTTCCGCCTCAACCGCAAGTTCGAGCAGGGGATCCCCGAGACGGAGATGGTGCTCCGCCCGGAGGACGTGGTCAGCGCCCTGCGCTACCTGCTGGCGTTGCGGGCCGGCGAGGGTCAGGTGGACGACATCGACCACCTGGGCAACCGCCGCCTGCGCACGATCGACGAGCTCGCGTCCGACGAACTGCGCAAGGGCTTCCTCAAGCTCCAGCGCACCGTCAAGGAGCGCATGAGCCTGAAGGATCCCGACACGATCGGGAAGGTCGCCGACATCGTGAACACCAAGAGTGTTTCCAGCGCGATCGATTTCTTCTTCGGCCGCAGCGAGCTGTCGCAGGTGGTCGACCAGACCAACCCGCTCTCCCAGCTCACGCACGAGCGGCGCTTGTCCGCGTTGGGGCCGGGCGGCCTGAACCGCAAGCGGGCGGGCTTCGAGGTGCGCGACGTGCACATCAGCCACTACGGCCGCGTGTGCCCGATCGAAACGCCCGAAGGCGTCAACATCGGTCTGATCGCGTCGCTGGGCATCTACAGCTCGGTGGACGAGTACGGTTTTCTGATCACGCCCTACCGCAAGGTTCAGCGTGGCAAGGTCAACGGTGAAATCTCCCACCTGCGGGCCGACGAGGAGATGAAGGCGACGCTGGCGCCGCCGGACGTGGTCGAACCGGGCCGGGCCGCGGACGAGCTTCCCGACGTGGTCGGCAAGGACGACTACGTGGCGCGCTGGAAGAAGGGCATGATCCAGCGGCGCAGCGGCTCGCTGCGTGACGGTACGCTGCTGGCCCGCCAGCAGGGCGATCTCAAGCAGGTGACCAAGAGCGACATCGACTATGTGGACATCTCGCCGAAGCAGACGGTCGGCGTATCGGCGGCACTGATCCCGTTCCTGGAGCACGACGACGCGAACCGGGCGCTGATGGGTTCGAACATGCAGCGCCAGGCGGTGCCGCTGATCCGCACCGACCCGCCGATCATCGCCACGGGCATGGAGCGGGCGGTCGCCGAGAACAGCGGCATGGTGGTGCGGGCCCGCAAGAGCGGCAAGGTGACGTACGTCGATTCGCAGCGGATCGTGATCGACGAGACCGACGAGTACGAGCTGCGCAAGTTCGTGGGGCTCAACGAGCGGACCTGCCAGAACCAGCGGCCGATCGTGCGCGAGGGGCAGCGCGTGCGGGCCGGCGAGATCATCGCCGACGGGGCCTCGACCGAACGGGGCGAGCTGGCGCTGGGACGCAACACGCTGGTCGCGTTCATGACCTTCGACGGCTACAACTTCGAGGACGCGATCCTGATCTCGGAGCGGCTGGTCAAGGAAGATGCCTTCACCAGCATCCACATCGAGTCGCACGACGTGGAAATCCGCGAAACCAAGCTCGGCCGCGAGGAGTTCACGCGCGACATCCCCAACGTCTCCGAACGGGCGCTGGCCAACCTCGACGAGCGCGGCATCGTCCGCACGGGAACGCGCGTCGGCCCGGGCGACATCCTGGTCGGCAAGGTCTCGCCCAAGAGCAAGACGGAGCTGAGCCCCGAGGAGAAGCTGCTCCACGCGATCTTCGGGCGCAGCGGCGAGGACGTAAAGAACGACTCGCTCGAGCTGCCCGCCGGCCAGGAAGGCATCGTGATCGGCACGCGGCACTTCTCGCGCCGCACGCACCTGAGCGAAGAGCAGAAAAAGAAGATCGAGCAGGAGATCAAGCAGTACGAAACCGACTGCAACGAGCGGCGCATCGCGCTTTACAAGCGCATGTGCGTCGCGATGGAGGAGGTCGTCGGGCAGGTCATCGTCGACCCGCTCTCGCGCCAGAAGATCGGCCGCAGCGACAACCCCGACGTGATCCTCGAACAGATCGAGACCTTCAGCCTCAAGTGGGTCAAGCCGGCGGCGAAGCGGCCCGAGGCCGAGAAGGTCTACGAGATGTACTGGCCCAAGATCACCGCGATCCACGAGGAGTGCCAGCGGCGCATCGCCCACATGAAGCGCGGCGACGAGCTGCCCTCGGGCGTGCTCGAGATGGTCAAGGTGTACGTGGCGACCAAGCGCACGCCGAGCGTCGGCGACAAGATGGCCGGCCGGCACGGCAACAAGGGCGTCATCGCCCGGATCATGCGCGAGGAGGACATGCCCTTCCTGGCCGACGGTACGCCGGTGGACATCTGCCTCAACCCGCTGGGCGTGCCCAGCCGTATGAACGTGGGCCAGATCCTCGAGACGCACCTGGGCTGGGCGGCGGCCGTGCTGGGGTGGCAGGTGGTCACGCCGGTATTCGACGGCGCCACCGAAGAACAGATCGCCAAGTGCATCGAGCTGGCCAACGAGAAGGTGCGGCAGCGCAGCGAGGACGTGGAGGTCGTGCAGAAGGCCGGACGCACGCGCGAGCTGCTGGTCGAGATGCCCCGGGCCGGCAAGATCACGGTCTACGACGGCCGGACGGGCGAGCCGTTCGACCAGCCGGTGACGGTGGGTTACATGTACCTGCTCAAGCTGCACCACCTGGTCGATGACAAGATCCACGCCCGTTCGACCGGCCCCTACAGCCTGATCACGCAGCAGCCGCTGGGCGGCAAGGCCCGCACGGGCGGCCAGTGTTTCGGCGAGATGGAAGTCTGGGGTCTGGAGGCCTACGGGGCGGCCTACATCCTCCAGGAGCTGCTCACGGTCAAGAGCGACGACGTGGAAGGACGCACGAAGATCTACGAGTCGATGGTCAAGGGCACGAACACGCTGAACGCCGGCACGCCGGTGTCGTTCGACGTGCTCTGCAACGAGATCCGCGGGCTCGGGCTGAACATTCAGCTTGAGAAACGCAAACTGTTCTGATGCCGACGCCCCGCGGCGGACGAGTGCGATGAGTGAGAATGTCGATCCGACGGCCGTGGTCTACGGAACCGGCGCGGACCTGGATCCGCGGGAGCTGGCGGGCTTCTACGCGCGCCTGCATCACGATATCGCCGCCCGCCCGGAGCAGATCAAGAAGATGATGGCCAACAGCGTTGCGTTCGTGACGGCGCGGGTGGATGGCGAACTGATCGGCATCGCCCGCGGGCTTTGCGACGGGTTGCGCGGCTACCTGGCCGAGTGCAAGCTCGACCCGGCCTGGCAGGGCCCCGCCGCGATCACGCGTACCGACGGGCGCATCGAGCACGACCAGCACGGCATCGCGGCCGAGATGGCCCGCCGGGTGTTGCAGGGGATGTTCGCCGCCGGCGTGCAGCGCGTCGACGTGCTGGCCTGGGGGACGGAAGTGGACTTTTGCGAGGAGCTTGGCTTCAAGCGGCAGGGCGGCCTGGTCGGCCTGACGATGAAGGCCGACGACCAGACCTCCAACGGATAACACGAGAGGAATAATCTCCGATGGCCGATACGGTTTACGATCGCATTAACGATTTCTCGGCGGTTCGCATCGGGCTCGCATCCCCCAACGACATCCGGGCCTGGTCGTTCGGCGAGGTCAAGAAGCCCGAAACGATCAACTACCGCACCTACCGCGCCGAGAAGGACGGCCTGTTCTGCGAGCGCATCTTCGGTCCCGAACGGGATTGGGAGTGCTTCTGCGGCAAGTTCCGCGGCGTGAAGTACAAGGGCATGATCTGCGACCGCTGCGGCGTGAAGGTGACGCACAGCCGCGTGCGCCGCAAGCGCATGGGGCATATCAACCTCGCCGCCCCGGTCGTGCACATCTGGTTCTTCAAGTCCATGCCGAGCCGGCTGGGCACGCTGCTGGGCATCAAGACCTCGAGCCTGGAGAAGGTGATCTATTTCCAGGAATACGTCGTCGTCGATCCGGGGGCGTCGAAGCTCGAACCGAAGCAGTTGCTCACCGAGGAAGAGTATCGGCGGGCGATGGAGGAGTATCGCGACACGGGCTTCCGGGCGATGATGGGGGCCGAGGCGGTCCGCGAACTGCTGATGCAGATGGACCTGAGCGAGGTTTCGACCGAGCTGTACGACGCGATCAAGAAGACCAACAGCAAGCAGAAGATCAAGGACCTGTCGAACCGGCTCAAGCTGATCGAAGCCCTGCGGCACAGCGGCAACGAGCCGCAGTGGATGGTGCTCGAGGTCATTCCGGTGATCCCGCCGGACCTGCGCCCGCTGGTCCTGCTCGACAGCGGCAACTTCGCGACCAGCGACCTGAACGACCTCTACCGGCGCATCATCAACCGCAACAACCGGCTCAAGAAGCTGATCGACCTCAACGCGCCCGAGGTCATCATCCGCAACGAGAAGCGGATGTTGCAGCAGGCGGTCGATGCCCTGTTCGACAACAACCGCTGCCGCCGGCCGGTGCTGGGCAGCAGCAACCGCCCGCTCAAGAGCCTGACCGACATGATCAAGGGCAAGCAGGGCCGCTTCCGCGAGAACCTGCTGGGCAAGCGCGTGGACTACTCGGCCCGCAGCGTGATCGTGGTCGGCCCCGAGCTGAAGATGCACCAGTGCGGCCTGCCCAAGAAGATCGCGCTGGAGCTCTACCAGCCGTTCATCATCCGCAAGCTGCGCGAGCGCGGCCTGGCGGACACGATCAAGAGCGCCAAGAAGATGCTCGAGCGGCGCGAGCAGCCGATCTGGGACATTCTCGAAGAGGTGATCTACCAGCACCCGGTGCTGCTCAACCGGGCCCCGACGCTGCACCGCATGGGCATTCAGGCGTTCGAGCCGGTGCTGGTCGAGGGCAACGCGATCCGCGTCCATCCGCTGGTGTGCAAGGGCTTCAACGCCGACTTCGACGGCGACCAGATGGCCGTGCACCTGCCGCTGTCGATCGAGGCCCAGGCCGAGGCCCACGTGCTGATGATGAGCACCAACAACATCTTCAGCCCGGCCAGCGGCTCACCCAACACGCCGGCCACGCAGGACATCGTGCTGGGCATCTACTACCTGACCTGCAACCACGCGGGCGAGGCCGGCGAGCGCGAGCCGGGCAAGGAGCTGACGTATGCCTCGATGGACGAGGCGCTGATCGCGCTGCACAACAGGCACATCGGCATCCACACGCCGATTCGCGTGCGCATCCCGAGCAAGCAGATCATCAACGGGCAGAACGAAGCGCCCGAGCCGGCGCCGGCCAACGGCCTGGTGCTGACCACCGTCGGGCGCTGCCTGTTCAACGAAGTCCTGCCCGCCGAGATGCCGTTCTACAACTACCCGCTCTCGCAGAAGGGCTCGGCCCGCGTGATCGCCGATTGCCACCGGCAACTCGGCCGCAAGGCGACCATCGAGCTGCTCGACGCGATCAAGAACCTGGGCTTCCGGCGCAGCACGCTGGCGGGGCTGTCGTTCGGCCTGACCGACCTGCGCATCCCGCCGACCAAG
Organism: uncultured Planctomycetales bacterium; assembly: GCA_964428275.1. GTDB lineage: Bacteria > Planctomycetota > Phycisphaerae > UBA1845 > Fen-1342 > JALSRY01. The sequence goes on along the minus strand of CAYRXN010000086.1, from coordinate 15,913 downwards.
CAGCGCATCCTCGACGCCGCCCAGAAGGTGGTCGACCGGGTCGAGCGGGACTTCGCCAACGGCGTGATTACGCCGATGGAGCGGCACAGCCAGCTCATCGACATCTGGATTCACGCCCGCGAGTCGATCACCAAGGAGATGATGAAGACGCTGGAGAACGACTGGCGTTTCCCCGACGGCACCGAAGCCAAGCCGGGGCAGTCGGGCGCCAAGCCCTATCTCAACCCGATCTACCTGATGAGCGATTCGGTGGCCCGGGGCAGCGTGGACCAGATTCGCCAGCTCGCGGGCATGCGGGCCCTGATGGCCAAGCCCTCGGGCGAGATCATCGAGGCGCCGATCAAGTCGAACTTCCGCGAGGGCCTGAGCGTGCTCGAGTACTTCAGCTCGACGCACGGGGCCCGCAAGGGGTTGGCCGACACGGCCCTCAAGACCGCCGACTCGGGCTATCTGACGCGCAAGCTCGCCGACGTGGCCCAGAACGTGATCGTGCGCCAGCACGACTGCGGCACGATCGAGGGCATCACCAAGAGCACGATCTACAAAGGTGAGGAAGTCGACGTCAAGCTCTCGCAGCTCATCACCGGCCGCGTGGCCCGCGACACGATCCGCCACCCGGTGACCGACGAGATCATCATCCGCGAGAACGAGGTCTTCACGCCCGAGCTGGCCAAGCGCATCGAGGCCAAGCCCGAAGACGGCGGCCTGGGGCTCGAAAGCGTCCGCGTCCGCAGTCCGCTGACCTGCGAGGCCGAGCAGGGTGTCTGCGCCTTGTGCTATGGGGCCGACCTTTCGACCGGCAAGCTGGTCGAGGAAGGGATGGCGGTCGGCATCATCGCCGCCCAGTCGATCGGCGAGCCGGGCACGCAGCTCACCATGCGGACGTTCCACACCGGCGGCGTCGCTTCCCACGCGGTGGTCGAGAACCAGATCACCAACAGCTACGCCGGTGAGGTGGTCTACCACAACCTCAACGCGGTCGAGATGTTCGACGACGCGCTCGATCGCAAGATCTTCCGCGTGCTCAAGCGCAACGGCGAAATCGCGATCCACGACGACAAGGGCCGCGAGCTCGAGAAGTACAAGGTGCCTTACGGTGCGGCGGTGCTGTTCCCCTCGGGCGCCAAGGTCAAGCCCCGCGAGACGCTCGTCCAGTGGGACACGCACTTCACGCCGATCCTCTCCGAGGCCGCCGGTTACGTGCGTTTCCAGGACGTGATCGACGGTGAGACCGTGCGGTCCGAGACCGAGGGCAAGGCCGAGAGCAAGTGGATCGTCATCGAGCACAAGGGTGACAAACACCCGCGGATCTTCATCGAGGACAAGGAAGGCAAGATTCTCGACTTCCACCACCTGCCCGCCAAGGCCCGTATCGAGGTGGCCGAAGGCGACCAGGTCGTGGCGGGCAGTCTGCTGGCCCGCCAGCCGCGCGAGATCGCCGGCACGCAGGACATTACCGGCGGTCTGCCGCGCGTGACCGAGATCTTCGAGGCCCGCAAGCCCAAGGAGCCGGCGACGCTCGCCGAGATTTCGGGCACGGTCGAGCTGGCCACGGACAAGCGCCGCGGCAAGATGACCATCATCATCAAGTCCGAATCCGGCATGGAGAAAGAGCACCACGTGCCGCAGGACAAGCACCTGCTGGTCCACGCCGGCGACTACGTCACGGCCGGAACGGCGCTGATCGAGGGACCGCTGATCCCGCACGACATCCTGCGGATCAACGGCGAAGAGGACTTGCAGCGTTATCTGCTCAAGGAGATCCAGGGCGTCTATCGCCAGCAGAACGTGACGATCAACGACAAGCACATCGAGATCATCATGGCGCAGATGCTGCACAAGGTGAAGATCGAGTCCGAGGGCGACAGCAAGTTCCTGCCCAAGGAGGTCGTCGACAAGTTCCGCTTCCGCGCCGAGAACAACCGCCTGGCCCGCAGCGTGAAGATCAGCGACCCCGGCGATACCGATTTCGAGGTCGGCCAGATCGTCTCCAAAGACGAGTTCAACGCCAAGAACGACGAGGTCGAGGCCGAAGGCGGCGAGCCGGCCAAGGGTCGCAAGCCCAAGCCCGCCACCGGCCGCACGCTGCTGCTGGGCATCACCAAGGCCAGCCTGCAGAGCGAGTCGTTCATCTCGGCCGCGTCGTTCCAGGAGACGACCCGTGTGCTCACGCTCGCGGCGCTCTCGGGTCAGGTCGATGAGCTCGTCGGTCTGAAGGAAAACGTCATCCTGGGACGGCTGATTCCCGCCGGCACCGGTTTCAATGATTACCAGAACATGCAGATCAAGTATGAAGGTGAACCGGTCGAATCGGCGGAAGCCGCGATCGTCGAGCAGGTTGGCGAGGTGCCGCCCCCGTTGATGCCCGGCGTCACACCGCTGGACTCCGGCAAGAAACCGGGCGCCGCGCCCGTCAGCTCGCCGGGGAATTGATCCGGCCTCCGGCGCGGGGCCCGCAGAAGTGATCCACGCCGCGGCGTCGGGATTCAATCTCCCGGCGTCGCGGCGATCGTTATGATTTCAAAAGGACGCAGTTCCACGCGCACGGTGGTGCCCGCGTCCGTCTGCTCCAGCGTAACCGGCGCCGCGCCCGGCAGCGGCGCTTCCAGCAGGTCCACGCGCTGTGCCGCGCGAATCGGCCGGTTCCACCTCAGCAGCGCCGCCCCGCGGCCGCCGTGTTGCTCGAACAGGCGCACGATCAGCCGGCCGTCCCGTTCGGCCCGTTTGAGCGCCGCGATGCCGACGCCGGCGGCCCCCTCGGTCGCGATTGCAAACGGCGCCCAGGTGCGGCGGACCGCCCCGGCCTGATCGGCCGGCAGCGCCCGCGCGATCAGCGGCCGGTTGAGCGCCTCGGCCTCGGCCGGTACGCCGGCCGCCCGCCAGTCGCCGCCGTGGGGCATCAGCGCGTACGTAAACTCGTGGCTGCCCTGGTCGGCGTGTTCGTCGGGGAACTTCGGCCCGCGCAGCAGCGAGAGCCCCATCACGTTTCCGCGGCACGAGTGGCCGTACTTGCAATCGTTGAGCAGCGCCACGCCGAAACCGGGCTCTGACAGGTCCATCCAGCGCTGCGCGCACACCTCGAACCGCGCCCGGTCCCAGGGCGTGTTTTCGAACGTGGGGCGTCTCAGGTGTCCGAACTGGATTTCGTACGTCGCGTAGCGCGCCCGCACGTCCACCGGCAGCAGCGCCCGCAGCAGCGTTCGCTGTTCGTGCCACTCGACGCGCGTGTGGATATCGAGCCGCGGCGAGCCGGCGGCGAGGATGAAGCGCTGCACGATGCGGCTCGCCCGGCCCAGCGGACGCGCCACCTCGATCACGCCGCGCAGCGGCCCCGCTTCGATCACGCGGCGCCGCTCGGCCGGCGTCGTGACCGGCCGGGCGCTTTCGAGGTACTCCGCGTCGATGTCCCACGCGTCCCAGGCCCGCGGGCGATCGTCGTAGAGCACGAGCTGGTTGAGCGGCCGCGGGTTGCCCGCCTCGTCGCGCCCGCAGGCGTCCCGGGCTCCGCCGGACTGTCGCAGGCTCACGACCCGGCCGACCTCGTCGATCGTCGCGCTGATGAGCCCGTTGGACAGCGTCCAGTTTTCGACCCGCACGGGATGTCGCGGAACCCGGGCGGCGGCGCGATCCACGACGGCCACCCCCAGCGCCGGCACGTGCTCGACGTAGAGCGTCTGCCCCGCGCACTGCACGATTCCGCAGCGCCCCGACGCGGCGGGATTGAACACCAGCATCGGGCGGCTCAGTCCGCGCGTGTCGGCCTGCGCCGCCCAGCGGTCCAGGCCGGCGTCGATCAGTTCGCGACAGTTTGCGCCGATCTGCGCCAGATCGCGCCGGGCGTCGTCATAGACTTCGCCGATCGACGAGCCGGGCAGGATGTCGTGAAACTGATTCAGCGACAGCAGCTTCCACGTTTCGTCCAGTCGCTCGCGCGCCGCCGCGACCTCGGTGGCGCTCGGCGGCGCCGGGCCGGCGAAGGCCAGCAGCTCCGCCGCGAACAGGTCGTTTTCGGCCCGGCGGTTCGCCCGCTTGAGCCACGCCTGGCTGGTGAACGTCCCCCGGTGGTATTCGAGGTACAGCTCGCCATCCCACACGGGCAGGTCGCGGCCTTCGTCGCGCAGTCGCCGGCGCGCTGCGCGCAGGGCCTCGCAGAACCCGCCCGCCGGCGCCAGTTTCACGCGCGGCAGGCCGGCGCAGCGCCTCGCGAGGCGGGCGTTCTCGATCATCCAGTCGGTGGGTCCGCCGCCGCCGTCGCCGAAACCGAACGGCTGGAGGTAGAGACCGGTCCGGCCCGCGTCGGTCTGCGCAGCGGTCTGCGCCCCGCGGCGCAGCTCGGACGGCGTGTTGGTGGCGTTGTAGTCGCGTCCGGGGGTGAGGTGCGCCAGCACCTCGCTCCCGTCGATCCCCCGCCAGCGGAAGTTCATGTGCGGGAAGGGGTTCGTATCGTTCCAGTGCAGTTTGTTCGTGATGAACACGTCGAGGCCGGCCAGGCGCATGATCTGGGGCAGCGCCGCCGAGAACCCGAAGCTGTCGGGCAGAAACAGAAAACGCTGCCGCCCGCGGTCGCCGAACTTCTCGACCCAGTAGCGCGTACCCAAGACGATCTGGCGCACGAGCGATTCACCGGAGGGGACATTGCAATCGGGCTCGACCCACATCGCGCCGCCCGGCTCCCAGCGGCCCTCGGCGACGCGCTCGGCGATCCGGGCGAAGAGGTCCGGGGCGTCCTGCTCGACCCAGGCGTAGTGCTGGGCCTGCGAGCAGAGGAAGTGGAAGTCGTCGTAGCGTTCCATCAGCCCCAGCGCGGTGGCGAACGAGCGCAGGCACTTGCGCCGGGTTTCGCGCGTGCGCCACAGCCACGCGGTGTCGATGTGCGCGTGTCCCACCGCCCAGGCCCGCGAGGCCGTCGGCGCGGCCCCAGAGCGCAGCGCGTCGGTCAGCTCGGCGACCGCCTCGGCCGCGTCGCGGTCCGCGTGGTGCGGGTCGATGCGGCCGACACAACGGCGCAGCGCCTGATCGAGCGCCGCCCCGAGGTCCGAATCGTCGTCGAGCGTCGCCAGCAGTCGCCGGGCGAAATCGAACGTGCGCCACGCGCGCCACATGCGCTCGTCGAATACCGCCAGCTCGCAACGTTCGAGGATACCGGGCGCCGGCGTGTTCCACCGGCGGTTGAACTCGGTTTCGAGCCAGGCGAAGCGCGCCGCGCCGAGGGGGTGATTGCACGCGGCTTCGACGTAGAGTTGCAGGGATTCCCCGCCGCGGGCGGGGTTCAGCAGCGGGGCCGCCGGGTGGTTGTCGTCGAGGCCCTGGCGGGGCGTTCCATCGAGCCACAACAGCGCTTCGGTGCCGCAGGCGAACCGCAACACCACGTCGCGCCCGGCCCACGACCGGGGAACCTCGCCGGCGAGCCGAAACCACGCCGTGGACCACACCGGCCCCCAGCGCCAGCCGGGCTCGACGGGCCGGTACGCGCGCCGCTGCGCCTCGGCCAGCGGGATCGGCACGTCGCACTGGCAGGCCTGGACGCGAAGCGGTGCCGTTTCGGGGTACGCGAGCGGTTCGAGTACCTGCTCGGCAAAGACGGCGTACCGGCGGGCGGCGTGTTGACGTGCGGTTTCCATGGTCCCGGCAAGTATACCGAAAACGCCGCCGCCCGCCGCCCGCGCGGCGCGACGCCGGCGTCAACGCACAAGCACGAAACTCGACGGTCTCTGTGCCACGGAGGGCGCAGACCTTCGCGCGCTGCGCGCCGGCCCGGCACACGGGCGGGCTCTCGCTCAGCAACACAAGCGACAAGACGCACCGGTTCGCCGCCAACCACCGCGGCATTGGCGATTCGACCGCCGATTCGGTATAACACGAACGACCCGGCCGGGCGGACGCCCGCGGCGGGGGAGTGGGGCCGAGCGCGGGGCGCGCCGCGCCAACGACACGAATCGGTACGGGAACGTCATGCACGATACAACACACCCGATGAAGCAGACCCGCCGACGACCACGCGCCGCGCTTCTCCAGACCGCCGCAGTGACCCTGCTGGCCCTGTGCGCAAGTGCTTGCCAGCCCCGCCAGCAGAACGTCACCGGCGACGGTCCCGAGATGTCCGCGTTCGTCGAGCTGATGATGCCCAAGGCGATCGAGATTCAGCATTATCTGACCCGGCCACGCGATTTTTCCGGCGACGGCAGCGCCGACGGCGTCGAGGTCGTCCTGGTGGCCCGCGACTCGTTCGGCGACTCGGTCAAGTGCGTCGGCACGTTCCACTTCGAACTCTACACCATGCGCCTCGCCAGCGGCGACAAGCTCGGCGAGCGGGTCGCCTTCTGGCCGGTGACGATCAACTCGGACAAGCGCATGGTCCAGTACTGGGATCGCGTAACACGCTCGTACCTGTTCAAGCTCCAGCTCAGCGACGGGCGGCTCGCGCCGGGGCGCTACGTGCTCACGGCCCAGCTCATCACGCCCGCCGGCAGCAAGCTCTACGACACGTATGAGTTCGCCTACAAGACCGGGCAGTGAGCTGGTCCGGCCGCGATGGCCAAACCGGTTCCGCCCGTATACTGGCGTGGTCCCGAAGGAGACGACAACCATGTTCAACCACCGTTTGCGGCTTCTGTTCGGTCTGGCACTGGGGGCGGCACTGGTCGGCTGTGGCGGCGGCGAACTCGCCAGCGAGCTTTCGATGCGCCCGCGTCCGCTGCCCCTGCCTTCCGGGCAGCGGGCGGTACTCGACGTCCCCGCCGACAAGCCCTTTTCGATCGCGCTGGCCCCCAGTTCCGAAACCCCCGGGCTCGAAGGGACCGCCGAGGCCGACTCACACGCCGACGCCGCCGGCCGCGCCGACGCACGCGTCAAGGCCCGGCGCAGCGGAAAGGCATCTGCGGAGTTTCAACTGGGCTGCTCGCTGAAAAACGACGCCGATTACCAGGTGGAAATGACCGTTCGCGCACGCTGCGCGTACACGGCGACGCTGACCCTCAGCCCGCCGCGCTCTTCACCCGATGCGCAGCTCGTGCTCCGACTCTACGCCCGCGATTATGCCAACCGCCTGGTGCGCAAAGACCAGCTCTTTCTCGACACCAGCGAGGACGGCGGCGGAACCGCGGAAGGGACCGTCGATGTGACCTTCACCCACATCCTCGGCCCCGGCGAAGCGATCGACATTTTCTTCGCCGGCGCCGCGACCGCCGACGTCAAGGAAGGCCGCAGCGTCGAGGGCAGCCTCGAACTGCGCGACGCCCGGATGGCCATCACCACGGAACGCGCACGTGATCTGACGCCCTGAGGCACAAGCCGGCGGCCATTGCGGCATGGCCCCCTGGTGCGGGCTCCCGGCGCGTGGTCCTTCGTTCTTCTTCTGCGGTGACCCCGGTTCCCCCCGTTCCCGGCAGGCCCGGCCTGGTGGGCCCCAGTGCAGGGCCATCGCGAACCACGGCCCGGCGGAAGTGTTGCGCCGCTTGCGCCGGTGGTGCCAGACAAAGCCCGGCCTGGCGGGCCTGCGTTCGCGGCACACGCCACGCGAATACCCGGCACGCCTCGTCCTGGCCTCTCGATCCTCTGTCCCCTTCCACCCCCGGTCCCGGTGGCGGCCGAGGACCGCGGCGCGGATTCCGCCGTCACACATCCAGGTACAGCGCGTACTCGTGGGGATGCGGCCGCGAGGCGATGTTGAGCGCGTCGTTGGCGCGCTTGGCCTCGATCCAGCCGGCGATGAACTCGGGACTGAACACCTCCCCCCTGAGCAGGAAGTCGTGGTCGTCACGCAGGGCCTCGAGGGCCACGTACAGCGAGCGCGGCAGCGGCGTGATCCGCGACCGAAACGCGCGGTCCTGCTTGGCGATGTCCACGTCGAACGGTCCCAGGTTGTGCTCGGCCGGATCGAGCTGGCGGTCGATGCCGTCGAGCCCGGCCATGAGCATTGCGGCCAGCGTGAGGTAGATGTTGCCCGTGAAGTCGGGCGGGCGGTACTCGATCCGCTTCTCGTGCGGATCGGTCGCGTAGCGCGGCACGCGGATCGCCGCCGAGCGGTTGGCCAGCGAGAAGAACAGGTTGACCGGCGCCTCGTACCCCTCGACCAGCCGCTTGAACGAGTTCGTCGAGGGATTGGTGATCCCGGTCAGGGCCCGGCCGTGGACGAGCAGCCCGGCGGTATAGTGCAGGGCCAGGTCGCTCAGGTCCGCGTAGTTGCGGCGCCGCGCGTCGAAGAAGATCGGCTCACCGGCGCGGGTCAGCCGCTGGTGAACGTGCAGGCCGTTGCCGGCTTCGCCGAAGACCACCTTGGGCATGAAGGTCGCCAGCTTGCCGCGCCGCCGGGCGACGTTCTTGACGACGTACTTGATGAGCATGGCCCGGTCGGCCGCGGTCACGAGCGGCTGGAGATCGACCTCGATCTCGCACTGGCCGGGGGCGCCGACCTCGTGATGGTGGTAGCGCACGGGAATGCCGAGTTGCTCCAGCACCAGGCAGATCTCGGTGCGCAGGTCGTGCAGGTGGTCCGCCGGCGGAATCCGCAGGTAGCCCTTCTTGACCCCGATGGCCGGGCTCGTGCCGTCGGGCTCGGTCTCGCTGGAGTGGATGTCCACGGTGGTGTGGTAGGGCGTGTCCACCACGTCCACGCTGTCGAGCACGTGGAACTCGAACTCGGGCGCCATCCACGCCTGGTCGGCGATACCGGTGTGGCGCATGTACTCGACGGCCCGCTTGGCGACCGTGCGTGGATCATTGCGCATCGGCTCCCGCGTGTCGGCCGTGACGGTTTCGCACAGGAAGCTCAGCGTGGGGCGCTCGAAGAACGGATCGAGGAACGCGCTGGCGGGCTCGGGCCGGGCGACGACGTCGCCGCTCTCGACCTTTCCGAACCCCGACCCGGAGGAGCCGTCGTAGCCCACACCCATTTCGAAGTGTTTTTGCGTAAATTGGCGCGCGGGGACCGTGACGTGCAGCCACTGGCCGGCGATCCCGACCACCTTCAGGTCCACCATATCTATGTCGTTGTTCTGAATATACTTAAGAGCATCTTGGGCGGATTCGAACATATTCTCCCTCGTTCCCGTTCCTTCTGCAGAGGCTGGTCTTTTCCCGCGAATCGCCGCCGGGGAAAGCCTCACTTGCACGAATCGTGCCAGAAGCGCACGCCACTTAGCCCAAGCGACCGACCTTGTTGAGCACCATCAGCTTGCGCTCGGTCATCTCCTCGATCGAGTAGCGGATGCCCTCGCGGCCCATCCCGCTGTCCTTGACGCCGCCGTAAGGCATCGAGTCCACGCGGAAGCTGGCCATGTCGTTGATGACCACGCCGCCGACGTCGAGCGCGCGGTAGGCGTACATCGCGTGGTCGAGGTCACCGGTGAACACGCCGGCCTGGAGCCCGAAATCGCTGTCGTTGGCGATCGCAACGGCCTGCGCGAACGAATCGAACGGCTGGAGCGTCGCCAGCGGGCCGAACACCTCGCAGCGGTTGACCTTCGCCTCGCGCGGCACGTTCTCGAGCCAGGTGGCCTCGAAGAGCGCGCCGTGGCGCTTTCCGCCACAGAGCAGGCGGGCGCCGGCGGCGAGCGCTTCCTGCGTCCACTGCTCGACGCGCCTGGCGTCGTTTTCCGTAATCAGCGGCCCGAGAAACGTCTGCTCGTCGAGCGGATCCCCCATCCTCAGTTTCGCCGCCCGCTCGATCAGCCTCTCACGCAGCTCGTCGTAGACCGCCCGGTGCACGATGACCCGCTGCACGCTGATACAGCTTTGCCCGGAGGAATAGAACGCCCCGATCGTGATCCGGTCCGCCGCGAAATCCAGGTCCGCGCCGGCATCGACGATACACGCCGCGTTCCCGCCCAGTTCGAGGCAGACGCGTTTTTTCCCCGCGCGGGCCTTGAGCCCCCAGCCCACTTCCGCGGACCCGGTGAAGCTCAGCAGCTTGAGCCGATCGTCGGTCACGAGCGGGCCGGCCTCGGACCCGCCGCACGGCAGGATCGAAAACGCTCCCCGCGGGAGGTCCGTCTCGGCCAGGATTTCGCCGAGGATGATCGCGCTGATCGGCGTCGCCGAGGCCGGTTTGAGCACCCAGGTGCAGCCGGCGGCGATCGCCGGGCCGACCTTGTGCGCCACCAGATTCATCGGGAAGTTGAACGGTGTGATGAACGCGCACGGTCCCAGCGCGAACCGCCGGCAGATCGCCTCGTACCCCTCGGCCCGCGGGCTGATGTCGAGCGGGATGTACTCTCCGCCGATGCGGACGGCCTCCTCGGCGGCGATGCGGAACGTGTCGATCAGCCGGGTCACCTCGCCGCGGGCGTCGCGAATCGGCTTGCCGACCTCGATCGCCAGCGCCCGGGCCAGTTCCTCGAAGCGGGCCTCGATCCGCGTGACGGCGTGGTTGAGGATCTGCTGGCGCTTGAACCCCGGCATGTCGCGGGTCTGCTCGAACGCCTCGACCGCGGCCGCGATGGCCTGTTCGATCGTCTCGGCGTCGGCCCGGGCGACGCGGGCGGCGGGCTCGCCGGTGTACTTGTTGGTCACGACGAGATCGGCATTGGGCGAAAGCGGTTCGCCCGCGAGAATGAGCGGATAGCGGTCGCGTAGCATGCGTGTCCTCCTGCACCTTACCGGCGCGCATCATAGCATTTATCCGTCGCGCCGGCGGCCCGACGCCACGTCGGCCCGGGCACGGAAACGGGTTGTCCCCTTCGCGCCGAGTGCTCCGGGCGTCGCGCGCGTCCCCGTTCGCGCTGTTTTTTGCCCCCCGTCCTCCGGGCCGGTCAACCGATAACACGTCCGCTACGTCGAACTCACGACGCGCGGCGACATTTACGGGACGCGCCGGCGGAAAGTGTCCGAAACGGCGGTCGTCAGAGGGTGGAGGCCGGCCTAGAATGGCATACCGTCGCGCAGCCGGCGGCATCCTGGTTCACAGGGCGGGTTTCTCAGGAGAAATCGATGCACCGCAACGTGATTCGAATGCTCGGCCTGGCCGGCCTCTCGGGACTTCTGCTCGCAAGCGTGGCCGGGTGCCCGCTCGAACCGCCGTCCGATGCCGAATTGCTCGCGGCGCCGGTACCCGGGTGGTACTACGTGCAGCAGCAAGACGGCAAGTTGATGTCGCTGCAGGTGGCCCAGACCGGAGCCGGCAGCGACGAATGGATCGACCTGCCCGGAGACGCCCCCTGGTATCGCGGCCCCGGGCTCTACGAGCTTTCCGAGGATCTGGTCTGGTCGTTGCGTCAGGCCGGTGGGCCGGAAGTCCTCGACGAGTTCCATCAGCTCTACGACCCGGCCCCCCCGCCGCCGGCGGACTGACACCAACGCGCGCAGACAACCTCCTCCCGGCCGCGGGCGCCGCGCAACAAAGAACGAGCGACAGCCGCGCCGCCTGCCGCTCGCTTCGAGACGTCCGGCGGCACACACGGCCCGCCGGCGCGTCCGCTACGCACAGGTTCTCATCAGCACGCCGACCAACCGCAGCCGTGGCATTTGCGGCAACCCTCCTGAATGGCCAGCACGCCTCCGCACTCGGGGCACTTGAGCTTGTAGTGCGCAGCGATGTCGCGATCGTGCCGAACGCGGGCCACCGCCGGCGCGACCGCGGGCGCGGCCTTGACCGCCGGGGCCGCCGGGGACGCGGCCGCGCTGGCGGAAAGTGAAGCGGGCTGCGCGGAGCCACGGTTGGCGGCACCCGTCGCACTGGCCGGGGCGGGTTCGTCCACCGTGGTCACGACCGCAGTAGCGATCGGCGCGTCGCAGCCGTCCCGATCGGCGGCCGCGGCAGCCGTCTGGGCGCTTGCGCTCGCAGCCGCAGCAGTTGCAGCCGGCCGATCCGAGGATCGGTCTTCGTGACGCTGGCCGACGTCCCGCCGGCGCCCCGTCTGCTCGTTGGCGCTGTCGCCCTGAGCCCGGGACTCGTCGAGGATGCGATCGGTGGCAACCGGCGAACCGCCATAAGAAGGCCCCGCGGGCTTGTTCAGCTCCGCGAGGTCGATCTCTCCCAGCAGCAGCGCGCGCAGCCCGAATCGTTCTTTGGCCCGCAGGTACTTCTTGAGCGTGACGGCCAGCCCGTCGCCCAGCGACATGATGCGGCCGGCGCGGGTGGGAATCTGGAGCGACGAACCAATCCCGGAAAGCTGTTTGATCACGTGCCGCAGGCTCCCGCCCGAGCGTAACCAGAGCGAGATCATCCGGCAGATCGCTTCCAGATCGCTGTTGGCCACGTCGCCACCCTTGCCGAGCTGCGCGAACACCTCGAGTTCGCGGTCGTTGCGCGGGTCCACCGTGATCTTGACGTGCATGTTGCCGAACGGCGTCATCTGGCGGATACGCAGTCCGCTGACGATCTCGGGCAGGTCCTGCGGCTCGATCCGCGGCGGCACCGGGATGACCGTCGCCCGGACAGGCCGCGGCGCCGCCGGCCGCGACAATCGCCCATGACCGTTGCCGTTTCCATTCCCGTTGCCTTTGCCGTTGCCATTGCCGTTGTGCCCCTTGCGGATCGGCGCTTCGGCCGACTTGACCAGTACGGGGGCCTCGTTCGGCGAACCGGCGTCCGCGCCGGCCGTCTCGGTTGTCCTGGTGGTCTCGGACATGGCTGGTCCCTCTTTTGCGGCTTTCTCGCCGTCCTCTTTCTTGAGCGACATGGGCTGGAACTCGCGGCAACCGTCGCGGTAGACCGTGACGCCCTTGCAGCCCAGCTCGAAGGCGAGGCTGTAGATCCGCTCGACATCCTCCCGCGTGGCGCTGTTGGGGAAGTTGATCGTCTTGCTGATCGAGGCGTCGCAGTGGCGCTGGTAGGCCGCCTGCATCTTCATGTGCCACTCGGGGGCGATGTCGTGGGCGCAGACGAAGACGCGCTTGAGGTCGTCGGGCACCGAGTCGATGTGGTGCAGCGTCCCCTCGCGCGCCACGCGCTCGAACAGCTCCTCGGTGGGCAGGCCGCGCCGCTCGGCGACCAGGCGGAACGTCTCGTTGACCTCGACCAGCGGCTTGTCGCCGGGGTTCTGCCCGCGCAGCACGTTGCGGACAAACGCCAGCGAGAACAGCGGCTCGATCCCGCCCGAGCAGTTGGCGATGATGCTGATCGTGCCGGTCGGCGCGACGGTGGTGGTCGCCGCGTTGCGCATCATGCGGCGGTGCCGCGTCTGCCAGACGCTGCCCTGCCAGTTCGGGAAGCAGCCCCGCTTCTCGGCGAGGTATTCGCTGTAGTTGTGCGACTCGTCGTTGATGAAGCGCATGAACCGCTCGCCCCACCGCACGCCCTCGTCGCTGTCGTAGGCGACGCCGAGGCGGTAGAGCGCGTCGGCGAACCCCATCACCCCCAGCCCGATCTTGCGGTTCGCCTTGCAGATCGCCTCGATCTCGGGCAGCGGATAGTTGTTGGCGTCGATGACGTTGTCGAGGAACCGCGTCGCCAGGTGGACCACGCGGCGCAGCGCGTCCCAGTCCACCTCGGCCTCGGGCGTGCACGGATTCCGCACGAACGCTCCCAGGTTGATGCTGCCCAGGTTGCAGGCCTCATAAGGCAACAGTGGCTGCTCGCCGCAGGGGTTGGTGGCTTCGATGCGCCCCAGGTGCGGCGTGGGGTTGTGCTCGTTGATACGGTCGATGAAGATCACGCCGGGCTCGCCGGTCTTCCAGGCGTTTTCGACGATGATGTTCCAGATGTCGCGTTTGGTGTAGACCTTTCCGCGCCAGCGCTCGGGGATCTCGCCGGTCAGGTGCGGCGTCGTGAAGTAGGCCGCCCGCGAGCCGTCGGGCACCGCATCGGTGCAGTCCACGTCGATCAGGTCGCGAACGTCGTACTTCCAGATATCCAGGGCGCGCGGCAGCAGGCTGCACCGCCCGGTGCGGGGGTTGCGCACGACGTGCGGCGAGTCGGGATCGGCGAGGAAGTCCCGCATCCACGTATCGGTGATCTTCACCGAGATGTTGTAATTCGTGAACTGGCTCAGATCGTTCTTGGCGTGCAGGAACTTGAGGATGTCGGGATGGTGGATGTACATCATCCCCATGTTCGCGCCGCGGCGGAACGCCCCCTGCTGAATCGCGTTGGTGGCCTCGCTGAAGGCCTTCCAGAAGCTGATCGGACCGCTCGTGGTACCGCCGCTGGACTTGATGAAGTCGCCCGTCGGCCGCAGCTCGTCGAACGCGAACCCGGTTCCCCCGCCGGCCTTCTGGATCAGCGCCGTGTGCTTGATGCTGTTGAAGATTTCGTTGATCGAATCGCGCACCGGCAACACGAAGCACGCCGAGAGCATGCCCATCTCGCGGCCGGCGTTCATCAACGTGGGGGAGTTGGGCATGAACTGCCCGCTGGTCATCAGGTCGTAGAAGGTGCGCTCCCAGCGGCGGCGGTCGGCCTCTCCGGCGCCGTACTGGGCTTCGACCGCGGCGATGGCCTCGGCCACGCGGCGAAACAGGTCGCCGGGCGTCTCGGTGCACTTGCCGCTCTCGTCCTTCTTGAGGTACCGGGCCTCGAGCACCCGCCGCGCATTTTCGGAGAGCGTGGGCTCGGCGAACTCCACTGCGCAGCCGCGCAGTGTCTCTATACGATCTACGTGAGAGGCCATCCCTGATCTCCCTGGATGAATTACAAAAACTGGATTATGTCCGCAGCCCGCGCGCCGCGTGGAAAAGACGGCCGCGATACCGGCAGTTACCACCCCCCGAATCGGCGACAGGGAAGTAGCCGAATATCTTGGGGGCAACTTCTACTATAACCCAAGATATGGGGGTGGTCAAACGAAAGTGCGATAATCGTGGGATTTTGCGCAACCTCATGGCATACAACAAGTTGCGCATCTGCACCACGAAACCAACGACATGTAGCGGCCCGGTTTGCTCCGCGGCCGCCGAACCGGGCAGATCCCCGATGCACCGACCGGGGCCGCAACGCCGCGCACGGGTTCCCGGGACCAGCCGGTGAAACCGCAGCGCGCCGCGGCGGCGCTGCCCGCCCCGCTGCGACAACGTCCGAGAAAAATGGACGAAATACCCACTAACCCCAATAGACGTGCGTGCTCCCGGGAGCCATACTTGGAGATGAAGCTTCCACGGCTTCGTTAAGCTCTCGGGGCTCCGGAACCCTCCGCCGGAGCCTTTTTTCTGCGCCCTTCGTCACGGCATTTGCGCAACCCGTCGAGCTCGATGCCCCGGAACCCTCCACCGGAGCTTTTTTTTTCTGCGCCCTCAGCGAATCGCCCGGAGCCCGGTCACAGCCTGCCCAGCGACCGGAGATACGCCACCGAAGCCGCGATGCGCCCTTCGACCAGCGCCCGCGTCGCCGTTTCGCCTTCGATCCCTTCGATTTCCAGCGTGCACGGCCCCCGGAACCCCGCCTCATCGAGCACCGCGAACACGCCGGCGAAATCGACGATCCCCTCCCCCAGAGCGGGGAAGTGCCAGTGCCGATAGCCGCCGTCGGTGTCCTTCAGATGCACGGCGGCAACATACGGCGCGATCTTGCGCAGCTCGGCGACGCCGTCCACGTCGCGGTTGTAGAAGTAGATGTTGGCGGTATCGAAGTTGACGCGGACGTGCGGGTGCTCGACGCCGCGCATCGTCTCCAGCGCGACGTCGGCGTTGGTGATCAGGTCGGGGTGGGTCTCGAGGACGATCGTCACGCCCTGCGCGGCCGCCACGTCGCCGGCTTGCCGGAGTCGTTCGTAAGCGGTTTCGGCGGGTAAGTCACCCCGTTTGGCGGAGACGAACATGATCGGACAGCCCAGCGCCGCCAGCGCGGGCATCTGATCGGCGACCTGCTGGGCCACATCGGGCCGGCTCAGATCGCACGTGCCGTGCATCGAGCTGGCCGAAAGACCGAGCCGCGCCAGCCGGTCGCGCGTCTCCGCGATCGCGTCTGCCGGCGGCACCATGATTTCCACGTGCCGCAGGCCGACCGAAGCAATGTGTTCGAGCGCCCCCTCGGCGAACTCGC
>CAYRXN010000085.1:0-2564 GCA_964428275.1 uncultured Planctomycetales bacterium | reverse complement strand
TCGCCATTCGGCATTCGCCATTCGTCATTCACAAAGGGATCGAGGGATTCAGGGATTGAGGGATTGAGGGATTGAGGGACCAAGGGACGCGGGGGCGGAGGCCAAGGGGCCAAGGGACGCAGGGACTGAGGGCCGAAGGCGACGAGCAAGCGAAAGACAATTCGACATTCGCCATTCGCCATTCACAAAGGGATCGAGGGATTCAGGGATTGAGGGACCAAGGGACGCGAGGGCTTCGCCGTGAACGAGCCAGGAAGCACATCGACGGGCCGCTTCGACCGCGAGCACGAGGATCCTTATGCCGCCGGTTTGCCGCCGCTGCGGGTCGATCGAAACCGCATCGTGCATTCGTCGGCCTTTCGGCGGCTGCAATACAAGACCCAGGTATTCGTCGCCCGCTTCGGCGATCATTTTCGCTCGCGTCTGACGCACACGCTGGAAGTTGCCTCGCTGGCCCGTGACATCGCCGGCGCGTTGGGACTCGACGCGGACCTGGCGGAAGTCGTGGCCCTGGCGCACGATCTCGGCCATCCGCCGTTCGGGCACGCCGGCGAGCGGGCCCTGCACGCCGCGTTGCGCGAGCACGGCGAGCGCTTCGAGCACAACGAACAGACGCTGCGGGTCGTGACCTACCTCGAACATCCCTACCCGGAGTTCCGCGGGCTCAATCTGACGGCGGCGGTGCGCGCGTGCCTGCAAAGCCACCGGACGGCGTTCGACCATCCTGGAGGCGGCGTGGTGGCGGCGCCGCTCGAGAACGAGGTCGTCAACTTCGCCGACCAGTTTGCCTACACGTTGCACGATCTCCAGGATGGGCTCTACGCCGGCCTCGTCCCGCCCGAGGACTTGCGCGACGTCTGCCTGTGGCGTGAGGCGTACCGCGGTCCGGCTCCGCCGAAACGGGAGGACTGTCTGCGTCACCTCCGGCCAACGGTCGAGCGCATGGAGACCCTGCTCATCGAAGACCTGCGGACGACGTTTCAGGCCCGCGGCGAGGATGGCGCATCTCCGGCCCGGCCGACGGTGGCGATGTCCGACCGCGGCGGGCAGCGGCTCGAGGAGCTGGGGGCGTTGCTTTCCGAGCGCGTATACAAGGACAGCCGGGTGATTCGCATGGACGACAAGGCCGCCCGGATCGTGCGGGCGATTTTCGAGGCCTACGTCAAGAAACCGCAGCTGATGCCGCCGCGCTTCGCGGCCCGCGTGGCCCAGGACGGCGTCGCCCGCGTCGCGGCCGATTACATCGCCGGGATGACGGACCGCTTCTGCCAGGACGAACACGCGCGGCTGTTCGATCCGAGAATGGACGTGTAGCCTTTGATGCCTGCGGATTCGGGGCTTTGCGTCCGAAAGCGAACCCTTCTAAACTGCCGATCTTAACGATACTGCGGCGTCTTGGGCCGCAGGTGCCGGCGCGCCGCCGGACGCAGCGGTCGCGTTTCCGCGGCCTTGAACTTGAACACGAGCAACCAGCAGGAATCGAGGGCAGCCATGCCAGGCGACACCGCGCTTATGGAAAAACTCACCGCCTTGTGCAAACGCCGCGGCTTCATCTTCCCCGGCAGCGAGATTTACGGCGGCCTGGGCGGGTTCTGGGACTACGGCCCGCTGGGCGTCGAGCTCAAGCGCAACGTCAAGAATCGCTGGTGGCAGGACATGGTCCTCGACCCGCCGACCGGCCTCGACGGCCGCGAAGTCAGCATGGTCGGCGTCGATTGCGCGATCATCATGAACCCCCGTGTCTGGGAGGCCAGCGGACACGTGGGGGGGTTCAAAGACCCGATGGTCTCGTGCCGGGCCGAGGGCTGCAAGGCGCTCTTCCGGGCGGACCAGATCTTCCGCGTCGCCCTGCGGCGCAACGAGGGCGATGCGCCGTTCGATCATTGCTGCGTCGAGGCCGGCGCGCCCGAAGATGCGATCCAGCAGGCCGCCGGCAAGGCCGACAAGCTCTCGAAAAAGCACGGCGGGGGGGGCTACGTCGCCGAGGCGGCCCCGTACCTCGAGGTCTACGAGTCCGAACTCGACCAGCTCAAGTGTCCCCGCTGCGACGCCGCCGGGGCGCTCACGCCGCCGCGCGAGTTCAACCTGATGTTCGAGACGTTCGTGGGGGCGCTTCAGGACTCGAGCAGCAAGGCCTACCTGCGACCCGAGACGGCCCAGGGCATCTTCGTGAATTTCAAGAACGTGCTGGACACCTCGCGCGTGAAGATCCCGTTCGGGATCGCCCAGGTCGGCAAGGCGTTTCGAAACGAGATCAACCCGCGCAACTACACCTTCCGCTCGCGCGAGTTCGAGCAGATGGAGATCGAGTTCTTCTGCCACCCGGACACGTCGATGGAGTGGTACGAGTTCTGGCGCAAGGTGCGCTACGACTGGTACGTCAACCTCGGGCTGCGCAGCGACAAGCTGCGGTTGCGCGACCAGACCGACGACGAGCTGGCCCACTACTCACGGGCCTGCGCGGACATCGAATATCTGTTCCCGTTCTCGGAGGAGTTCCAGGAATTGGAGGGCGTCGCTCATCGCGGCAACTACGACCTCACCCAACATCAGGAGCACAGCGG
>CAYRXN010000084.1:0-13802 GCA_964428275.1 uncultured Planctomycetales bacterium | reverse complement strand
AAGGCCTTGAGCCGCCTCGCCGGCGTTGCTGTTGTACCAGCGGAAATAGGCCGTCTTCTGGAACTCGGGCAACTGCACGATCCGCGTCATCAGCGCCTGGCTGCGCAGTTTCTGCACTTCGGTCTGGAGCAACCGTTCCATGAAATCGCGGTTGACTTCGCGATCCTCCGGCATCAGCGCGTCGCCCGCTTTGGGCGGCTCCAGCTCGAGCAGGGCCTCGCTGGTATACGCCGGAGCGAAAATCCCGATCAGAATGGTCGCCGCAACGACCAGGGCGTAGAGCACGATCGTGGTCACGATGATCATGACCTTGCGCTGCCGCAGCACGCGCATGACGTCGTGGAAGGTCCACCCCTCTCCGGGACCGACCGACGTGGCGCCGATGGGGGAGCCAATCGCCAGGGCCTGCGGAGCCGGCAGTTGTTCGGAGGGCGTAATGCTACTCATGCTCTACCTCTTATCGGCGCTGATTCAGCCGCGCACGGAACCCTAACGTATTTTCCGAAGTGCGGCAGCGGCCAAATCCTCGTATTCCTTGTTCTTCGCCTCGCGCGCCTGCTCGATCACCCGCTGCAACACCCGGCGGGCCGCGGCCTGCTGACCGTTTGCGGCCAGCGCACTGCCGAGATGAACCTGGGCCGCCAGGTGATCCGGATTGAGCCGCAGGGCGTCCCGGAGGATCGAAATCGCGTCCTGTGTCTTGCCGTTCTTGAAATACACCCACCCGACCGTATCCAGGATGTCCACGTTGCGCGGCGCCACCTGACGCAACCGCTCGGCGTATGCCAACGCTTCCTTCGGACGGCCGAAACGGTCCGCGAGCCGAAACGCCAGGTTGTTGAGCGCTTGCAGGTTATTGGGATTCACCTCCAATACCTGCTCGTAGACCTTGAGGGTCTCCTCGGGCTTGTCGCCCACGGTTTCCAGCGCGTGGGCCTTGACCAGCAACGCTTCGCCGCGGGCCGCGTCCTTCGGGCCGGTTTCCGCCAGTACCTGCTCGATCAGCGCGTTGCCTTCCTTGCGTTGCTCGGCGTCCTGCTCCTCCACCAGGTACCAGGCCAACGTGGTCCGCAACGCATTCTTGGCGCGCGCGTCCTGTTCGGCCGCCAGCAGCCGCCGCAAGACCGCGATCGTCCCGGCGCGTCCCAGAACCTCGTCGTCAACCGCGAGCGCCGCGACGTAATGCAGCGCCACGGAGCTGCGTTTCACGGCGGCCGAGAGGGCCTGCTCCACGAGCGCTGCGCCGGCCTCGCGCCGCCCGGCGGCCATGCACGCTCGTGCCGCCTCGATCTGGATCCGCGGCGTGACCGCTTCCGGCGGGAAAGAATCGTAGGCCTGGATGGCCTCGGCCGCCCGATTCGCTCGCGTCAGGGCATAGAGCAGGCTGGCATACGCGTCTTCCGGCGCCAGGCGCCCCGTGGTTCCCATGTCGATCGACTTGCGCAGCGGCTCCACGGCGGCCGAGTATTGCTCGCGCGCCATCAACAGTTTGGCCAACTGGTAGGGCCAGAACCGCTCGCCGGGGTACTGGGCGATCAGCGTGTTGACAAGAGCCTGGGCCTTCTCGTACTGCCTGGTCCGCGAAAGCAGGTTGATCAATCGCAGCTCGACCGTCCGATCCGGGCGTTTCAGCGGCAGCATCTCGCGCAGTTCGGTTTCGGCCAGCTCGGGGCGGTCCATCAGCTCGTAGAGCCGGACCAGGTCCAGGCGGTGCCGAAGCTGGAACCCCTCGGGATTGAGCGCCTTGGCCTTGATCAGATCATCGCGGGCGTCGGGATACTGATTCAGGCGGGTGTTGACACGCGCCCGCAGATAGTAGGCCCAGGCATTGGACGGCTCCGCTTCGATCACGCGCGTCAACAGCGTGCGCGCCTGCTCGAGTTCCGGGTTCGGGCTGGTGATCAACAGCTCGGCCTCCGTGAGCATTCCAGCCACGTCCTTGGGATAATCCCGCCGGTAGGCGTCCATTTCCCGCTTGGCCTCGTCGAACTTGTGCAGGGCGAGGTATCCCCGGATCACCGCCCGCCGCGCGGACTGAATGGACGCCACATTGTCCGGCGAGAGATTCTCGAGCAGCAGTTGATAGGCATCCACCATCTTGGCGTAGTTGTGGTGTCGCCGGTGAAACTCGGCCAACTGGTAGGCCACGAGACTCATGCCCCGTCGGGCTTCCGGCGAACCCGCCGCGAACGCCGTACCCACCCGGTCCTTGGCCTGGGCATACTCGGCCTGCGCGGCATCGATGTCACCCAGCCGCTCGTAAAACTTCGCGATCAGAATACGGGCCAGGATCTCGTCGGTGCCCTCCTGGAGCGCCAGGTGCGCGCGGAGCAGTTTCTCACCGGCCTGGCGATCTCCGGTGCGCGAGTAGAAGTTGGCGACCGTCTGGGCCACTGCGCTGCTCTTGGGGTCGGCCTCAAAAGCCTGCTGAAGGACGGCTTGTGCCTTCTCGTTGTCGCCGACCCGCGTGTACAGGTCGGCAAGCCGCAGCAGGTTGTCCACGTCGTCGGGATGCGCGGCGCGTTGTTTTTCGCGAATCGCGATACCGGCCTCGGGATCCTTCTGCTCGTCGAGAATCTGCTTCCGCTCCTTGATGAACGGATCATTGGGGTTGATGTCGGCGGCGATTTCCAGGTGGGGGATCGCATCGTCGTGGCGTCCCAGCTCCTCGTAGATCGTGTAGAGCAGGCGCTGGGCCACGAAGTTGCGCGGATCGTTCTCGACCGCGAGTTCGAGCGACCGGGCGGCTTCGTCGAGTTTCGGCGGCTTGAGCGAAAGCAGCGCCTGGGCGATCCGCACCTTGATGTCCGGATCGTTGGGGAAGTCGCGTTCCGCCGCCCGGAATTCCGACAGCGCCTGGGTCGGATCACCGCAACTCAGTTCGTAGCGTCCGCGATAGGTCGCTCCGCCGGCCTGGTCCGCGTTGAGCTTGGCCAGCTTGCCCGCGTACTCCTGGGCCCGGTCGCACAGTTTTCGTCGCAGGGCGAGGTCGAACTGAAGCTCCTTGATGCGCACGTCATCGTCGCGCAGTTTCTCCATCTGATCGAGGTAGGGCGCCGCCCGCTCCGCGTCGTTCTGCGCGGCCCAGTAGTTGAAGAACTCCGCCGCCCGATCGAACGGATCGGGAATCGTCTTGATCAGCGCGAGCAGCTTCTCCCGCTGCCTGGCGGGATCCTCTTCGGTGATCATCACCTCATACGACTTGAGCATCCGCTTGATGGAGTCGTTCGACGTGGCCGTCAACTGCTTGCGAACAAACTCGAGCGCCTCGTCCCGGCGATCGGCCTGCATCAGCGTCGTGACCATCAGCCGAATCGCCGAGGGGCTGTCGGGAACCGCCTCGAGCGCCTTGCTCAGGAGTTTCCGGGCTTCGTCGAAGTCCTTGTTGTACGCCGCCACGCGGGCCTGATTCACCCACATGCGCGGGTCGTCGCTGGCGGTCTCCTCGATCAGTTTCTGGGCCTCCGCCCCGCGATCGGCCAGCGCCAGCAGGCGCGCCCGCATCGTGCGCAGGGTGGGGTCGTTCGGGTACAACGGCGCAATCGAGTCCACCAGGTCGAGCGCCTCCTGGCGACGGTTGAGCTGCGTCAGGATCTCGGCCTCATTGAGATAGAGCCACAGCGGCGGCCGCTGGGCGACGTTCTTGTAGTAAGCCAGCAGCTCCTGCGTGTACCGCAGCGAGAGCCCCAGCTTCTGCGTCTTGCGATAAATGCGTACCAGCTCCCGGCGCGCCAGGTTGGCGAACTCCACCGGCCCCATTCCCTTCTGCACCTGCTCGATGGCCTTCTCGAACGCCTTGACCGCGTGCCGCTCGTCCCCCTCCAGCGCGGCCAGGTGCCCCTCCATCAGCGAGGTGAGCGAATGCTGGGCGAACTGCGTCTGGCATTCCTGAAGAAACCGCTTCATGAACGTGGCCGCTTGCGTGCGAACCTCCGGGTCCGTGCTCGTGCGGTAGAGATTGAGCGCGAACTCGAACCCCTGGGCAATGAGCTGCAACCGTCCGCCTTTGCCCAGCACGGCCCGCAGAGACCGCAGGCCGACGGTGTCGTCGAGCGCCTTGGCAAACGACGCCAGAATCGCCTTGCCCCGCGCGAGCCGCTGCGTATCCCAGGTTCCGTCCTTCATCCAGCCCAGACGACGCAACTGCGCCCGGCGCGCGTACGCGTCGTAGAGCGCCGGTGCCTGGGCGATCGCCTTGTCACAGTGCTCGATACCGCGCTTGACCCAGTCCTGAACCTCGTCGGCCGATGCCTCCTCCCAGGCCTCCTTCGTGCGGGCCAGCAGCAACCCCGACATCGCGAAGTGCAGGTCCACGTCGTCGGGCTGCTTCGCCAGCCCGGCTTCCAGGACCTTCTGACTCTCGGCCCACTGCTTGTCGGCGGCGAGCGCGTCGGCCAGCGCCACGCGAACTTCCACCTGTTCCGGATGCGCATCCAGGGCCGGCTTGAGAATCTCCGCCTGCCGGCGATACGCTTGTTCGACCAGCTCCTGGGCCCGATCGCGGTCCCCCTGCCGTGCCAGCGCCGCGGCCTTCTGCCGCGCGATGCGCAAGACGTGATCGGCGTGAACGATGGCCACGTGGGGATCCGTCGGATCGACCTTCAGGGCCTTGGCCAGGGTCTCCTCGGCCGCCGGCGCATAGGTTGCATCCTGAGTGGCCAGGTGGTCGAGTGCATCGACCTTCGACGCAAGCGCCAGCAGGTCCTGCTCATGGCCGGGAAGCTCGAGCAGACTTTCCGCCCGCTTGCGCACGGAATCCCACTGCCCGATCGGGTACTGACGCATTTCCCAGTACCGCTCCAGCAGCGCGGTCAGGATTTCCGGATCGCGCGGCGACTGGGTGTGGGCCAGATTGAGCAATGAGAACATGTTGATCAACTGGCCGCGCGTCCGTTCGACCTCGGCGGCCTCGATGAGATACTTGGCCTGCGATTCCTGCTTGTACGCCTGCTGGAACAACCGCACGGCCCGCTCGTAATCGCCGCTCTTGACCGCCGCCCGGGCGCGTTCTGCGATCACTTCAGGATCGCGGCGCGACGCGTTGAACGCGGCGATTGCAACGACGAGCACCGCCAGGAAAATGCCACCCGCGGTCAGGAACGCCACGACATTCTTGTTCAGTCGCTTCTTAGCCATCTTGGATGATTCCCTGCCTTCCTATCAGCGATCCAGCACCACGGGCGCTTCTCCCCGTTTGAGCGCCTCCCAATCCTGAAAGTGGTCCGCCCACAGGATCGGCATCAGCTTGCGCAGAAGTTCCCTGGTTGCTTCCACCGTCTGCTCCCGGTTGGCGGGGATGCCGGCCTCCCGGTCCGTAAACGTAACCTCGATCTTGCAGTAATACGCGTACCGGTCGAACAGGCTCCCCGTGGCCACGCGCACGCCGGTCCGCGTCGTTTCATACTTCCCGTTGGTATAGAAGAAATAGGCCACCACCAGCGGCCGGCTCGCGGCCTGCACCACCAGGCTGCTGCGCGGCGACGGTACGAAGTCGAGCACCTTCACGGGAATCGTGACCGGATCTCCGTGCGGTCCGGGCATCGTCACGGTCATCTGCGTCTTGGCCGACAGCGTGGCGCCCCCGGCCGAATAGCATTCCTCCGGGTTGTGCGGAACCGGGTCGGCCTTGCCCGTGTAGTAGGTGATGAACAGCCGGGCCAACCCGCGTGGATCATCCGCCGCCCGCCGCTGGTCCTCGATGAACCACTGGAGGTACTCGTGCGTACCGAGGTTTTCGAGCACCTCCTCGTTGAGCGGCGGCGGCTGGCTGGCCGCCAGGCGATACTCCGGCCCCAGCTTGCTCGTGTCCATCGCCACCAGCGGCCGTTTGAGGGGAACCGGCTTCTTGGTGAACGTGACTTCGAGATAGTTCGCCACGCCCTGCATCGTCAGGGCCGCCAGCAGCAGGATACCCACGCAGACATAGTAGCGCGCGCTGACGGGCCGGCGCGGCGCGGCGGCTTTCTCTCCGCCGGCCGCCGATCCGCGCGTTGTATCCTGGTGATCCGTCACGATGCCTCGCTCCCAGCCGCCGATTCATCCACAAACAGGTTGCTCAACAACCAGCCGACGCCCGTGAAAATACCGAAGGCGATCATCAGCGTGACCAGCCCCAGAATCGCGTGATACGTGCCGGTGGCGTACTTCGGGTCCACGAACACGTAGAGCAGGCAGGTGATGGTCACGCGGATGATGTTCGCCAGGATGGCGATCGGAATACACATCGCGATCAGAATCGCCCGCTGCCACCAGGGGCGATCCGACACGAACGCCACCGCCACCCCCAGCGCGCACAGCGTCATCGCGCTGCGCATCCCGCTGCACGCGTCGGCCACGTCCAGGCCGCCGTGCTGCCCGCCGTACATGTACGAGATCGTCGAGCCCACCCGTTCGATGTCCAGATCGGGAATCAGATTCAACAGGGCGGTGGCCGCCGTGGCCGCGATCCGCCGCAGCGGATCGGTCAGCGCGAAGTAGATCCGCTTGGGCAGCGGGATCGCAAAGAACAGGTACAGCCACGGAACCCACACGTGCCGCAACATCGGCAGCCCAAAAAGATAGATGATCACGCCCAGCAGACACAGCAGCATCGACAGCGGCCGCAGGTACCCGATCACGACCCCCCAGAGCGAGTACTGGTACATCCCCAGCGCCGCCAGCATCAGCACCAGCCCGACCCAGGCGTGCCGCACGGGGCAGCGGCGCACGCGCTCCCAGCGCATGTAGACCAGGTAGATGCTGAACAGCGGGATCAGCCAGCCGTGCGACCAGTCCGCGGACTGCCACTGCCGGGCGAGCGTGCGCAATACGACGTGGTACACCGCCGCGAACGCCAGGGCGATAATCAGCGCCCGCACCTGGGCCGGCCGGTCGAACACCAGCACGGGCTGAGGTTTCGTGTCCGGAACCGCTGCCATCGCTTGCATGTTTCTCCTGAAACGCCGGCCGGCTAGAACGGCAAGCCGCGCGACTGGCGCCGCTGGATATCGAGCGTCTGCGGATTGATCTTCGCGCCGTAGGCGTCCTTGTCGGCGAAGTTGCGGTCGTACACAAACCCGAAACCGTACGCGAACCGGAACGAATTGCGAATCACGAACAGGAACGGCGCCACGATGTCCGTGCCGACGTTCACGATGTCCTGGTCCCGCAGCAGGATGTCGTCGTCGAGTCCGGCGAAGATCCGGTCGAGGTTGACCGGGATCGTGATCTGCTTGTCGGTACCCTTCTCGCGGCGAATGATCTCGCAACGCGACGGCCACGCCATTTGCGAAAACCCGCCGACGGTGGCAATCGCCTGCTTGATCGTGATCTCGCGCGAGTTGAACGCATACACGCCCGGCCGGTTGACCTCGCCCATCATGTAGTACACGCCGGTATCCACGGGGATGTTGATCAGGTCGCGGTTGCGCACGACGATGTTGTATCGTGGATCACCCGACTTGAGCGCGTCCACGTCGATCTCGATCACGCGCTGGGACAGTTCATACTCCGGAATCGCTTCCCAATCGAACGGCTCCTCGTCATCACCGCCCCGGGCCACGGCACCACCCTCGGGCGCCGTCGCGGCCGGGCGCCGGCCTTCGTTCCCGGCGACGGGGCCGCGCGCCGGGGCTTCCTTCAGCTTGCCGGTCGTCGGGTCGTAGATCAGCGGCGCCATCTTGCGACCCGGCTGCGCGGTCCCCGCGGCACGCTCGCCCCCGGGCGCGAGCACGTCCTCGAACTCGTCCCGGGTTGCGCTGGCGGTGGTCTTCTTCGACGGCGCCTGCGCACTGCCGTCACCGGTCTGGACATAGAGTGTGCTTCCCAGCGCCCCCTCGTCCGGCGGCGGGATGATGAGTTCTTCCTCTTCGGGTGCGGGCTGCTCCCGGTCCGGCGTCCGCTCGCCGCCCGATCCGGTGTCCATCCTGCGGATCACGTACAGGCGCTTGGCCTCCGGGCCGATGTCGCCGACCATGCCCAGCACATCCAGCAGGCGCGTGTCCGGCTGCGTCAGTGGGTACGCCCCGGCCCGCGCCACCGAGCCGATCACGTTGAAATACTGGTACCGCCGATTGGTCACGACCACCTGGATGATCGGATCCGGCAGGATGCCGGCCTCCTCGATCCGCGTGCGCAAGTCCTGTTCGAGCTCCTGCGCCGTCATCCCCTGGACCTTGATCAGCCCGAGCTGCGGGATGCTGATGTACCCGGTCGCGCTGACTTCGATGTTCGCCGAGTACGGGAATCCCGCCTGGTAGAAGTCGTTGATGAATATCTGCACGCCATCCAGCGGGCCGATCCGGTAATCCTCGTACACGGGGACGAGGTCTTCCGGCGTCGGGTCGGTCGCGTTGGCCAGCGCGATCGGACCGTCACGCGGCGTCAGGACACGGCGAATCCCCCCCTCACGATAATCGAGGGGGAACATGCCCACCTTGGTAGGGTCGAGGAAGCTCTGCGGCGGTACCATGGCACAGCCCGCCAACACGATTACGAGCATCCCCGCGATCACAGCCAGACCAGTTGTTCTCATGTCGCCACTACGCTCGATACCCATGGAAGACCGCTCGACGCCTGCGGTGCAGGCAAACCTGCTGCCCCGACCTCACCTGCGCGGGAGGGGCAGACCGTCCGGGCCGCGTGTAAGGGTTGAACAGGGCTCGATTTCCACCCAACAGCAACTCCGCATTAAACGGGCTCGACCGCCCGTGTCAAACCGCCGCGTTCACAAAGTCTTCGCGAAACGAACCCTGGATGGGCCGGACGATACCCTCAGTACGCCCCAGCCATCCGCCGGTTCGCGCCCCCGACGGCGACGCCCGACGAGGTCGCTAGTCATTATCGGCCGATGTGCCCGCTCGACTTGCGACAACCCCGGGACGGGCCCGGAACCGCTCCCGACAACAGCGCGTGCCACCCTCGCGCCCACGGTTCGGTCGGACCGCCCATATGCCGATAGAACCCGCTGGAATGTCGCGTTCGCTCCGACAACACGCCCGACGCGTCGTGATCCTGGGCGCCGGCGGCCACGGCCGCGTCGTCCTCGATATCCTCCTGCAAACCCGACACCACGAGATCATCGGCTTCCTCGATTCCAACGCAGACATCCAGGGACGCCGGATCGACGGTGTGCCCGTGTTGGGTGGAATCAGCGACTTGGAGGATATTGCGCAATCCGTTGGAATTGATGGAGTTATCATCGCCATCGGCGACAACGGCACGCGGCGGGGCCTGGCCCGGAGGATCGAACAGGCCGGTATCCCCCTCATCTCAGCCGTCCACCCTTCGGCCACGATCGCACACAATGCCACCATCGGGCGCAACGTCGTCATCGCTGCCGGCGTGGTCGTCTGCGCCAATTGTCAGATCGGCGACTCGGTGATCCTCAACACCGGCTGCATCATCGACCACCAGACCATGATCGGCGAGGGATCGCACATCTGCCCGGGCGTGCGCATCGCCGGACGGGTCAAGGTCGAGCCCGGCGTGTTCGTCGGAATCGGCGCCACCGTCATCCCCAAGGTCACGCTGGGCTGCGAGTCCATCATCGGAGCCGGCACCGTCGTGCTCGAGGACGTGCTCCCGATGGCAACCGTCGTCGGCGTGCCCGGGCGGCCCATCAAGCTTGCGAGCGCCTCGGAAGACATGACCGCCATGCTGCTGCCCACGCGGGTCGGGCCGAGCGCCGCGTTGCCGTCGTGAGCTCACCCCCCGCCGGCGGCACTTCCCGCCGCGGCGAGTCGTCCCGGTCAATCTTTGCCGGTTGCCTTTTTTTCGGGCTTGGCGGCCGGAAGCCGCAGCTCCATCCCCGGACGGATGAGATCGGGGGATTCGAGCCGGTCGCGGTTGAGCTCGTAGATCTCCTTCCACCGGGCGGCGTCACCGAGCACGTGGCGCGCGATCTTGATAAGCGAATCGCCCTCGCCGACCACGTAGGTGGTGCCGCCGACCGGGCTTTTCTCGGCACGGGTCGCCGGTTTGAGTTCGGCGGCGGGCGCTGCGCCACCCAGGAGCCGCCGGGCCTCGTCCAGCGTGGGGATCCTGATCTTCTGACCGACCAGCAGGCGGTCGGGATCTTCGAGGTCGGGGTTCGCCGCCACGATCGCTTTCCACAACCTGCCGTCGCCGTACTCGTCGCGGGCGATGTCGATCAGACGGTCGCCGGCCTCGACCGTGTAGGTCTTCTGCGCGCTCGCGGTCGTTTTCCGCGCCCCTCCCGTTCGATCAGGGCCGTTCGCAAACGGGCCGCGCTTGCGCGGGGGAATAATGGTGGGTATCTTTGCGTCAGGGGTCTTGATGCCCGTGGCGCGGGGTGCCGTGTGTACCGGCGGGGCGCCGGCCGTTCCGGGCGAACCGGTGGTGGCGGGTTTCGCAGTCCCCGGGCTGGTCTTGCCTGCCGGCGCGGCCGTTCTGCCAGGCGCTTCCTTGGCTGCCGGCGGCGGCGTGGTTCCCGGACCGCCGGCTGGCAGCGCCCCCGGCAAGGCCGGGCCGGGCGAAGCCGTCGGAAACAAGGGCAACGTCTCGGGCTTGGTCGCGGGCCGGGCGGGGCCCGCTTGACCCGCCTTCCCGTCCTGACCGGCCTGAGGGCGAACCTGCGGCTGAGGCCGGGCCGCGGGGCCGCTGCGTCGCGCAGGAGGCGGCGTGGGTTGACCGCGGCCTGGTGTCGTCCTCGGCGCGCTGCGCGGGCGGGACGGTACCTTGGCAAACGGGACCGTGTCGCCCGAAAGCCTCACGCTGTCCTTGCTGGCGGCCTCGGTCTCCGTCTTGGTAATCGGCAGCGAATTGAGCTTGTCCGATTTGCGGCTGAGCAGCCAGATGGCCCCGCCGGCAAACGCGACCAGGGCGACGATCAAACCTACTTTGACTTCGGCACGCATGGCTCAACACCCCAGAAAGAACGCGAGGCGCCCGCGTCCGCACGACGCAGGCGCCCCGCATTATAGCAACCCCGTTGGGGGGCCGACACCGCCGATTTATGCGCCGGCCTGGGCGACCGCCGCCTGCCGGGCGCGACTGCGGCCGAAGCTGAGCATCAGCAGCGGCGAAGCAATCGCGATCGACGAGTACGTACCCGTGATCACGCCGATCATCATGCAGTAGTTGAAGCCGCGGATGCTGCTTCCGCCCGCGATGTACATCACCAGCAGGACGAGGAACGTCGTGAAGCTGGTCAGCAACGTCCGCGACAGCGTCTGGTTGATGCTCTGGTTGATGATCTCGGGCGTGACCTGTCCGAGCCGCCCCCGCGTTTCGCGGATGCGGTCGAACACGACGATCGTGTCGTTGATCGAGTACCCGATGATCGTCAGGAACGCAGCCACGATCGTCATGTCGATCTTGAAGTCGTTGATGAGCAGCGCGTTGCCGATCGGGTGGTTCTTGCCGCCGATCCACCCGCTGATACCGACGAACGCCAGGGCGATCAGCACGTCGTGGATCAGGGCGACCACGCCGGCGACGCCGAAGATCGGCCGGCCGAAGCGGATCCACATGTACGCGATGATCATGGCCCACGACAGGACCAGCGCCACGCCGGCCCGCGTCTGCGACTGCGAGGCGATCTGCGGCTTGAACTGCGTCACCTTGCGCAGCGTCTGCTCTTTGTCGAACGCGGCCATCGCCAGGTTCTGCTCGGGTTGGGCCAGCTCCTGGAGCCACGCTTCGGGCGACTGGTTGTAAGAGATCGCCGGATCGCCGACCGCGATCACGATGCTGCTGTAGAGCAGCTTTCCGGAAGCATCCTGGCCGGCCTGTTTGATCCCGAAGACCTTGAAGTCCCGCCAGGGCATGTTCTGGTAGTCCGGCTGGAGCCGCATGTTGCGCAGCCGAAGGTGAATGGCCTGGAGCGTCTGCGGAGGCGAAAGCTCGTCGAACCACAGCGCCGCCCCGCCGAGGTAGTCGGTCACGTCACCGCCGGCACCTTGCGGCAGACCGGGAATCACGGCTTCGAGCCGGCGGTTGGTGATCGGGAAAGCGTGGTTGTGGTCGCCGCGGAAGAGGTAGCCGATGCGCGGCTGGATATCGAGATCGTCGCCGAAGGCCTCCTGCAGCGCCCACTTGACGAGGGCCTTGTTGGTTTCGGTGGTCGTGATGTTCCAGCGCAGCCCCGGCTTCTCGTTCAGTCCGCTCTCGGACACCATGCCGATGTTGGCCTGGCCGATGTTGTCGCCGGCGGGCGGAATGGCGTCGATACCGTTGCCGCCGAGTTCGTGAACGGCGTCGGTCAGTTTCTTCAGGTCCGCCTGGTCGCTGGCCCGCAGAATCACCGCGCTCTCTTCGGCGCTGGTGTTCACGCCGCCGCGCTGGAGCAGGTTCCGGGCCTCGAGCGGCTCGGCGATCATGGCAGCCAGCAGCTCGTTGTCCACACCCGGAACCTTGACGCGGAACGTGCCCGCCTCTCCGCTGACGGGTTCGACGACGGCATCTGCCAGCAGCGCGCCCTTTTCGCTGATCAGGCCGCCGACCTGCTTGAGCCGCTGCTCGATGGTCACGTCGGTGTACTTGTCGGCCGCGCTGTCCTTGAGCTTGACCTCGGCGCTGACGCCGCCCAGGAACTCGACGTCGAGCGCGTCGTGCATGCCGCGGTCGTAGAGCATCGCCAGCCCGCCGAGCATCAGGAACAGCGACAGCGGGATGAAGATCTTGCGCTTGGCGTACCAGTCGATCTTGGGAGCGCGGATCAGTTGCAGCATCTTGATGTCTTTGATGACGTTGTACTTGACCAGCAGCGTAAACAGCGTGCGCGTCACGAACAGGGCGGTGAACAGACTGGTGACGATACCCCAGCCCAGCGTGAGGCCGAACCCCTTGATCTCCTCGCTTCCGACCCAGTAGATGATCACGCAGGTCAGCAGCGTGGTGACGTTCGCGTCGATGATCGTGCTGAACGCCTTGTCGTAGCCGTTCTTGATGATCATCCGCAGCGAGGAGCCCCGCGCCTTCTCCTCGCGCATGCGCTCGAAGATCAGCACGTTGGCATCGACCGTCATACCGATCGTCAGGATGATGCCCGCGATGCCCGCCAGCGTGAACCGGGCCCCGAGCATCGCCATCACCGCCAGCACCAGGATGATGTTCATCACCAGGGCGAAGTCGGCGATCAGTCCGGCCACGAGGTAGTACCCCGCCATCACGATCCCGACCGCGATCAGCCCGGCCACGCCGGCCCGGAACGCCTTGCGCAGGTTCTCGTGCCCGAGGCTCGAACCGATCGTGCGCTCGCTCAGCGGCGTATCCTTGAGGCGCGCCGGCAGCGAACCGGCCTGGAGGGTCTGGATCAGGTAGTTGACCTTCTCGATGCTGAAATCACCCGTGATGATGCCGTCGGTCGTGATGCGCGAGCGGATCGACGGGGCCGAGTAGGCCACGTCGTCGACCAGAATGCACAGCGGCTTGCCGATGTTGCGGCCGGTGAGCTTGCCGAACAGCTCGCCGCCCACCGGGTCGAGCGAGAACGCCACCGCCGGCCGGCCCATCTGGTCGCGGGTCCGGGCGGCCCGCTTGAGCCGCCAGCGCGCTCCGCCGTGCTTGCTGTGCAGCAGCCCGTTCTCCGCCCCGCGCTTGGCCAGCACGTACCAGTCGTCCTGGTACTTGTCGGCGACGTAGTGACTGGCGATACGCGGGTCGCGGGCCGGGTCGAGCTTCTGCAGCTCGGACGGCGAGTCGATGTCGAAGAACGAGAGCGGGTTGTCTACCTTGAACCACTGGTAGGTGTCTTCGGGCTGTGGGCGCGGTCCCCGTTCGTGGAGTCGTTTGCGGTAGAGATCGTACTTGGTGACGTTCTCCGGACTCGGATCGGCCAGGATGCGGAACTCGAGCACGCC
>CAYRXN010000083.1:0-8494 GCA_964428275.1 uncultured Planctomycetales bacterium | reverse complement strand
GCTCCGGCCAGGTCGGCGACCAGAAACCGCCAGAACGAGAGTCGCGTCACGCCGGCGGTTACGCACATCGCCGCGCGAATCCCCATGAAGAACCGCGCAAAGAAGCACATCCACATGCCGTAGCGCTTGAACAGCCGGGTCATGCGACGAAAACGCTTGGGCGTGATGGCCCGCCTGACCCAGCGGTGATTGAAGACCTCCGGTCCCCAGCGCTTGCCGAGCACGTAGAGAATCACGTCGCCGCACATGATGCCCAGCAGGGCGATCAACAGCGTGCCGGTCCAGGTGGCCGTCTCGGGCTCCTGGGCGAGAATCACGCCGGCGGCGATCAGCGGCACGTCTTCGGGGATGGGAATCCCCAGGCTGGCGGCGACGAGCAGCACGAGCAAGACCGGGTAGAACGCGCGCAGCATCCAGTCCTGGATACTCATCGAGATCAGCAATGTCGCCAGCAGGAAGAGCCGCATACAGATTCTCTCGGTCGATCTTTCTGCATAGCTTACGCCTGAATTCGGGCGTGTCGAGCACGGAATCCCCAAAGCCGCCGGCCGGAGCGCGCGTCGGGAAAACCGGTCGATTCGATGTCGGGGACACCCGCCCCGAACCGCTTACTCGTTGCGGCGGATGAGTACGGCGGTCAGATCATCGGCCTGGGGACAGCCGCGTGTGAAGGTACGGATGTCGGCGTGGAGCGACTGGATCAGGCGGTCGAGGGGCATACCGGCCCGCGCGGCGATTCGCTGCGTGACGCGATCCTCGCCAAACTGCTCCCTCTCCGGATCGGCGGCTTCGTAGAATCCGTCCGTCAGCAGTACGAGCGTATCGCGGGGCTCGAAAGCGAACCGTTCAGGCGGGTCGTACTTCACGAAGGGCAACACCGCGAACGGCAGGGCGTTGGCGGTGCGGTTCTCCACGCCAGCGGAGCGCACCATGATGAGTGGCCCCTGGCCGCCGGCGATGTATTCCAGCACGTGCCGGTGCGGATCGAGGATGCCGATGAACGCGGTGACGAAGCGGTCACCGGCGAGGTCTTCGGCGAGCAGGTCGTTGACCCCCGCCGCGATCTTGGGCAGGTCGTCGGTGACCGACAGCATCGCGCGCAGCAGGGCGCGGCACTGGGCGATAATCAGCGCCGCGGCGATCCCGTGTCCGGTCGCGTCGGCGAGGAATACCGCCAACCGACCGTCGGCGAGCGGCACGAAGTCGTAGGCGTCGCCGCCGGTCTCGTCGGCCGACCGGTTCCAGCCGGCGACTTCATAACCGGGCACCCGCGGGTTCTGCTTGGGGAACAGGGCCTGCTGAATCTCACGGGCGATGTCGAGATCGCGCTGCATGCGCTGCTTCTCGGCGAAGGCCTCGAGCAGTCGAGCCCGGTCCAGCGCCACGCCGGCCTGGGCCCCGAGCACACGAGCGAGATCCTCATCCTCCTCCGTGAACGGGCCGTCGTGCTTGTTGAGCACCTGGAGCACGCCGATCAGGTCGCCCTCGAGGTTCTCGAGCGGCAGCGTCAACAGGTTGCGCGTGCGATAGCCCGTCTTGCGATCAACCTCCGGGTTGAAGCGGTCGTCGGCATAGGCGTCGGTCACGTTGATGCACGCGTGCGTGCGCGCCGCCTGGCCGGCGATTCCTGCGCCGGCGGGAAAGCGAATCCCCTCCACCCCTTTGGCAACCCGGCTGAACAACTCGTCGGTCTGCTTGTCGTAGAGGAAGATCGTGGCGCGGTCCGCCCCGAGCACCTCGCAGGCCGCCTCGACGATCGTACCGAGAAGCACATCGAGGTCGCACGAGGTCGCCATGTGGCGGGCCACGTCGAGGATCCGGCGCAGCCTCTCGTTTTCGCGTTTCAGGTCCGACATGTTGGTCCGTAGCCCGGCGGGCCAGGCGCTGCTCCCGCAGCGCCGCCGACTCCCGGACCAGCGTAAGCGCGCCGCAGCCGTTTCGCAATTGTGCACCAACCGAAATCCGCGGCGTCGCGGGCGCTCAGCGCCGGCGACGCTGGAGTATGCGAATCGGTGCCAGTTCGAGGATCAGCGTCTTGTGCCCGTGGCGCACGAAGCGGATGCCCGCCCGCGTCTGGCCCCCTCCGGGCCGGACCCACTCGACCTGCCCCACCCCCAGCTTCTCGTGCGTCACCAGCATGCCGGGGCGCCAGCTCTCGAACGGCGCGGCCGAAACGCCCGCCGGATTCGTCCCCGCCGGATCGTCCGGCGAAAACACCGGCTCGTCTTCTTCCTCGCCAACCCGGCGCCTGCGGCCGCGCGGCGGCCGCCGCGACTGCTCGTCGTCGGGCAACTGGTCGTCCAGCGGAACGAAATGGGTTCCGCAGTCCTCGTCTTCTTCGTCGCCGGCGAAGTTCTCGTAACTGAGCACCTCGTCCGGCAGCTCGCTGAGAAACTGCGACTGGCTGCACGGTATCGACGCGCCGCGCAGCATGCGCATCTCGACGTGCGTCAGGATCAGCTCGCGCTGGGCCCGCGTGATCCCGACGAAGCACAGCCGGCGTTCCTCCTCGATGTCTCCCTCGCGCAGCGAGCGTTCGTGCGGCAGCATTCCCTGTTCGAGCCCGACGATGAACACGATCGGGAACTCGAGCCCCTTGGCCGCGTGCAGCGTCATCAGCAGCACGACGCCGGCCGACTCGTCGATCTGGTCCTGATCGCTCGAAAGCGCCACGCGCTGGAGGAAATCCTCGAGCGTGGCCCGTTCGTTTTCCTGCTCGAAGCGCTGCGCGGCGCTGACGAGTTCCTGCACGTTGGCGAGCCGGTCTTCGCCGCCCGACTCGCGCTCGGCGCGCAGGCTGTCCTCCAGGCCGCTGTGCGCGAGCACGTTGCTGACGGCGTCGGAGACCGGCGCGGCGGCCCAGGCGCGGAGTTCCTCCAGCAGGGCGACGAACCGGCGCACCCGGCCCGCCGCCGCGGACCGGATGGTCCGCACGGAATCCACGTCGCGCATCACCTCCAGCAGCGGGCGGCCGGAGGCCGTCGCCTCGTCGAGCAGGCGCGTCACGGTGGTCTTGCCGATGCCCCGGGCGGGCGTGTTCACGATCCGCAGCAGCGCGATCGTGTCGGCCGGATTGACCAGCAGCCGCAGGTACGCCAGCGTGTCGCGGATCTCCCGGCGGTTGTAGAACTCGACGCCCCGCGCGATCTTGTAGGGGATCCCCCGCGCCCGCAGCTCCTCCTCCAGCCCGCGCGAGATCGCATTGATGCGGTACATGATCGCGATGTCGCAGTAGGCCCGGCCCGCCTGGTGCAGCTCGGCGATCGTCCGGGCGATCCGCTCCGCCTCGTCGTAGCCGTTTTCGAACGACCAGACGCGGACCGGAGCGCCGGCCTCGCCCGCCGTCCAGAGGTCCTTGTGCTTGCGCCGCCGGTTGCAGCGGATCAGTTGCGAGGCGGCCTTGAGGATGTTGCCGGTCGAACGGTAGTTCTGTTCGAGCCGCACCACGACGGCGTCGGGGTAGTCGCGTTCGAACTCGAGAATGTTGCCCAGGTCCGCGCCGCGCCAGCCGTAGATGCTCTGGTCCGGGTCGCCCGTGGCGCAGATGTTGTGGTGATGCCGCGACAGGTGGCGGGCGATCAGGTACTGGGCGTGGTTGGTGTCCTGGTACTCGTCGATCAGCA
Source organism: uncultured Planctomycetales bacterium (assembly GCA_964428275.1). Taxonomy (GTDB): domain Bacteria; phylum Planctomycetota; class Phycisphaerae; order UBA1845; family Fen-1342; genus JALSRY01. Next base: position 4,871 of record CAYRXN010000083.1, on the reverse strand, counting down.
CGTAGCGAAAACGCCGGTTGAGTCGCTCGGCGATGTCGGGGTGGTCGCGCAGCACGAGCGCCACGCGCATCAGCAGGTCGTCGAAATCGACCGCGTTGCGCTGGCGGAGCAGTTGCTCGTACGTTTCGTACACGCGGGCGAACATGCGCAGATCGAACCGTTCGGACTCGTCGAGCAGCATCTCCGGCGGGCGCAGGCGGTTCTTCGCGTCGCTGATCAGCACGCGGGCCTCTTCGGGCCTGAGCAGCTCCGGCGCCACCTGGCAGGCCGCCAGCGCTTCCTTGACGAGCCGTTTCTGGTCGGTTTCGTCGTAGATCGTGAACCCCGGCCGGACCTGCGCCAGCTCGCCGAACTCGCGCAGCAGGCGCACGCCGAGCGCGTGAAACGTGCAGATCCACATTCCGCCGGCGGCGCCCAGGGCGGCGATGCGCTGTCTCATCTCGTCGGCGGCCTTGTTGGTGAAGGTGATCGCGAGGATGCTGCGCGGGTCCGCGCCGGTAACCACGAGGTACGCCGCCCGGCGGGTGATGACGCGCGTCTTGCCGCTGCCGGGGCCGGCCAGCACGAGCAGCGGTCCGTCGCGGTGGGTCACCGCCCGGCGTTGCGGCTCGTTGAGATCGGCGAGGATCGTATCGGCTCTGGAAGCCTTCTTGCGCATGCCTGACATATACCGCCCGCGCCGGGCAGCGTCTACCGTCACCCGGCCGGCGGGTGCCTGCGGGAACCGAGGGACCAGACAGCGCGCGGATACACGGGCGGAGACAACCGGGCACGTCGGGCCATTCACCATTCACGCCTCAAGAGACGGCGAACGGCCCTGCGCCGCCGCGCCGGCGGGCAGGCCGGCGGCGGTACCGGCCGGCCCGCGGCGAAACCGCCGAAAGCGAGTTGCTCCCCTCGCGCTGGCCCGCCGGGCCGTGGTCCGATACCTTAAGGGCAGATCGCGCATCCCGCCGGCGGCGGTGGCTTGCCCGCGGGGAGGAAAACCGATGAGTCGCATGGCAGCCCAGGTTCGCACGTGGGGCGAGATGGTCAAGTTCAGCCACTCGGTCTTCGCGCTGCCGTTCGCGCTGCTGGCGACTTTTCTCGCCGCCCGCCCCGGGCTGCCCGGCTGGGGTCCGCTGGGGCTGATCGTGCTGTGCATGGTGGCCGCCCGCAGCGCCGCGATGACGTTCAACCGCATCGTCGATGCCCGCTATGACGCCCTCAACCCCCGCACGGCCAGCCGCCCGCTGCCCGCGGGCCGCATCGGGATGCGGACGGCCTGGACCTTCTTCCTGACAGCGGCGGCGGCCTTTGTGCTGGGTTGCAGCGGCTTTTGGTGGCTCTCGGGAAACGTCTGGCCGCTGGTGCTCAGCGTCCCCGTTCTGGCGCTGCTGTGTTTCTACTCGTACACCAAACGCTTCACCGCGTTTTCGCACATCGTCCTCGGCGCCGGGATCGCACTCTCGCCCGTCGCCGCCTGGATCGCGATCAACCCCGCGACGCTCGGCCCGCCGGCGTGGCTGCTGCTGGCGGCGGTGACGTTCTGGATCGCCGGCTTCGACCTGATCTACGCCTGCCAGGATGTCGGCTTCGACCGCTCGGCGGGCCTCCAGAGCATCCCCGCGCGCTTCGGCATCGCCACCGCCCTGTGGCTGGCCCGGGCGTTTCACCTCGTGACGGTCGCGGCGCTGATCGCGGTGGGCGCGGCGGCGAACCTCCACGCACCATACTTCGCCGGTGTCGGCTGCGTGGCGGTGCTCCTGACGATCGAAAACGCGCTGGTCCGCCCGGACGACCTCAGCCGGGTCAACCTGGCGTTCTTCACGGTCAACGGAATCGTCGGCGTCGTGCTCGGCGGCCTGGGCGTGCTGGATGTGTGGCTGCATCTCGCCAGGACACCATGAGCACCACCGCAAGCCCAAGCCCGGATGCTTCCCGAGGCCACCGCGCGTGGCACACCTGGGTCGCGGTCCTGTTCTGGATGGCGGCGATGGCCCCGCTCGTGCCGTGGGGACTGCCGACCAGCCGCTACGATCCCACGCTCTTCGGCGGCGCCCCGCCGTGGCCCGCGAAGCGCTACGACGCCGGCCGGGCGCTCCAGGCCCGCCGCACGCGGCTCGGCGGCGCCGACACCGATCTCAACCCCATCACCACCGCGGGCGAACTGATCGACCTCACCGCCGACGATGCGCGCCGCGGCGAAATCCTGCTCCGCTATCGCCTCTACTCGCGCCAGCCCGACGAGATGATCACGTTCCAGGCGCTGGCCCGCATGGACCCGCGCAGCGGCGACCTCGACCCGCGGCTCTACCAGTACGGCGGCGGTTTCATCTACCTGGTCGGCGCCGCCGTCGGCCTGTGCCACGTGCTCGGGCTGACGCAGCTCTCGGCGGACCCTGGCGTATACCTCACCCATCCGGCGCTGTTCGCGCGGTTCTACCTTGCGGCGCGGATCGTGACGCTGCTGTTCGGAGCGCTGCTGCTGGTCGCCGCGGCGAGACTGGCCCGCCGGGCGGCCGGACGGGCGGCGGGTTGGGCGGCCTTCGTCCTGGTCGCGGCCAGCCCCGTGTTCATCACGGGCGTGCTCGAAGCCAAACCCCACCTGCCGTCGGTCTGCCTGGTGCTGTGGGCGACGCTCGCCGCCCTCGCGTGGCACGCGCACCGCCGCCCGCGCGACCTGCTGCGGCTGGGGGCCGCGGCCGGCTACGCGCTCGGACTGGTACTCACCGGGCTCGCCGCGGCGTTGCTGTGGCCCGTGCTCGCGCTGGCGCACGGCCCGCGACGACGGGTGTGGCGATCGCTCGCCCTCGCGGCGCTGCTGGCGCTGGCTGTCTACGCCGTCACCAATCCGTTCGTCGTATACAACGCGCTGTGCAACCGGGCGGCGCTGGCCGGCAACCTGGGCAACTCGACCGCGATGTACCGCGTCGGCGATCTCCCGGCCGGCGCGTGGCGCGTCGTGACCCTCTTGGTCGAGGCGTGCGGGCCGGTGGTGGTGATCGTGGGGTTGCTGGCGCTGGTGCGGTCGTGGCGGCGGTGGCGGCGGGAAACACTTCTCGTAATCGCTCCCGGCGCCGCGATGGTGCTGCTGTGCGTTGCGATCGGCGCGGGCAAGCCGGCCGAATTCGGCCGTTTCCTCCTCCTGCCGGCCGTATTGCTCGCCGTCGGGTCGGCGATTGCGATTGCGGACATTTCGTGCCGCCACCCCGGTCGCGGCGTCATCGCCACGCTGCTGGTCCTGCTCACGATGCGCACGCCGGCCTACGTGCGGAACTTCGCGATCGACGCCCGTTTCGAGCACGAATCACGCCACCGGGCGGCGGCGTTTCTCGAAACGAACGTGCCGGCCAGCGCGGCGATCGGCGTCGTGCAGGTACCCGCACCGTATGCGACGCCCCCGCTGAACTTCGCCCGGCGAACGGTGCTCCTGCTGCCCCAGGATCCCCCCCCGCCGCAGGCCCGCGCCCAGTTACCCCCCTGGCTCGTGCTCACCGCGGACGACGCCGCGTGCTGGCGCGGCGCGTGGTGGGCGCGCCGGTACGAGCTCGCGATGCAGTTTTCCGCCGACCCGTGGCTGCTGAGCCGCATCGCGTGGGCCAACAAGCCGGTCTACGTGTTTCGCCTCGCTGGCGCCAAACCGACGGACGAAAGCGGGCAGGCCAGCGGCCCTGACCGATGAACGGACCGACCAATGGCGCCCGCGCGGGGAACCATGTCCCCATCCGCCGCGTGGCCCCGGTTCGACGGCTGCGCTGCGACGACGGCTGCTACAACATGAACACGACCGTCAGCAGGATGAACGCCGGGATCAGGATCATCAGCGGGTAGATCATGTAGCCGAAGAAGCTCGGCATCTTGACGCCCGACTGCTCGGCGATCGCCTTGACCATGAAGTTCGGGCCGTTGCCGATGTAGGTGTTCGCGCCCATGAACACCGCCCCGCAACTGATGGCCACCAGCAGCGGGATCGGGATCGAGCCGGTGGCCGTCTTGACCGGCATCATCAGCTCCATGCCCGGCGGTGTGAGCGTGCCGGCGGTGGCGAAGTAGACCACATAGGTCGGCGCGTTGTCGAGGAAGCTGCTGAGCATCCCCGTGGCCCAGAAGAAGTGCCAGGGCTCCGACAGCCCCAGCGCCGGGCCTTCGGTTTGCAGGATCTCGATCGGCACCTGCATGGTGATGAAGATGCCGATGAACAGGCAGGCCACCTCGCCGATGGCGACGTAGTTGAACTGGTTCTCCACCCGCAGGGCCTTGCGCGTCGTCAGCAGCGAGAGCCCCACCATCGCAAACTGCACGACTTCCCGGAAATACGGCCAGGCGTGCCAGTTCGTTCCAGGAAACGGCTTGGCCGGATCGAGCGTCGCCACCGCCCCGACGACCCCCAGCAGCCAGAGAATGTTGATCAGCCCAGCCACGCGCATCGGCTGGCGTTGCGTGTCGTCCAGGCGGATGGCCGGCTCGGGTTCGTGCTTGTAGGCCCACGAGTCCCAGGCGTAGTACACGACCAGCAACAGCCCCACCATGAACGCCCATTCCTTCCAGAGCACCAGCGTCCAGAAGAAGTCCACCCCCGCCAGGTATCCCAGGAACAACGGCGGATCGCCGATCGGCAGCAGCGTCCCGCCGATGTTGGCGACCAGGAAGATGAAGAACACCACCGTGTGCACCTTGCGGGTGCGTTCCGAATTGGTCTTGAGCAGGAATCGGATCAGCACCATCGCGGCGCCGGTTGTTCCGATAAAGCTGGCCAGCAGCGCCCCCGTCCCGATGATGGCGGTGTTCGTGGCGGGCGTGGCGCGCACGTCGCCGCGCACGACGATGCCGCCCGCGATCACGTACAGGGAAAACAGCAGCGTCAGGAACGGCACGTACTCGCCCAGCAC
>CAYRXN010000082.1:0-18076 GCA_964428275.1 uncultured Planctomycetales bacterium | reverse complement strand
AATCCCTGCTCCCTCGGTCCCTTTGTGAATGGCGAATGATCCTTCGGTGCCCCCTCCGTCCCTCAGTCCTTACGTTCCTTGGCCTTCGTGCCTCGCCCGTTGCGGAGCTCCTTGAGCGCCGCCTCGTCGGGCAGGCGGGCGATCGGATAGATGTTGTAGCGCGCATCGAAATACGGCGAGCGCTCGTAGAAGAACTCGAGGCGGGCGCGCGGGTCTTTCGCGAACGCCTCGTCTTCCCGGAGCCGCTGCTCGAACGCACGGCGCAGGGCGGCGTCCGCGGCGAGCATCTTTCGGGCGATCGGCTCCATCACGTACGTTTCGAAGTACTCCTTGCGTTCGAAGATCTGGTTGATCAGCCCCCAGCGCACGAGCGAGTCGGGCGCGTCCGGCTCCAGCAGGTGCACCGCCAGCTTGGCCCGGGGCTGGTCGAGCGGCACGACCACCGTGCCGGCCGGAAAGCGGCGCGTCTCGCGCCGGCTGACCGTCTTGAAGCTCGGCTGAAAGCGGCTTTCGTAAGGTCTGGGCGGGAACTTCACGTCCTCGAAACGGCAGGTCTCGACCTCCAGTTTCCGCTCGCGGTCGAGCCGGAACGACTCGATGCCGTGCCAGTCGAGACGGTCGATGATGACGTGCCACTGGGGCGGAACCAGGTAGGCCGCCGGCGGTGTGATGGCGGCCGCGACCTCGGTCTGGTCGAAGAGCCGCGTGGGCACGTCGATCGGTCTGTCGGAGTAGTCGATCACCGGGCCGCCGCTGATGTCGCTGGTGCGCACCTCGAACGCGACGGCCTTGTACACGACCGGATGCGACTGCTCCGTCCGCCGCAGCCGCAGGACGACCTTGCCGTCGGGGCCGTCGCCACCGCGGTGCTCGATGCAGGCCCGGTCGGCGGTGCGGATTGCGTTGCGCAGGGCGTCCGGTTCGCGGCTCAGCGCCTCCAGTGTGTGGACCAGGATGCTGTACGTGGCGGCGACGCGCTCGCGATAGGGCTTGAGCGCGTGCACCTCGACCAGCACGGTCGGCCGGTTGCACACCGCGCCGTAGCCGGTGGAGAACCGCGGCGTATGCGCGAACCAGGTCGCGATGCCCTTGGACAGGTCCGTCCGGTCGATCGGTCCGCCGTAGGGGAACGTCAGGTGTCCGTCGCGCTCGACCGCGGGCAGGACCGCCGGCAGGAGCGTCTCGCGCAGCCAGGCGGCGATCGGCGGGGCGGTCAGCCGGCCCAGCGGCGCGGAATAGAACATGGCGTACTGGTGGTCGCTTCCGTTGGTAGTGTGGTTGTCGAAGAGGAAGTCGGGCTGCCAGGAGGTCCATACGCCGAGCCAGGCCCGCATTTCGGCGGTGTCGGCCTTGGTGTAGTCGCGGTTGAGGTTGAGATTGGTGGCGGTCACGCGCCAGCCCATTTCCTTCGGGCCGTTCTGGTTGATCCGGCTGTAGGGACTGAAACGCTCGTGGCCGTCGGCGCTGAAGATCGGCATGATGAGCAGGTTGACGTGACGCAGCAGATGCCGGCGCGTTTTCGTGATCAGAATGTCGCGCGCCAGCGCGAGGCTGGCATCCTTGCCCGCGCACTCGCCGGCGTGGATGCAGTTCTGGATCAACACGACCAGCTTGCCGTCGGCGTGCGCCGACTCCGGCGTCCACGCGTCGCTGGCCGAGAGAATCAGTAGCGGCAGCTCGCGGCCTTCGGCGCTGACGCCGAAGCTGACCAGACGGGCCTGCGGCGAAGCATCCGCCAGACGCCGGCAGAATCGCACAACCTGCGCATAGCGACCGGTCTCGGCGTAGCCGGTCCGCTCGGCCGTGGTCTGCCACTGCGGCGGGCAGGCGGGGGTCTGGTCAGATTGGGGCTGTGCTTCGGCCGCTCCGACGAGCAGGGCGGCGACGATCCACCCGGCGCAAAGAGCAAGACGCCGGCGCGTATGGAGATGCATCATGTTCGTTCCCGTTGCAATGCGGTGTCGTGGCTCGCGTCACAGCGTCCCATCGTTTCGCGCATCGCCGGCCAACGCAAGCGCCGCGCCGCCGCCGGGTCGGTGAGGATGCGGCGGGCCGCGCGGGTCTTGGGCCCGCGGCTCTTCCTGGCGTTTCGTCAGGCTTGCAGCCCGGTTGCCTTCGTGCCCCAGCTCGTGCCTCGTTTTCGCCGGTTCGGGCCTACGCCGCGGCGTGGAGCGGCCAGACGAGCGGGATCACGATCATCGACACGATCCACAGCAGGATGTGCAGCGGCAGGCCGACGCGCAGAAAATCGCCGAAACGGTAGCCACCGGCCCCGTAGACCATCGTGTTGGTCTGGTAGGAGATCGGCGAGGCGAAGCTGGCGACGGCGGCCCCCGCGACGGCGATCGCGAACGCGCGCGGGTTGAGGTCGAGCTGCTGGGCCATCACCATCGCGATCGGGAAGATCAGCAGCGCCGCGGCCCGGTTGGTGATGAAGATCCCCAGCACGACCGTCAGAACGTACACGACCGAGAGCGCGATGATCGCGTGTCCGGCCCGGGTCAGCGCGACGAGCTGCCGGGCAATGGCGTCCGCCGCCCCGGAGGTCTGGAGCGCCGTGGCCAGTCCGAACGCCGCCGCGATGATGAGCAGCACGTCGAGGCTCACCGCCCGGCGGGCGTCGGAAACGGAGATGCACCCGGTGAGCATCATCAGGCCGGCGACGACCAGCGCCGCGACGACGGGCCGCAGGCTGACGTGGCCGCCGAGCATGGCGCCGATCTGCTCTCCGAACACCAGCAGCACGACCAGCAGCAGGAGCAACCCGATGCAGATGGCGGTGCGCTCGTGCCGCACGGGGCGGGCGGCGTCGAGGCTGCTGACGAGGTAGAAGTCGGGGTTGTTTCGGTTGGCCTCGACGAAGTGCGCGCCGGCCTGGAGCAGCAGCGTGTCGCCTTCGCGCAGGACGATGTCGCCGATCCGCCCGCGCAGCCGCGTGCCCCCGCGGTGGACCGCGATCACCGCGGCGTTGTAGAGCGCCCGGAAGTTGGAATCGCGGATGTTCCGCGCGATCAGGGGCGACGTGGCCGAGATGACCGCCTCGCAATAGCGGCGGTTGCGCTTTTCGGCGAAGCTGGCGTCGTGTTCCTGCTCGGCCACGGGCACGAGTCCGGGGATGCGTTCGAGGTCCACGATGGTCGTGACGACGCCCGCGAACGCGAGCTGGTCGCCCTCGAGCAGGACTTCGCTCGGCTCGACCGGGGCGATGATCCGCCCGTCGCGGACGATCTCGACCAGGAACAGCCCCGGCAGCCGCCGCAGGCCGGCCTCTTCGACCGTCTTGTCGATCAGCGGGCAGCCGGGCCGGATGCGCATCTCGACCAGGTATTCGCGGGCCGAGCTGCCGATGCGCTCCAGCAGGTCGCGCCGGTTCGGCAGCAGCCGCGGCGCGACGAGCACGAGGTAGGCCGCCCCGACGACGACCGACGGCACGCCCAGCCAGGTCAGCTCGAACATGTGCATCGCCCGCAGGTTGGCCTGCTCCATCGCTTCGCTGACGATCAGGTTCGTGGTCGTGCCGATCAGCGTGCACATGCCGCCCAGGATCGCCAGGAACGACAGCGGCATCAGCAGCCGCGACGGCGAGACGCGCATCTTGCGGCACCAGTCGGTCAGAATGGGGATCAGCATCGCCACGACGGCCGTGTTGGCGAGGAAAGCGGAAAACACCGTCACCTGGGGGACCATGCGCAGCAGTACGCCGCGTTCGGTGCGCGCGTTTCCGAGGATGTGTCCGCCGAGCAGGTCGAGCGCCCCCGTCTCGCGCATCGCGGCGGCGATCACGAACAGGCCGGCGATGGTCAGAACGCTTTCGCTGGAAAGGCCGGCCAGCGCCTGGGCCGGCGTGATGACACCGGCGACGGTGACCGCGACCGTCGCGCCCCACAGGACCATGTCGGCCGGGGCGGTGGCGCGGATCAGCACGAAGAACGTGAATGCGAGAATCCCGAGCGTAAACCAGGCCTGCCAACCCAACGCGCGCGTCCCTCGTTCGATGTTCCGATGGTTGACCGCAAACCGGCGTCGCGCTGCAGGCCGACCGCCACCTGCCGCGATCACGCGAACGTGGCCGGTATTGTACCCGGCCGCATGGCCCCCGCCAGCACGACGCGCGTTGCGAGGCGGCCACGAATCCGGTTCGAAAGTGCCGAGCCGGCGAGTTATCATGCCGGCATGACGGCTCCCGACGAATCCAACCCCGTATCGGCGTTGCTTCGCAAGCTGCCGGCAGTGGACTTCCTGCTTCGCCAGCCGGCCATCGCGACGCTGCTCGACGAGTTCTCGCGGGCCGAGCTGACGCGGTGCATTCGGCTGGTGCTCGAACGTCGCCGGGCGGAGGTTCTCGCCGGCCGGACGCCCGCACTCCAGACCCACGCGATCGCCCTCGACGTGCGCCAGCTGCTCTACGCCCGCACGTTGCCGCATCTGCGCCGGGTCATCAACGCCACCGGCATCGTATTGCATACCGGCTTGGGGCGTGCGCCGCTGGCCGATGCGGCGCTGGAAGCCATCAATGCCGTCGCGGCGGGATACTGCAATCTCGAGCTCGACCTCGAAACCGGTCGGCGCGGAGACCGCCACGACCACCTGCGCGATCTGCTCCGCGAGCTCACCGGGGCCGAAGATGCCCTCGTCGTCAATAACAACGCCGCCGGCACGTACCTCACGCTCCATGCGCTGGCGGCCGGGCGCCGGGTGATCGTATCGCGCGGGCAGTTGGTCGAGATCGGCGGCTCGTACCGCATGCCGGACATCATGGCCGCCGCGGGCTGCGAGATGGTCGAGGTGGGGACGACCAACCGGACGCACCTGGCCGACTACGAACGCGTGATCGATGAGCAGACCGCCGTGCTCTTGCGCGTTCACACCAGCAATTACCGAATCGAGGGGTTCACGGCGGCTCCGTCGGTCGCCGATCTCGCGGCGCTGGCGCGCAAGAGTCCCCGCCTGGGGCTCGCGGTCGTGGACGACCTTGGCAGTGGGATGCTCGATCGCTTCGAGTTCGAGTCCGCTGCCGCCGGGCAGCAAGCGGCGAGCGCCGTCGATTGGGACGAGCCGACCGTCCGCGACAGCGTCTCCGCCGGCGCCGACGTCACGCTTTTCAGCGGCGACAAACTGCTGGGCGGCCCGCAAGCCGGGATCATCCTGGGGCGGACGGAGTTGATCGAGCGCATGCGGCGCAGCCCGTTGGCGCGCACGTTCCGGCCGGACAAGCTCACGCTCGCCGGTCTGGAAGCCACCTTGCGGCTCTACCGCGACCCGGATGGCCTGGTGCAGCAGTTGCCTGTTTATCGGTTGCTGCGCGCCGGGCTCGACGAGATCGAGGCCCGCGCCCGCACGCTCGCCGATGGACTGGCGGACCGTCTGCCGGAGGCGGACATCTGCTGCGAGGCCGACGAGTCGTTCGCCGGTGGGGGGACGCTGCCGACGGTGGCCTTTCCCACGCGTGTGGTATCCCTGCGGGCCGAGGGCTGCGAACCCCAGCGGCTGGCCGCGGGACTGCGAAAGCGGAGCGTCCCGATCATCGTCCGCCTTCGTCACGACGCGCTGATCTTCGATTGCCGCACGATTCTTCGTGAGGATCTCGAGCAAATCCCGGCAGCGGTGGCGGAGTGTCTGCGCGAACTGTGCGAGGAATCTGCGCCGGATGGATCATGACCGGTTGCGGTGCGTCAGCACGTCTGCCATGACGGCGGCTTGCGGTCGTTGTCGGTCCGATAGAGCCCCCGCTCGCAGGCAACCACGAAACACTCTCCGGTGCGTTTGAGGTTTTCCCACGCCTGACGGATGCCGTCGGCCTCGGCGGTGCTGATCTGCCCGTCGTCCTCGATGCTGCTGCTTACGGCGGCCAGCAGGGCTCCGAATTCTTCGACGACGCGCTGCGTGGTGCTCAGGAGGTTTTCCTCGGTTTCGCCGGGTTCGACCTGGGCGTTGGAGACGAAGAACCCGCCGGCCGCGGAACAGAGCCAGTTGATGACGTCTGGATCCTCGGTGGCTTCGTAGATTTCGCGGAGTCGGTCGAGCGGGTTGCGGGCGCCCGAACCGCAGGGATCCTCGCCGGGCGGTTCCTGGCACCACTTATAGACCAGGGCCGTGCTGACGTTCAGGCGCGCCGCCAGCGCCTTGACGCCGATCCGGTCCGCCGCCGCTCGAAGGACTTCCCACGATTTCACACCGCACCCGTTCGCTGGCAACGCTGCTCGGCCGCCCGGTCACGCGGCGTGACTCGAGGACGATCCGGCTCGCCACGCATTTTCGAACCCTGCCGCGACGGCGTCAACCGTCGTGCTTGGCGGGGGGCCGCCGTGCCCCAGAGGTTCCCAGGCTATTCGATCCGGGAGCGGAGTGGGGTTGTGTTTCCGCCAGCCGGTCGCTACTGGCAACCGTAGTCGGCCAGCAGCATGGCCAGATCGGAAAGATCGACCTCTCCGTCGGCGTTCATATCGGCCTTGCCGCAATCGCCCGTGCAGCCGTAATCGGCGAGGATCACCGCGAGATCGACGAGATCGGTCTTGCCGTCGCCGTTGAGGTCGCCGACGCAGCCCAGGAGGCTGTAGTAGACAAAGTTGCCGACGTTGTTGTCCCAGTTGGTGACGGCCATGTCGAGCGCCCGCGAGGTCGTGTACTCGACTTCCAGCGACGTGGCGGGGGCCTCCGCGACGGTCAGCCAGCCGAACTCGGCGCTGAAGGTGTACCGGTCGGGCGCCAGCGCGACGCCGTCGCGCCGGACGGCGACGAGTTCCTGGATCGGCTGGGCGGCGAGGTAGAACAGCCGTCGGCCGTCGGCCGGAAACGTCTCGACGTAATGCTCGATCCCGTCATTGTCGATGTCGCCGAAGACGATCTTCTCGATCACGCTCGTCTCGCTCGAACTCCACGACGCGCTGTCGGGGAAGCCTTCACCCGTGTTGAGAAACAACCGGGTGCTGTCCCACCAGGCCCCGGTGGCCAGGTCCAGGTCTCCGTCGGCGTCCACGTCGGCCAGCGCGACGGCCGAGCCGTACCCGTCGTAGTAACTCCAGGAGTAGGCGGGGTTGAACCCGCCGGTGGCGAGCCCGTTGTACTGCCGGAACAGCCCGGTCCCGGACAACTGCGTGTTGTCCGTGACGATCAGCTCGCGGTAGCCGTCGCCGGTCACGTCGCCGCTGGTCGCCATGATGGCGTCCTGGTCGGCCCCGTCGGCGGTCTGCCACGAAGCGGTGGTTTCCAGCGTGCCGCCGAGGTTGAAGTAGATCTGGGTCGGCTGGCCGTTGGGAACGCCGACCAGATCGAGCCAGCCGTCGCCGTCGGCATCGACCCAGTGCACACCCTGGTAGTGGTACGTGTCGTCCGACGACCAGCTCGCCGTGGTTTCCAGCATGCCGTCCACGTTGAGATAGACGTAATTGGCGTAGTAGTTCTGCGGGTCGTAGGCCCAGCCGGTGCCGACGGCCAGGTCGGGCCGGCCGTCGTTGTTCACGTCGCCGAACGCGCAACCGAAGGCGTTGGCGATCTCGTCGGATTGCCAGTCGGGCAGCGCGGAGAGCGTGCCGTTGTTGTTCAGATAGAGCTTGGCGGCGTGGTCGACGTTGGAATAACGTCCGAGCACCGCGACGGCGACGTCGGGCCAGCCGTCGCCATTCACGTCGGCGACGCTGACGTGACCGTGGTAGGCCGTGTCGTCGGATTGCCAGTCGGGCGTGTCGGGGAACGTCCCGTCGCCGCGGTTGTAGTACACGACGAGGTGTTGCCGGGCCATGTCGTTGCCGTTGGCCACAACGAAGTCGAGCCAGCCGTCGCCGTCGAGATCGACCAGCGCCCCTCCGGTGCTCACCTGCGTGTCGGCCGAGGTCCAGTCCGGGTGGGTCGGGTAGACTGCGCCGAGCGCATGGCCGGCGACCAGCAACAGACCGAGTGTGGCGGCGATGGGCCTCATGGAACCCTCCAGTTGGGGATTGCGCGTTTCCGGCAGCTTTTGACTTCACTTTACACGCCGCACGATGGGGCCTGCAAACTTTTTTCGGCGGGGGCGGGAGATGCGCCGGGGGCAGTTGGGTTGGGGGGGAGCTGTCCACAGCGGGCCGTGGGCCGTTCGTTCCCGGTGGCACACGACGCGCGCAGGTCCCGGGGTGTCTAGCCGCCCATCGAGCGGATGCGGCTCGAGCGGTCGCGCATCGCGGTGACGCGCAGGCCGAAGTGCTCGCCGACCTTGACGGCCTCGCCCTCGCCGATGGGCTGGTTGTTGATGAGCAGTTGGAGCGGGTCGTCCACGGACTTTTCGAACTCGATGATCATCCCCAGCGAGAAGCTGCGGACCGTCCCGATGTCCATACGCCGCGCCGCGAGCTCCACGATTACCGGAACTTTGAGGCGCAGCAGGCGGGCGACCTCCGGCGAACTCGCCACGACGGGCGGAGCACCCGGTTGCGGAGGCTGGCTCGGTGCCTCCGGCTGGCTCTGCGCCGGTTCGGGTTCCGAACCTTCGCCGGCCTGGGCCAGCAGGGCCTCGATTTCGTCCTGGTCGATAATCATGCCGTCGCGTTACACTCCTGCCCCAATCATCGGCATTTCGAATCGCCCGGCTGAGGGCGACACGGGGAGGCCGGAAAACGCGCCAGCGCGGCGCCGGGTGGCCGGCGGTACGCCAGGGCATGGGGGTCGTCTGCGGATCGGCTTCGTGCTCTGGTGACCGACGCGACGTCGCGGGCGAGATCGAGGTGTCGCTGCGGCCGGCGCGCGATCGCTACAGTTTCGGCGCGATGGTGCCCGATACGAAAGATAACGGCCTCGTCGAAGGCTGGAGCAGGGTACCGTCGTGTCGCAACCGCCGAGCCGCAAGATTCTGGACTGCGCCGACCTCGCGCAGATTCTGCGCGAGCAGCGCAGCCGGGGCCGGACGGTCGTGCAGTGCCACGGCTGTTTCGACATCGTGCACCCCGGCCACCTGCGTTATCTCCAGTTCGCCAGGCAACTGGGCGACGTGCTCGTCGTCTCGCTCACCGGCGACGCCGCGGTCGCCAAGGGGCCCGACCGCCCCTACCTGCCGCAGGAGCTGCGGGCCGAGAACCTCGCGGCGCTGGAGTTCGTCGATTGGGTCGTGATCGACCCGCACCCGACCGCGGCCGAGCTGCTCGCGCTGCTGCGGCCCGATGTCTACGTGAAAGGACGCGAGTACGCGGCGTCGAGCGACCCGCGTTTCGTCCGCGAGTGCGAGACCGTCGAACGCTACGGCGGACGCGTCGTCTTCCACAGCGGCGAAGTCGTCTTCAGTTCGACCGCGATGATCCGCAGCCTCGAGCACGACGAAGACCTGGAGGCCGTGCGGCTGCGCGCCGTCTGCGCCCGGAACGAAATCACCCTGCCGAGCGCGCAGGAGACGCTGGCGCGGTTTGCGGGCGTGCGGGTGATGGTCGTGGGCGACCTGGTGCGCGAACGGTACATCTCCTGCGACGCCGGTCAAACGGCCGACGACGCCCCGATCCTCACGCTGACGCGCCTCGACACGCGGTCATACTGGAGCGGCGCGGCGGCGCTCGCGTTCCAGTTCCGGAAACTGGGCGCCGCGCCGGTACTGGTGACCGCGACCGGCCGCGACGCGGACTCGCACGAGTTGCGGCGGGTGTGCGACGAGGCCGGCATCGAGCTCGTCGGGCTGGCGCAGCGCGAGAGCATCGTGCGGCAAAGCACGTTCGTCGCGGACGATGCCAAGCTCTTCCGGCTCTGCGAGGGCGCCTGCCTGCCGCTGGACAGCACCTGGCAGCGCCGGGCCAGCGAGGCCGTTTGCGCGCGCCTGCCCGATTGCGCCCTGCTGACCTGGTGCGACGTCGGCTGGGGCATGGTCGGCCCCGGACTGGTGCGGGCGGTCACGCCGGCCGCCCGGGCCGCGGGACTGACCATCAGCGGGCACGGCCCCGGTTCGCGCGGCGGCGTGGACACGCTCGTCGAGCCGGACCTGCTGTGTGTCAGCGAGCGCCGCCTGCGCGAGGCGATGCACGACATGGGTTCGAGCCTGCCGTCGGTCGCGTGGGCGCTGCTCAACCGGACGCGGGGCCGCGCCACGATCGTGTCGCTGCGCAAACGCGGCCTGATCGGCTTCGACGGCCGCGGCGGCGACGGCGCGCCGGCCCGGCTGCGCAGCGAGTTCATCCCCGCGCTGACGCCGCATTACGCCGACCTGTTCGGGGTGGACGACGCGGTGCTCGCGCTGGCGTCGCTGGTGCTGACCGTGGGGGGCAGCCTGCCGATGGCGACGTACCTGGCGGCGTGCGGCGAAGCGCTCGCGGCCGTCGGTCGCGGTCTGACGCATGTGCCGCTCGACGACCTCTACGGCCTGCTCGATCGCCGTCCGGAGCTGCGACCCCGCAGCGGTTTCCTGCCCGACGCCGCGACGCTCGGCGACCTGGCCCGCATCGCGCCACCGCTGCCGGCGATCGAGCAGGCGGCCGAACCCGAACCCGCTTTGGAATCCTGCCGTGGAGAGGCGAAAGAGAAATGAACCACCGTCCGTATCTGAGCGTCATTCTGGCTACGCACAATCGGCGCGACGTTGTTCTGCATACGCTCGCCGCGCTCGGGCAATGCGGCCTCGACCGCCGCGATTACGAGGTCATCGTCGTTGACAACGCCTCGCGCGACGGCACGGCCGACGCCCTGGCACGGCTGCGCGGCGTGCGCGTCCGCCGGCTGAGCCGCAATCGCGGGGCGTGCGCCAAGGCGGTCGGCGTGCCGATGGCCCGCGCGCCGATCCTGCTCTTTCTCGACGACGACGCCTATCCGCGGCCGCACTGCCTCGACCGGATGCTGCTGCGGTTCGAGATCGACCCGACGCTCGGCGCCGCCGGCTTCACCGCGCACCTGCCCGACGGCCGGCAGGAGTGCAGTGCGCTCCCCCACGTTTTCGTGGGCTGCGGCGTGGGGTTGCGGGCCGCGGCGCTGCACGCGGTCGGCGGCATCGACGCCTCGCTGTTCATGGCCGCGGAAGAGTATGACCTGAGCTTCCGGCTGCTCCAGGCCGGCTGGCGGGTCGAGATCTTCAAGGATCTCCAGGTCGAGCATCGCAAGTCGGCCGTGGCCCGGCGGCGGCGGCGCATCTCGTTCTACGACATCTGCAACAACCTGCGCATCATCGCCCGTTACCTGCCCGAACCGTGGGCGCGCGTCTACCGCGACGACTGGACCCAGCGCTACGCCTGGCTGGCCGCCTCCGCCGGACACGAGACGGCCTTTGCGCGCGGCTTGCGGTTCGGGCGGCGCTGCGCCCGGAGCGACCGGCGGCGCTACCGCCACAGGCGGCTCGGGCCCGAGGTGCTCGAAGCCGTGTTCGGCTGGGAGCGGATCGAGCGGCGCATGTGCGGCCTGGCCGCCGCGGGCGTGCGCCGGATCGTGCTGGCGGATCTGGGCAAGAACGTCTACGCCTTCCACCGCGCGGCGCAGCGGGCGGGGCTCGCCGTGGTCGCCGTCGCCGACGACCGGTTGGGGCTGGGCGATCGGCGGTATCGCGGCGTTCCGATCATGGAAACCCCGGCGGCGCTGTCGCTCCGGCCCGACGCGATCGTGGTCAGCAACACGTCATACGTGCACGCGCCGCTGCGCAAGCGTGACCTGAGCGCCCGGACGAACACGCCCGTGTACAACTGGTTCGACCCGCCGCGTGAGATGGCGATCCCCGACCCGGTGGCGTCACGTCCGGCGGCGCCGGCCGGCGTGCTGACGCCGGTTTGAGCGCACGTCCAGTCCGGAGGCGGTGGCGCAGGACGAGCCGCCGCGCCGATCTCGCACCGCCGTCGTCATGGCGTGGGAGCGAACGGCGTTTCCACATGCACCTTGCCGGCGGGCGTGAGCCGAATGCGCACCGCGCCGACCCGGTGCGTGCTGACCAGCCGCGGCGGGTGGGGCAGGCCGGCCAGCAGGGCCCGCAGCCGCGGCCGATCGCGGCTGGACGAGTTGATGACCACCTGCGGCGAGACCGCTTCGTAGAACGCTCGGCTGGTCGTGACCACCGCGCCGTGGTGCGGCGCGACCAGCACGTCGGCGTGCAGGTCGATCAGGCCGGCGGCGTGCGCGTCCAGCAGGCGGGCCTCGGCCGCCTGCCCGATGTCGCCGGTCAGGAACACGCTGCGGCCGAACACCTCGATCCGAATGGCAAGCGAGCGGTCGTTGACGGCGACGGGAGGTTCCCCCCCGGGGGGCCAGAGCACTTCGACGGGCACGCTCCCCACTTCGAATGCGTCTCCGGCCCGGAGCGTCTCTCTCGGCACGGATTGCGGCAGCAACGAGAGCAGCAAGCGCACGCGCGCATCTTCGCTGGCCCGCCGGGCGAACCAGGGGTTCGTGACCAGCGATGCCGTGCGGTGGGCGGCCAGCACCACGGGCGCGCCGCTGTAGTGATCGAAGTTCGCGTGCGAAATGAGAACCCGCTCCAGCCTGTCGGCGTCGAGTGTACGCAGGCACCTCAGCGCTACCGTGCCGGCGTCGAAGTTGTGGATCGTTCCCACGTCGAACAGGGCCGCCTGGTTCTCGGGCGAACGGATTACGGTGGCACCGCCACTGCCCACCGACAGCACGCAGACCACGCACTGGTCTGCGAACGCCGGCGGGCGCAGCGCAGCCCACGCGATCCAGCCGCCGATTGCCAGCCCCGACGCGAGCGCAAGCGCCGGGCGCACGACACGCCGGCGCGGCTCGTTTTCGTGGCCACGGTGGCGCAGCAGCGCGCAGCCGAGCAGCCCCAGCGCGTACGTGCCCGCAACGAGCCAGACCGGAGGCGTGGCGGTCTCGACCAGCGTACCGGGCAGTTGCGCGAGGTGATCTACGGCCCACAGCAGCGCGTGGCTGGCCCTCGCCGCCAGCGAGCCGATTGCCGGTCCGAGCAGCGGAATCGGCGCGGCCGCCAGTGCCGCGAATCCGAGCACGACCGTGATGACGACCAGCGGAGAAACCAGGATCGACTGGAACGCGCCCAGCGGTGCGAAGCGTCCGAAGTGCAGCAAGACCAGCGGCAGCGAGACCAGCCACGCGATCACGCAGACCACGCCGAGTCCGACGACGGCGCTTCCCAGGCGCCGCATGAGCAACGCCGGCAGCGAGTCCGCGTCGGTGGGCATGCCGTCGGCGTCACGATGTGTCGTCAGGCGGCGATGGAGTGGTCCGACGATCGTGACGATGGCCAGCACCTGCACGAAAGAGAGCTGGAACCCGGCGCGAAACAGCTCGAGCGGATTCGTGGCCAGGATGCACAGGGCCGCCAGCGCCAGCCAGTTCAGCACGCATATGGGGCGGCGCAGCAGATGGCCGGCGCACAGCACCACGCCCATCGTCGCCGCGCGGAATACCGGGGCTCTGGGTTCGACGATCAACGCGTAGGTCACGAGCGCAACGAGCGTGGCTGCCGCTGCGGCCCGCGGCCCGCGGCGCAGCAGTCGCCGCGCGATCCACCACACCGCCGCGGCCAGCACGCCGACGTGAAATCCGCTGACCGTAAGGAAGTGAATGGTCCCGGTACGCAGGAAGGCTTCGTTGAGCTCGCGTCCAACGGCCGCGCGGTTGCCGAGCACCATCGTGTCGAGCAGACGCCGCGCGCGATCCTCGGGGTCGCCGGGAAGAGCGTCGCACAGCAGGCCGCGCGCCGCGCCGCGGAGCCGGTTGAGCACGCGGCGCAGCCGGGAATCCGGACCGCCGCGCCGCTCGATCAGGGCGGCGCTTGCCGTGGACAGACCCGCGTCGATTCCCCGCAGGCGCGCCCAGCGCGACCAGTCGGGCTCGCCGAAGTTGCGCGGACCCGACACGGGGTAGAGTCGCCCCGCGATCGTGACCTCGTCGCCGATCGCCAGGTCTTGCGCATCGTCACGCACGGAAACCGCGAGCACGCCCTCGAGCGGGAGGGGGTCCGGACCGCTGCGCCAGGCGCTGGCCGCCAGAAGGAAGCGCGTGTGCGGCGACGGATCGTAGGGCAGAAAGGGATTACGCTTTTCTGCCGGTGTGAGCACCGGTTGCGTGATCACGCGGCCGGAAATACGTGTGAGAAACGGTTCGGGTTCGAGCCGGCGACTGACGTGGCAGGGACCGTGGGCCGTCGCCGCGCGTCCGCGCACGAATCCGACGGCGCCGGCTGCCAGCCACAGCACCGCCGGCAGCAGCCAGGCAGGCGTGCCGGGCCGGCGGGCCGCCCACGCGGCTGCCACGCCGGCGGCGATTGCCGGCAGTCCGATCCACGCGGGCGGCGCGGCGGACGGTGATGCGCCGGTTTGGGAAAGGAGAATGCCGCCCGCAAGTGCCAGCGTAATCGGCAGCAGCGGGCAGGGTTGGGCAGTGGTGGTTGGCGGCGTACGCGCCGCCGCGAGTTCGGGTGCGGGGCTCCCTGGGCTCACTCGGCTCACTCGGCGAGTTGCTCCTGAAGGTTCTTTCGGGCCTGGACTGCCCGATACTGGCGCAACGCCTCGCGGAGCTGGGGCCGCTCGTCGCCCAGAATCGCGATGGCCAGCAGGGCGGCGTTGACGGCCCCGGCTCTTCCGACCGCGAGCGTGCCCACCGGAATCCCCGCCGGCATTTGCACGGTGGCCAGCAGGGCGTCGAATCCGCCCAGGGCGGAGCCCGCGAGCGGAACCCCAAGCACGGGGCGCACCGTGTGCGCTGCGACGGCGCCGGCCAGGTGAGCCGCCATTCCCGCCGCCGCAATGTAGACGCGCGTGCCGTCGGCATCGGCCTGCTTGACGAATGCGGCGGTCTCGTCCGGCGTCCGATGGGCCGAGAGTACGCGGCACACGTGCGTTACGTCGAAATCACGCAGCACCGCAGCAGCGTGTTTCATGACCTCCCAGTCGCTGCGGCTGCCCATCAGAACGGCCACGTCCGAAGCCTTGGACATATCCCGAACCCTCCGCGGACTCTCTGGCCGTGGTCTGCGGCGCTTGCGGCCGATGCCACGACTCGTAACCGGGCGCAATGTACCGGCTGCGCGCCACGACCGTAAAGGACTCTGCGCATCGGTCCTCGATCCCGGGGCGTGCGCCGCGCGGCCGCCACGCTCAAGGGCCGGGTGATTCCGGCCGATAGAACCGCTGTAGACCACGCGGATTGCGACTGTCCGCCCGCTCCGTTCATGGCGAACACAACGATGCACCCGACCCAACGCACTGCTCATCGGAAGACCAACTCGAACCGCTCCGAGGCGTTCACGTTCTGGTTTCGCCGGCGCTACGGCGACAAGCACGTAGGGGCGTGGATGCTGCGCCGCGACGAGCAGGGGGCCCAGTTCCTCACGTCCGTGACCGAGGCCCCCCGCGTGGGCGAAACGCTCGAGCTGACCGAACCTGTCGCGGTGGCCGAGCGGCCCGGGGACCAGCCCGAACTTCGGTTGCCCCGCTGGGGTCGCGTGCTGTGGCTCGAGCAGGCCGCCGGCCGCACGCGCCGTGTCGGTATCCGTTTCGAACACCCGCCGCAGGCGCGTTTGAGCCGGTAGCCGTTCCCTGCCTCCGCCTGTGGCTGCCTTCCTCCCTTCGGCCCGGCTTCCCTGCCTGCCAACCGGGCGAACTGCCTTCCCGGCGAAGTGCGACGACGGCGGACGATCGCTGCGTCCTCCCGGCCGGAACCTCTTGTTCGCGGCTTTCGGGATCGGGCGCGCCCGGCTATGCTCTTGCCCTTGTTGCGCTCCGGGGGGCGGGGCGCACGGGCCGAACCGAAGGTCGTAGCCAACCGGGTTTCGAGGACTTGATTCATGAACATCTTGCCGATCTTGCGCCGCGCGTCGGCGTTCCGATGCGTTGCACTCGTCGCGGCCACCGTGGCGTCGGCCGTGCTGCTGGGCGGCTGCCCGACGAGCACCGATCCTGCCGCCGACGAAGCCTTCGTGTCGATCAGCGAACACGGCTTCGACAAACAGGACAACGCCCAGGACCTGAACAACTACCCCTGGTCGATGGCGTTCTTCACGCCCGATGAGGCCGCCGACCCCAACGGCGGAAACCTCTACGTCGGCACGGGCAACAGCATCATCAACATCGCCGCCGCCCGGTTCGGCGTGGACATGGGCGTCCATCCGCTGTTTCGTCCGCCGGAGATTCGGCGCTACCGGCCCGATCTGGGGCCGAAACGGTGGGAACGCGTGCTGGACTACCGCGACGTGGAGACGGGCCCCGAGTGGCAGACCTCCGGCTTTCGCGGGATGGCCGTCTACCGGGCCGCGGCCGACGGCGTGAAGTACGTCTATGCCGGCACGTTCGGCAACCGGCCGGCGCTGTGGCGCAGCGCCACGGGCGATCCCGGCTCGTGGGCGCAGGTCTGGGAAAGCCCGCGGGAAGGTTCGATTCGTTCGCTCACGATCCACAACGGGCTGCTCTATTTCGCCGTCTCGCACGAATCCGGCGTCGAGCGGTTTCCGGGGGAGATCTACGCCACCGACGGGGCGACGTTCCGCGAGGTGGTCACCGACGGCTTCGGAAACCCGCACAACTGGGGGATTTTCTCGCTGGCCTCCTACAACGGCTATCTCTACGCCGGCACGTTCAACCGCGAGGACGGCTACGAGCTGTGGAAGCTCGAAGGGCCGCAGGCCGGTGCCGCGCCGGCCCTGGTCATCGCGCACGGCGGACCGGAAAAATCCAACCACAGCACGACGCAGATGGTGGTCTTCGATGACCACCTCTACGTGCCCGCGCTCGTGTACGTGGGCTACAACGTCGGCGGCATTCCGATCTTCAAGGGCGGCGACATGGTTCGGCTCGACCCGAGCGACCGCATGGAGGTGATCGTCGGCCCCGGTTCGCTGGCCGGCATCGGTTCGGGTTTCGACGACAACTCGAACGCCTACCTGTGGACGCTCATCGAACACGAGGGCAGGCTCTACTGCGGCACGTGGGACTCCAACGCGGAAATCTCGATCCTGCTGCGCAACTGGCCGGTCGTGCTGCGCAACCTGCCGACGCTCGTCAAGGGGCTGCTGCAACAGAAGTCCCGGGCGGGCCTGATCGACCAGATCGCCGGCATCGGCGCCGAGCTCTACGTCTCCGACGACGGCATCCACTGGCAACGGCGCTTCCGCGACGGCCTGGGCAACCCCGACAACTACGGCGTGCGCAACATGGAATCCTACGGCGGAACGCTGTATCTCGGCCTGGCCAACCCCGTGGACGGGCTGGAAGTGTTCGAAATGGTCGCGCAGCCGTAGAGGCGCGGGTCAGCGTTTCACGGGCCTGCCCGATCGCCCGCCGGCCTCCATCTGGAGCAGACGCCGTTTGAACGCCACGCCGCCCGGGGCGGAGAAGCCGCCCGGGTGACCGTCGCTGCGCACCACCCGGTGACACGGGACGATGATCGGGCACGGATTGCGGCCGAGCGCCATCCCGACCGCACGCGCCCCGGCGGGGCTGCCCGCGGCCCGGGCGAGCTGCTTGTACGTACGGCGCTGTCCGTAGCCGATCGCCCGGCATGCGCTCCACACCCGCCGTTCGAACTCCGTTCCCAGCGTGTCGTCGAGTGGCGCGGCCGGTTCAACGACCTCGCCGGCGAAGTAGCGCTGCAAGCTCTCCGCCAGCTCGGGAAGCGCACGCCGGTCCTCGCGTGCGCCGGCCAGATCGCGCGCGATCCGCACGCGCAGCGCCTGGTGGTCACGCGCACCGATGTAAACGCGCAGCAGTCCCCGCGGCCCGGTGACAAACGCGGCCCAGCCCATGGGCGTTCGCAAGATTCGAAACCACGGATGCACGACAAACGTCTCCGCCAGCTCTTGGGGCATTCTAACGCGCGGCCGCATGGGAGTGGCGACGGAGGCGCGAAGGCCAAGGGACGTAGGGATGCAGGGACTGAGGGACATGGGGACGAAGGGGGTGAGGCACCGCAAGGTCATTCGTCATTTGGCATTCGGCATTCGCCATTCACGAAGGGATCGAGGGATTCGGGGATTGAGGGATCAAGGAACGCAGGGACGGAAGCGCGAAGGCCAAGGGACGTAGGGATGCAGGGACTGAGGGACATGGGGACGAAGGGACGAAGGGGGGCACCGAAGGGGCATTCGCCAGTTACCGCTGGCCATTCGCCATCCAGGAAGCCATCGGGAGAAAAGGGATCAACCTGTGTTGTGGTACCGGCTTCCAGCCGGTGGGAA
>CAYRXN010000081.1:0-12009 GCA_964428275.1 uncultured Planctomycetales bacterium | reverse complement strand
GCTCATGCTGGTCGGCCTCTCGATTCTGGCGGACGTGGTCGGCGTGCTCGGCGGTATGCTCACCGGCGTGTTCGTCCTGGGGATCAGCCCGGAGGTCTACCTCGACATCACCGCCGACGCCGTCGGTCTGGCCGACTACCTCACCGGTCTGAGCAAGTCGCTCGTCTTCGGAATCATCATCGCCGCGCTGGCCTGCTACGAAGGGCTGCACGTCCGCGGCGGCGCCGAAGGCGTCGGCCGGGCCACGACCACCACCGTCGTCAAGTGCATCGTGATGCTGATCGGGGCGGACATGATCTTCACCGCCGTGTTCTACGTGCTGGGGTGGTGACGTGCCGCGGGTCGTCGGGATCGACGAAGCCGGTTACGGCCCGACACTCGGCCCTCTCGTGCTGGGCCTGACGCTCTGGGACGTGCCCGAACAACACCTCCGGGCCGATTTCTGGAAGCTGCTCGACGGCGCGGTGACGCGCACGAGCCGGCGCGGCGGCTGGCGGCTTCCGGTCAACGACTCCAAGCGCGCCTTCGACCGCAAGAAGGGGTTGCACACGCTCGAACGCACCGTGTTGGCGTTCGCGGCCGCCGCCGGCGCGGAGTGCACGCAACTCGACCGCCTGCTGGCCTGGCTGGGGTTTCGCCCCGACGAGCACGGCGTGCTGCCGTGGTATCGGGGCCTGGCCGTACCGCTGCCGATCGACGCCCGGCAGACGCGCTACGAGGCGATTTCGGAGCGGTTGGGACAGACGATGCGCGCCGCCGGCGTCGTGTGCCGCCTGTTGCGGGTGGAGCTGGTGACCGAGCAGGCGTTCAACGAGCGCGTCGCGCAGACGCGCAACAAGGCCGCCGTCCTGATCGAGCACGTCCTGAAACTGATCGCGCTGGCCGGACGGGCCGCGCGCGATCAGACGCTGGTCGTGCGGATCGATCGGCTCGGCGGACGGCAGGACTATCGGCGACTGCTGCGGACGGCGTTCCCCGAACGGGACCTGCGCGAAATCGAGGTGTCGCCGCAGCGCAGCCGCTATCAGTTGAGCGCTCCCGGCGGCGACTGGTTCATCGAGTTCGCGGTGGATGCCGACAAGCTCCACCTGCCCGTCGCGCTGGCGAGCATGGTCGCCAAGTACGTGCGCGAGGCGATGATGGCGCGTTTCAACGCCTACTGGCGGAAACTGGCGCCGGAGGTGCGGCCGACCGCCGGCTACTACGTGGACGCCCGCCGCTTTCTCGGTGAGATCGAGTCCGTGCTGCCCGCCGCCGGCCTCGATCCGCGATGGTTCGTGCGCACGCGCTGAACGGCTGCGCGCCGTATCACGAAGGTCGGAGGTTTTCGCGCGCCGCACGGATTGCTCACGCGGCGGCGACCGGGACCTTCACGCGCATTTGGGCTTCTGATCCCTCAGTCCCTCAGTCCCTTGGTCCCTTGCTCCCTCTGTCCTTCTGGTTGCGGCCGAAGGCCGCACGAAGCACTTGCCGGCGGCCTCCCCGCGCAGACGTTGCGCTAGAATGCCACCTGCAACTGCACGCGGGCGAGGATCGCCTTGTCGTTGACGTTGGCGATTCCGTAGGTGCCGCTCGAGATCGGCGATTCCTCGATCTTCGAGATATCCGCCTGGAGCTTGACCTTTTCGCCGTGGATGAAGTAGTTCACGCCGGCGGTGTACATCCACGATCCCTGGTTGCCGGGGTCGATGCCGCCGACGCCCTCGACGCGGGCCGCGATCTCCAGCTTGCGCTCCAGGCCGGGGATCGGCAGGAAGTACCCCATCTGCAGGTACCCGCCGTAGAAGCTCGTCGTATCGCCCTCGCGGGTCATCAGCCACCAGGGCGTAAACGGTCGGCGGCCGGCCCGGCGGGGGTCGAGGAATCGCACGTGAAACTCGGAAACGGCCGCGAAGCCGCGATACTGGAACGCCGCCTCGTAGCCGACCGTGTGAACCTGCATGCCGTTGGAGTTGGTCAGTCCGAACGCGCCCTGGCCCCACTGGCGGTTGGGGTTGGCGAACGGGATGCGCGACGTGAACGCCGTCCCCTCGTCGTCGTCGAACCAGTAGTGCACGCCCAGGTCCAGCGCGGGCGATTCGTGAAACGCCGTGTCCGACTGGTTGGGAAACTCCTTGCCGGGGTTGTCGCCCAGAGCGTGCCAGATCACCCGCAGCAGGATGGCGGGGCTGTTGTCGAGTTCGGCGGGGTCGTTGGTGATCGTGCGATTGGCCGGCGAGTTCATCGCGTTGACCACATCGAGGTACCAGGTGATGCGCCGGTCGAACAGACGCCCCCACATCCGCACCCCCAGCCCCACGCCGGCCCCGAAGACCGCGTCCGAAAACGGCAGCTCGACCAGCTGGTAGCGCGTGATCGCCGACGTCTGGGCCCGCGTGCTGGCCAGCCGCATTTCGCCGACGGAAACCTGGAACGCGTCGCAGAAGCGGTAGTTCAGCCAGGCGTAGATCGGGCGCACGTCGTAGCGCGTGTTGGCCGCGTGCGTGAACGAGAAGAAGTAGGTCAGGTCGGGGTCCCACGCGTGGCCGTAGAAGCGCAGCCGCAGGCGGGCGAAATCGAAACCGGTGCGGTCGTCACGCTCGAGCCGCGGGGTGAGGTAGCGGTTGCGGCTGCCGGTTCCGTAGTGCGTCCAGCGGAACTGGGCGATCCACGAGACGCGCAGCGAGAACCTGTCGTCGGTGGTCTTGATGTAGAAACCCTTGTCGTAACCCACCTGCGTCGTGGTCGGCACGAGCGACTCGCGGAACTCCGCATCGCTGAGCACCTCGCGGATCTGCCGCTTCATCGCGGCGATACGGGCGGCGTCGGCATCCTGGACGACCGCGGCCACCTGCCTTTCGAGCTCGCCCAGACGCTTCTGCTGCGCAGCGTAGATCGCTTCCAGAACGGCGAGATTGTCTTCGTTCGCCGCGGACGTGGCGCCGGCGGGCGGCGCCGCGGTGCCGGTCGTGACGAGGGCGAGCGCCATCCACGTTCCAACAAGCGTGCGTGCCAGTCGATTCATCGTGCCAATCCCCAGTGTGTGGTGGTCGGCGCCGCGATTCGAACCGCGCCGAACGAATCGCGTCGCCTGCGTGCGTGGGCGTCCCCGCGCCGGGACGTGCCCGATCCGCATTAAACGGCGCGGCGGTTGCGGCGCCAAGTCATCGCGCGCCGGGCGTGCGACATTTTCCTATCATTCAATACTGATACATGCTAAATTACGCAAGCGGGCATAATTGGCCTGGCGGGCCCGGGTACGCGACGGCGGAACAACCGGCCGGCGCTTCGCGGCGCAGCGCGAAACGACAGGAGCGCCGGGCGCAGGACGTTCCGCGGACCGTCCGCTGCGTGCGGACCTGTGGCGTCGTCTTTGCGTGTGGGTGGTTCCGCGGCGCGGGGACGTTGCGGTCAGGGCTGTTTGAGCACCTCGCGCAGCTTCTCTTGCATCTCGCGGTGCAGGTCGGGCGGGAGCTGGTCCTGGCGCAGAAATACGTCCATTTTGACGCCGGAGCGGAGTTCGAGCTCGATGCGCACCCACTGCTGGATACTGGCGGCGGTGGGGCCGATCGCCTCGGAGGCGGGGCCGTGGACGAAGATGCCCTCGCCGTCGAGCTCGTAGCGCAGCCCGGTGTTGCCGCAGATGCGTTCGAGCACCTGGCGTACGCTGACGCCGCGCTGGGTCAGGTCCACAGTGCGCTGGCTGGCGGCAATCTTGCCGAGCGCTCCCGGCTCGAAGCGTACGAGCACGCCGACGCGCTGGCCAAGCGTGACCAGCAGCTCGTCGAGTGGTATGCGATGGAAATCGAGATCGAGCGGCCGACTCAGGCGCCGCCGGATATCTTCGGCCCGCGGATACACGACGACGGCATCCCCCTGCGGGTACCACACCCAGCCCAGTGTCTGGCAGGCGGCCTCGAGCTGACGCAGCGCATTGGGCGCGTGCACCTGGGCCAGCGCACGGTCCAGCCGCTCGCGCGGTCGGGTTTCCGGCGGCAATCGCAGGTCCAGAGCTACGGCGGCAGCGCCACGCGCCAGCCGGCTCCACGGGCCGGACGCCAGCCTGCCCAGCAGCTCGATTTCCCGCGCCGTCAGCCGCCGCCCGAGCCGCCGCAGTACGGGGCCCGGTCGGATTCCGACCGCACCCTTGTCCACCCGCATGGCCAGCCCCAGCCCGTCGAGCATGCGCGACAGACCGGCGCGCACGCTCGTGTCCCGGATCGTCACCGCGATGCGGGTTTGCTTGCCGTAGGGCATGTAGTCGAACAGGGTTTCGTCGATCGCGAACCGCAGGCCGGTCTTTTGCTCGATACGTTCCAGGGCCTCGCGCATCGGTGAGAGCGGGATCGCGATGTCCGGGGCCGGCCGGTCCAGCGCCAGCTCCACCGAATCGCGTGCGGATTGGCCCCGGGCCGTCCCCGGAACGGCGAGCAGCCCTCCTGCGACAACCCCCAGAACGCAAACGCGATGCATGTGGCGGAAACGGCAGATCATGGAAACACGCCCTACTGGAAACCGAACGGCGAAAGACGATGACCCGCCTCGACGACCGGCCGTGGCGAATCGATCATCATGTAGAACTCGGAACCTTCGGCCTGGCGACCGGACGCCAGCGCGGCCTGTGACGCAGCGACCCAGCGCCGTCCCCCCGGCGGCGGACCGATCCGCAACCTGACCACACCGCGACCGAAGACGTTTGCGGCCGTTCCGGCGTGGAGGAGGCTCGTGTGCGTGCCGCCTGCCGGCGCGCGCTTGCGCCAGGCGACGATCCGCGGCGAAACCAGCAGCAGCGTCGCGGCCGTGGCCAGCAACGCCACCGCGGTCCGCAGCCCCGGCCGGTTCCAACCGCGGGCGGCGCGCGTCGAGTCCCTGCGTACCGAAGCGGCGATGCGATCGCGCAGTCGCGCCCAGTCCACCGCCGCGTCGAGCCCGGTCGAGGCGCGCAGAAAACGCTCGAAGTCGTCATCGGGCAACTCAGCGGCGCAACATGCCAGCACCCGGGCTCGCAGCCGCGCCCAGTCCACCGCCGCGTCCACGTCGCGCCCGGCGGCGCGGATCAGTGCGTCGAGCCGCACCCACGCCTCGTAAACGGTTCGAAGATCGGGAGCCTGCGCGCAGCACGTCTCGATCTCTTCGAGCAGATCCTCGCGCTGCGGCTCGTCGAGCCAGCGACTGACAAGTTGTTCGAATCGGTCCACGTCCATTACATGTAGTCCGCCAGACGCTCGCGCAGCTTTCGGCGGGCCTGGAACACGTGCCACTTCACGGCTTCCACGCTGCAACCCATGATCTCGGCCACCTGCTTTTGCGGCAACTGTTCCAGGCCAAAGAGCACCAGGGCCGTGCGCTGGGCCTCGGGCAGTTCTGCCATCGCGGCCTGCACGACCTCGTGCAGCTCGCTGGCGGCCAGCTCGGCGCCCGGACGCTGGTCGGAGTGGGGCGCATCGGCCAGCCGAGCGACGGGAGCCGTGCCATCTTCACGCAAGCAGTCGTCCAGCGAGATGCGCGGGCCCCGAACCGCCCGGTCCCGTCGGAAGTTCAGCGACAGGTTCGTCACGATCCGCAACAGCCACGAGCCGAAGCGCTGACCGTTTTCGAGCGTGTCGATGCCCTTGAACGCCCGAATGAAGGCGTCCTGGGTTACCTCGAGTGCGTCGTGCAGGTTGCCGACCAGCCGGTACGCCACCGATACCGCCCGGCGCTGGTAACGTTCGATCAGCGCGTCGAACGCCTCGGTCCGTCCGGCCCGCGCTTGCCGTACCAACTCCGCATCGCCCGGTCCGCCTCCCGTCGAGCACTGCTCTGGCACTGAATCACCTGCCCTTGTGGACACGACCAACTCGCGAAGGTTTGGCGTCGATTCCCGGGCCACACCGTCCGGTAATCCGCACCGCCCTGCGGTCGCTGCACGACGGCAGCATTCTGACGGCCGGACCCGGCGGGTTATTCACGGGGCCCTCGGCGTCGCCGGGCCGGGTTTTCCGAGAGCAGGCCGCGTTCATGCTCCGTGTCCCGCCCCGGCGCCGCGACGGTGCAGGGCGCCCTCTTCGCGCTCGGCGGGATAGTCCATCGCCGGGAGCAG
This sequence comes from uncultured Planctomycetales bacterium, assembly GCA_964428275.1. GTDB lineage: Bacteria > Planctomycetota > Phycisphaerae > UBA1845 > Fen-1342 > JALSRY01. Next base: position 5,948 of record CAYRXN010000081.1, on the reverse strand, counting down.
GATACGGAACGTGGTGCCCCGCCCTTCGGCCGACTCGACGTCCAGGCTCCCGCGGTGAGCATCGACGATGCGCGTCGCGATCGCGAGCCCCAGGCCGGTGCCGCGGCCACGTCCCTTGGTGGTGAAGAACGGTTCGAAGATGTGCGGCAGGACGTCCGGCGCGATTCCCGTGCCCGTATCGCTGATCTCCACGCAAACCGCGTCGCAGCCGATGTCCGAGTCCTCCTCGGACTTGAGTGCCAGTCGCCGGCAGCGGATCCGGATGGTCAGGTCGCCGCCGTCCGGCATGCTGTCGGTGGCGTTCAGAAGAATGTTGACGAATACCTGCTGGAGCAGCGGCGGATCGACCAGGGCGTAGTCCTCATCCATCTCGTACCGGCGCTGCACGCGGATGCCCCGTTCGTCGAAACGCGTTCCCGTGGCCTGGAGTGCCTGTTCGATGACGTCACGAATGCGGGTCTGCACCGGCCGAATCACGTGCTCGCGCGCCAGCGTCAACAGCCGGCGGACGATCAGGTCGATCCGCACGAGCCCACTGTCGATCAGGTCGAGCATCTCGCGCGCCCGCTGGGGGTCGTCGACCAGGCTGCGCCGCAGGATTCGGGAGCAGTTCTGAATGCCGTCGAGCGGGTTGTTGACTTCGTGAGCCACGGTCGCGGCGAGCTCGCCGAGGAAAGCCAGCCGCTCGCGGCGGCGCAGCTCCTCGTGCAGGCGCTGTTCTTCGCGACCCGCCTCGGCCAGGCGCGAGGCGACCAGATTGATCGCGCTGACCAGCTTGTGGAAATCCCCGCCCGTCGGCGCAGGCAGGTTGGGCGGCTGGCGGCCGCGGCCGAGATCGTCCGCGACGCGGCGCAGGCTGCCCAGCGTTCGGCGAAGATACCGGCTGGCGATGCGCTCGCAGATCAGCGACGCCAGCAAGGCCCCCGCCAGACACACCGCCACCGCCCGCCATGACTGGGGCCACAGCGCCAGAGCGATCGCCCCGCTGAGGATGACGCCGACCTGCAACAACAGGAACAGGGTGTGCCGGAATCCGCGCAGCATGATGACGCCATTATCCCCGCCGCCGGGTGGCACACAAGATTCGTTTTCGGTTCGCTGCTCCCGCGATTCGTGGCTGTCGGGTCGCGGTCACAACAGCAGAGTCGCACACAAGCGGTTGCGGCGCGCAACCCCGCCCCACTACCATCCCGGGTGCGACGAACGTCCGATGCGCTGGAGCAGAGCCGACCCGATGTCCCCTCACCCGCACGACATCCGCCCCCCCTGGCGCCTCGCGTGCGAACGGTTGCGCGTGCAGCGCGGCGGGCGGACCATCCTGCACGAAGTCGATCTGACGCTGCGCGACGGCGAATGTCTCTCGCTGATCGGCCCCAACGGATCGGGCAAGACCACGCTGATGCTCGCGATGCTCGGACTGCTGCCGGCGGCCGCCGGGCGGGTTGCGGTCAACGACCGGCCGTTGGCCGCCTTGTCGGCCGCGGCCCGGGGGCGGTTCGCCTCGTACGTCCCGCAGACGGTCGAGCGGCTGCCGGCATTTACCGTCCGCGAAGTCGTCGAGACCGGCCGATTCCCCCACGGCTCGCCGCTGCGGCCGCTGTCGCCGGCGGATCGCCGGCAGGTGGACGACGCGCTGGCGGCCTGCGGGTTGAGCGCGCTGGCCGGGCGGCGCGTGGATACGCTCAGCGGCGGCGAGCGCCAGAAAACGCTCATCGCCGCCGCCATCGCGCAGGATGCGCAGGTCATGTTCCTCGACGAGCCCAATACCGCGCTCGACCCGGGGTACCAGGCCGAGCTGGTCGCGCTGCTGCGGGCCTGGCGCAGGCGGGGACGGGCGCTCGTGCTCATCAGCCACGACCTGCAACTGCCGGCGGCGCTGGGCGGGCGCGTGGTCGCAGTATGCGCAGGACGCATCGCGGCGGACGGCCCCGCGTCCGCGGTGATCGCGCCCGAGGCGCTGGCGGGCATCTACGGGGCCGCGTTCGCGGTCGCCACGACCGCCGACGGGCGTGAGATCATCGTCCCCGACTGGTGGCGCCGCGGCGGCTGACCGCACCGGCGGCGGAGGACCTACCGGGCTGCGGGTGGTCGGCGCAGCCGGCCGCGCCGCCAGTTCTCGAGGGCCTGGCCGGTGGCGTGACAGTCGTAACACAGGGGCAGCGGCCCGCCGGTGTGGCACTGGTTGCAGCGCAGCTTCTGGTGCTGGACCAGGTTCATCGAGTGGGTAAAGCCGCCCTGGCGGAACTCCCCTGCGCGGTCCTCGATCGGCGTCAGGAAGTCGTGGCAGGTGGTGCAGCTCGAGCTGATGGCCTGTCCGCGCGCGTCGACGTGCAGCCCGTCGTGGCAGCGGAAACAGCCCGGCGAGATCATGTGCCCGATGTTCTCCGGGTAGGTGCGCCAATCCGATCGCATTTCGGGAAAGAAGCTGCGCCGATACACCTCCTGGATTCGCCGCACGGCGGTGCGGACCGCCTCGTTCCGCGCCGACCAGAGATCGGGGTAGTTCTCGCGGTAGAACGTGGTGATTCTTCGCGCGATCTCGCGCTCGGCGGTCGCGGTGTCGGGGTAGTCGCCGACCAGCGCGGCGACCGCTTCCCGCTTGATATACGGCAGCGCCGGGTCGATGCGTCCCGCGTCCATTTGCAGGTTGATCGCCGCCTGGGGGGGGCGGAAGTGGTGCGCGCCGCGGTTGTGGCAGTCCATGCAGTCGATGGTCCGCATGGTCCCCGCCGGCGGCGGCGCGTCGGACGGCTTGCCGTCGGCGCGGTACACGACCGTCTGCCCGTCGGGGGTGTGGTAGCGCACCCAGGGAATCTCCTGGAGGTGGTCGTCGGTAGCGACGTACTCGATGCTGCCGGAAACCAGCATGTGCATGTGGATGCCGCCGACGCGGCCCTCGCGCTCGTCGGCTCCGCCGGTCTTGAGCAGCAGCCGGACCACGCGGCGGGTGTTCTTTTCGTCGGGTGAGAAGTGTACGAGCTCCTTGAGCTGCGAACCGAAGAACTTGGCCGGCCAGTGGCACTGCTCGCAGGTGTCGCGCGCGGGCCGCAGGTCGGTGATCGCCGGCGGAATCGGGCGCGAGTAGGAGTCGGTCCACACCGCCCACACCTGGCGCAGCCCGGAGAGCTTGGCCTTCACGAACCAGCCCGCGCCCTCGCCGATGTGGCACTGGGCGCAGGTGACCCGCGCGTGCGGGGAGCCGGCGTGGGCGGTTCCCTCCGGCTTCATCACCGTATGGCACACCGTGGCGCAGAACTCGGTCGATTCGGTGAAGGTGTAGCCCTCGTAGCTCAACACCGCCAGCGCCGGCAACACGATGAAGAACGTCGCGCCCAGGAAGACCGCGACCGCGCCGCGCGTCCGCGCGTCGGCCAGGTCGATCCGCAAGCGCCGGGGCACACCCTCCAGGCCGCGCCGGCGGCGCAGGTGGGCCCAGATCACGCCGACCGGAACGATGGCCAGCCCGGTCGCGAACACGCCCGGCAGGATCAGGAAGCCGACCACGTCGAGGTAGCGGTTGCTCTTGCCGGTGACGACCGTGAAGAGGAAGAACGTCACCGCCAGCAGCAACGACACCGTGACGATGAACAGCCCGAGCAGACTCAAGGGATTGTTGCACAGCCGCAGCAGCGCCCGGAATCCCTCCCGGAGCGTGCGGCGTGTGGCTCCACCACCGGCGGCATCGGCCTGCGCGTTCAAGGCAAGCTCCCGGATAAGCGACTGTGATCAAGCGAATCGGTCGGCCCGACGTTGCCTCATCATAACGTCGAGTGAGCAAAAATGAACCGGGCGCCGCTTCTCTTCGCGGGTCAGGTTCGTCCCCTGCGCCGACTGGCCGATCGGCCCCGGCGAACGGGAGTTGTCGTGAAGATCGGTTACACCCATTCGCAAATCACCACTTCGGCCTCGCTTTGCTTCTGGCGGTGTCTTTGCGTTACCCTACCCGCCGATGGCAGCGCTGCATCCGGTTCCATTCCGCGACCTCGTGACCCGGCTTCACCTGGAGCCGCAGCGTCAGGACGCGCTCTTCGAGCTTCCCCGCCGCAGGTGGTACCTGCCGCGGCCCGACGGCCCCGACCTGAGCGTGGACTTCCACGGCCAGCGCGCCGGCAACCCGCTCGGGCCCGCGGCCGGACCGCATACCCAGATGGCCCAGAACATCCTCCTGAGCTACGTCGCCGGCGGCCGCATCCTCGAACTCAAGACCGTCCAGGAAAACGACCACCTCACGATTCCGCGGCCCTGCATCGACATGCAGACGGTCGGCTACAACGTCGAATGGTCGCAGGAGCTGCGCGTCGAACAGACGCTGCGCGAGTACGTCGCCGGTGCGATGCTGATCCAGATGTTCCGCAACCACCCCGACCTGGGCGGCGGCCGACTCGACGGGCTGGCCGGCGCGCTGCGGCTGGACATCAGCGTCGGCTACGACCTGGCCGGCATCCGGGGCGAGAAAGTCAGCCGCTTCCTGGCGGCGATGCGCGATGCCCAGCCGATCATCGACGCGCTGCGCCGCGAGATCCCGCGCGAGTTCGCCGCCGCCCGCCGGTGGCACTATCCCGCCCGCATCGCCGGCAGCGTCACGCTCTCGACGTTCCACGGCTGCCCCGCCGACCAGATCGAACGCATCTGTGAACACCTGCTCTGCGAGCACGATCTCGACGTGATCGTCAAGCTGAACCCGCCGATGCTCGGCCGCGGGCGGCTCGAACACCTCTTGCACGACGTGCTCGGCTATGCCGACCTGCGCGTGCCCCCCGCGGCCTACGCGCAGGGGCTGCGGCTCGACGAAGCGGTCGCGCTGTCCCGGCGGCTCGCCGCACTGGCCGCGGGCCGGGGCCGGCACTTCGGCGTCAAGTTCTGCAACACGCTGGAGGTGGCGAACCATCGCGACGTCTTGCCGCGGCAGGCGAAGACGATGTATCTCTCCGGCCGGCCGCTGCACGTCCTGACGCTCGCGCTGGCCGACGAATTCCGCCGCCGCGTCGGGCCCGACCTGCCGATGTCGTTTTCCGCCGGCGTCGACCGCGGCAACGTCGCCGACGTGGTGGCGTGCGGCTTCGTGCCGGTGTCGGTATGCACCGACATGCTGCGTCCCGGCGGCTACGGGCGGATGACCTGGTACCTCGCCGCGCTCGAAAAAGCGCTGCGCGACGCCGGCGCCGACACGATCGACGGGCTGATCCTCCAGCGCGCCGGCGGCGACGGGCGGCCGGAACCCGCTGCGCCCGATGCGCCGGCCCGCGTGCGGCGTGCGGCCGCCGACAACCTGGCGCAGGCGGCCGCGGCGGCGGCGCGCGACCCGCGCTACCGGGCGGATCGCAACCGCCGCGTCCCCCAGCGGATCGACTCGCACCTGGCGCTGTTCGACTGCATCACCTGCGAGAAGTGCCTGCCGGTCTGCCCGAACGCCGCCAACTTCGTCTACCCGACGCCGGTGGTCGCGTTCGACTATCACGACGTGCGCATCGCGCCGGACGGCACCTGGCGCCCGGGAGCGCGGCGGCGCTTCGAGATCAAGCGTAAGTCGCAGATCGCCTGTTTCGCCGATTTCTGCAACGAATGCGGCAACTGCGACACCTTCTGCCCGGAGTACGGCGGCCCGTATGTCGAGAAACCCGGCTTTTTCCGCACGGTCGAGTCGTGGGTGCGGGCCGGCCGGCGGGACGGGTTCGTGGTGGGAGGGCCCGACGGTTTCGTGCTCGCCGAGCGGCCCGAGGGCGGCTGGATTCGCGGCCGACTCCGGGGGCGCGAGTACCAGCTCTCCTACGTGCGCCAGACGCAGCAGTACCACTTCGACGACGGCAGCGTGGTCGCCGTCCTGACCGGCTGGGGGCACGAGGTGGTCGAGGTCCGCCTGCAAGAAACGCTCACCAGCGAGCACGTGCTGGACATGGGTGCCTATCACACGTTGCGCACCTTGCGCAGCGGCGTGCTCGACCCCCAGC
>CAYRXN010000080.1:0-3438 GCA_964428275.1 uncultured Planctomycetales bacterium | reverse complement strand
GGCCGGTCCGCCAGCGGGCAGGAGGATGGTCGCCCCCCATGAAACGTAGCCTCAAACGCTGGCTGATGCCGTTGCTGCGCTACGGGCTGTGCCTCGTCGCGATCGCCTACCTCGTGCACGCCGTCTCGTGGTATGACACGGTGGCCCTGCGCGGCGTCCCCGGCGAGCGCTATCGCCTGCTCGAGGAGCGCACCGGCGACGACGGAACCCTCCGCGAAGTCGTCATCCTGCGCGACGGACAGCGCCAGACCATCCCCTCCGATCAGATCGCCTTCATCGAAGGCAGCGACATCCCGGACATCCGCTACGGAATCCGCGGCGTAGTCAGCCGGATGAACGCCGGCCGGGCGCTGCTGGCGATTCTGATCTTCCTGCCGGTACCGCTGCTCCAGTCGATTCGGCTGGTCTGGATGCTGGCGATCCAGGACGTCAAGCTCTCGTACTGGAACGCGATCAAGTTCTCCTACGCGGGCAACTTCTTCAATTTCGCATTGCCGGGCACCACCGGCGGCGACGTCATCAAGGCGTACTACATCACCCGCTTTACGCATCGCAAGACGGAAGCGGTCACGACCGTGTTCCTCGACCGGGCCGTGGGCCTCAGCGGGCTGATGATTCTCGCCAGTGTGACGTTTCTGTTCGCGTGGAACCGCATCCAGTGGGAACCGGCCTACCGCAACTCGCTGGCCGGCGGGCTGGCGCTGATCTGGTGCGGTCTGGCCGTCGGCGCCATCTTCGTTTTCAGCAAGCGACTGCGGCACTTCATCAAGTTGCCCGAGCTGGCCGAGAAGCTGCCCGCTTCCGATCAAATCCTGCGCATCGGCCGGGCCACGGTCGCCATTCGCCACCACAAGGCGCTCGTGGCGCTCTCGCTGCTCAACACACTCGTACTGCAACTGATCGTCGTGATCGCCGCGTACGTCATGTCGCGCGCCCTGGGCATGCGCGGCGACTTCACGCTCTATTTCATCTTCGTCCCGCTCGGCTTTCTCATCGGCGCGATCCCGATCTCGCCGCCGCAGGCGGTGGGCGTGATGGAGGCGGCGTACATCAAGTTCTTCACGCTCGGCGGACTCAACCACGCCTCGGCCGCGGTCGCGTTCGCGCTGGCCAACCGGCTGACGCAGCTCGCCTGGGCACTGCCCGGCGTGCTGGTCCCGCTGCTCGGGGCGCACCTGCCGAGCAAGGCCGAGCTCCAGACGTTCGAGCGGTCGCCGGACGACGAAACGACCGTCGCCGCGGAAGCCGGCGCGCCGTCGAGCCCCCCGCCGAGCTGAGCCTCGCGCCCGCCGCCCGACGGGGGCACCTGACGTAGAATCCCGAAACCCCGCGCCGCCGCGGCTGAGCAGCGCGAGACCCCGAACCGACCCATGCCGACCCGCGAGACACGCACGCCGTCGAACCGCCTTGCCCGCTGGTGGGTGCTCTGGGGGGTTCTCGCGCTGGCCACGCTGATCGGGGCGCTGCACGGACGGGCCTTGCACTACGGCCTGTTCATGGACGATTACGCCCATTTCCGGCAACTGCGCGCCTGCGACTGGTCGCTGCGCGGCCTGACCGACGCCTGCCGACTCGAACTCGTCGGCGGCGTGATCGACCTGTGGTGGCTGCCCGAGGTCACGCTGCGGTTCTTCCGCCCCGTCGCCTTTGGCGCCATGAAGCTGACGTACACGCTGTTTGCGTGGAGCCCGGTCGCGCTGCACGCGGCGTCGCTGGTCTGGCATCTGGCGGCGTCCGTGCTGCTGATGCTGCTGCTGCGGCGGCTGGGGGCCTCACGCCGGCTCGCCTGGGCGGCGGCAGCCCTGTTCGCCATCCACCCCGCCCACGTCGCGACCGTCCAGTGGATCGCCTCGCAGACCGAGCTGATGGTCACCACCCTCACGCTCGGCGCCATGCTCTGCTGGGCCAACTTCCGCCCGTGGCCGATGCCCGGCGAACAAGCCAGCGAGTCGCCGCCCTCGCGGGCGCGTCGCGCCGCCTGGCTGGCGGCGTGTCTGATTCTGTTCGCCCTGGCGCTGGGCTGCCGCGAAAACGCGATCATGCTTCCGGCCGTGCTGTTGTGCGTCGAACCAGCGGTCCGGCGATCGGCGGGCGCCGCACGTCGGGGTCGCGCGAGCATCCCGCCCGGAGAGATGCGGGAAAGTCCCCCGCCAGCCCCCGATTCCCGGCCAGAAGCGCGGTTTCGCTGCGCGGCGCGTTCCGCGTCCGCCCGCGCGGCCCACGTCTCCCAAGAACAGCCGCGGGCTTGGACCCGCGCGGTCGCGCATCCTCGGCACGTCTGGCCCGCCTTCGTGCTCTTCGGGCTGCTCGCCGGCGGCTACCTGCTCGTCCGCACGCACTGCCTGGGCGGCGCGGCGCTGCCGCCCAAGCCCTACGTCATCCCGCCGACCGACCCCGACTTCTTCCGCTACATCTTCGACAAGACGTGCTATTACCTGCTCGGGGAGTTCCTGCTGGTGCCGTGCGTGCCCATCGGCGGCCTGGCGTACTTCCGCGCCCACCCGCTGGCGTTCTACGGCCTGAGCGCAGCTGTCGCGGCCGCACTCGCCGTGCTGATCGCCCGTAACCGCGGCCGACTCGCGGGCTGGCTCGGGCCGGCTTGCCTCCTGGGGTTCATGGCCCCCGTGCTGCCGGCGTTCGAGTCGCCGCACCATCTGTACCTTCCCGGCGTCGGCTGGGCGATCATGACGATGCTGTTCTTTCAGTGGATAAGCGGAGACGCGCCGGCGCCGGCCCCGAGGCCCGCCCCGCCCCGCCCGCGCCGCCGGCCGGCGATGTGGCTCGGCATCCTGCTGACCGGCCTCGTGTTCGGCACGGCGACCGCGATGTTCGGTTTCGCGCTCGATACGGCGCAGTCGGTCGAGGACCAGGTCGTCGAGGAAATCGCAACCGCACCGGTCCCGGTTCGCGACGGCGACACGCTGTACATCGCAAACCTCCCGATGATCGCTCACTACGTCAAGCTCGCCGTCGAGCAGCGCACGGGTGCGCACGACCTGCACGTCGTCGCGCTCACGTGGTCCACGCGGCTGCTCGGGATGGTTTCGCCGGCGGCGCTGCGACGGATCGACGCGCGCACGATCGAACTTCGCCTGACGCGCGATCGGTATTTCTCCGGGCCGTTGCGGCTGCTCAACGCCGAGGCGACCGGACGCCCACCCCCCGCCGCCGGCTCGCAACTCGTTTCTCGCGATGACTTTACGGCTACATGCCTCGATGCCGACGGCGACGGCGTGCGCGCGTTGCGGTTTACTTTTTCAAAACCCGTGCCGCGATCGGGAGTACACTTGTTCTGGGGGTCGCCGGTCCGCTGGGCGTGGCAGGTTCCGCCGCCGAGCGGCGACGAGGCACGGAGAGATGAAGGGATAAAGGGAGCAGGGATTGAGGGACTGAGGGACGAAGGGGGGGCATTCGCCATTCACAAAGGGACCGAGGGAT
>CAYRXN010000079.1:0-3230 GCA_964428275.1 uncultured Planctomycetales bacterium | reverse complement strand
ATCGGCTCGCCGACGGTGCCCAGCAGCCGCAGGCTGGAGAGATCGCGCTTGAGCACGTGCTCTTCACCCTCGCGCATCAGGGCCCGGATGGCGGTGGGCGCGGTGTAGAACTGGTTGACCTTGTACTTGTCGACGATGTCCCAGAACCGGCCGGCGTCGGGATAGGTCGGGATGCCCTCGAACATCACCGTCGTGGCCCCGTTGCACAGCGGGCCGTAGACGATGTACGAGTGGCCGGTGACCCAGCCGATGTCGGCCGTGCACCAGTAGATGTCGCCGTCGTGGTAATCGAAGATGTACTTGTGCGTGATGGCGGTGTAGACCATGTAGCCGCCGACGGTGTGCAGCACGCCCTTGGGCTTGCCGGTCGAGCCCGAGGTGTAGAGGATGAAGAGCGGGTCTTCCGAGTCCATCCACTCGCACTCGCACTCGGGCGAGGCGGTCTCCATCACGTCGTGCCACCAGTGGTCGCGGCCGTCCTGCATCGTAATCGAGACCTTGTCGCCGACGCGCTGGTAGACGATGCAGGTCTTGACGGTCACGCCCTGCTTGGCGGCCAGGTCCATCGCCGCGTCCGCGTTGGCCTTGAGCGCGATCGCCTTGGCGCCGCGCATCACGCCGTCGGTCGTGATCAGGAACTCGCAGGTGGAATCGACGATGCGGTCGGCCAGCGAGTCGGGGCTGAAACCGCCGAAGACGATCGAGTGGATCGCGCCGATCCGGGCGCAGGCCAGCATGGCGATGGCCAGCTCCTTGACCATCGGCATGTAGATGCTGACGCGGTCGCCCTTCTTGACACCGAACTGCTTGAGCACGTTGGCGAACCTGCAGACCTCGGCGTGCAGCTCCCGGTAGGTCAGCTTGGCATCCTCGCCGGGCTCGTTGCCCTCCCAGAGGATGGCGACCTGGTCGCCGCGCGTGTCGAGGTGCCGGTCGAGGCAGTTGTAGGTGATGTTGGTCTTGGCGCCGAGGAACCACTTGATCGAGATGTCGCCGGTGAAGTCGTACTCGCGGACCTTGGTCCATTTCTGCTTCCAGAAGAATCCCTCGGCGATCTCGCCCCAGAAGCCCTCCGGATCCTCGATGGAACGGTTGTACATCTGGCGGTACTGGTCCATCGACTTGATGTGCGCCCGCTCGACGAACTCTGCGGGTGGCTCGAACACTCGGTCTTTCGTTTCGACTTCGGCCATGATCGTCTCCTGTCGCTGCGCGACTGCGTGACAACGAATGCGGGGCGTGGGGGGCTGGCTCGGCTCGCCCCGCGATGGACCCCCAATCGGCGAATCCGCCTCGGCGTCGGGCGACGACGGCGCGGAGCCGCACCCCTCGGAATTGCAAACCGTGTGCCACCTTTCGCGTGCGTAAGTGCGCATGTATTGCAGGAACGACGTCCCCGCGGCGCCGGTGCCGGGCGGCGCAAGCGGGCGTGAACGGAATCGGCGTGCCCGCCGCGCCGCCGCCCGTCCGCCGGCAGGCACATCCTGCGCAGCGCCTCCGGTCGGGGCGCGGCGGGTGTGAAAAAACACGCAACCCTGTGAACTTTTCAGCACCGGCTATAATTGCGCCGATGCAGGACGACCCAATCACCGCGGCGATTCGGCGATCCAGCCAGCAGTACTTCGAGCAGGTCAGCGAACGTACGACGCTGTCTTGCGGATACGCCTACACCAACCCCGCCTACCCGCACGTGCCCGGCTGCAACTTCGTGGGCGAAGTCATACTCGACGAGGACGCGCCCGACCCGGTGGCCGCCGTGGACGGTTTCTTTCAGAGCCGCGGCGTTCGCTGCTCGCAGTGGATCCCGGCCGCGATCCAGCAGGTCGAGCCGGTCGCCCGACTGGTCGAGCCGCTGGGGTTCCGGCGCCGCCAGCGCCGGGCCTTCGTCATGCCCGACGTGCCACTGGCCGGAGCAGACTCGGCGGGGGAGTTGCGGATCGTCGGCGGGCGGGCGATGCGCCGGGCGTACACCACCGTCATCGCGCGCCGCAGCAACGAGCTGCCGCAGCGCGGGCCGCAAGCGCTCGCCGCGGAGCCGGACCTGCTGGCGGCGGAGCTCACGCAGGTGCAACTCGAACGGCTGGACGATCCGCAATACGATGCGTTCGTGGCCCTGCGCGGCGACGAGCCGGTGGGCGTGATTTCGGTGTACCAGGTCGGGCCGATCGGCCGGCTGTGCGACCTGTACGTGGTGCCCGAGGCGCGCCGCCAGCGCGTCGCGACCGCGCTGTTGCGGTTTGCGATCGGCACGGCGCGGCGCTGGTCCCTGCGACCGATCTGCATGCAGGTGGCCGGGCACAACCAGGCGGCGCTGGCGCTGGTGGCGCGGGCCGGATTCGACGAGGCGGGCACGATTACGACCTTCACCCGACCGGAGGTCGTCGAGGTCGGAGAATGACGGCAACGACCGAAGCAATCATCGAGCCGATCATCGGCCTGGAAGTGCACGTTCAGCTCGCGACGCGTTCGAAGATGTGGTGTGGCTGCGCCGTGGAGTTCGGGGCGCCGCCGAACTCGCGCGTCTGCCCGGTGTGCCTGGGGCTGCCCGGAGCGCTGCCGGTGATGAATCGGCAGGCGGTGGAATACGCGATTCTGACGGGGCTGGCGCTGAACTGTTCGATTTCGCCCGTTTCTCGGTGGGACCGCAAGAGCTACTACTATCCCGACCTGCCCAAGAACTACCAGATTTCGCAGTACGACCTGCCGTTGTGCGTGGGGGGGTACATCGAGCTCAAGAGCGACCATCGCATTCAGAAGATACGCATCCGCCGGGCCCACCTGGAGGAAGACGCCGGCAAGAACGTGCACGACCTCGGGCCGTTCACGGCGGTGGACCTCAACCGGGCGGGGACGCCGCTGCTGGAGATCGTCACCGAACCGGACTTCACCAGCGCCGACCAGGTGCGGCATTTCGCGGTCGAGCTGCAACGGCTGGTCCGCTACCTCGGCGTCAGCGAAGCCAACATGCAAAAGGGGCAGATGCGTTTCGAGCCGAACATCAACCTGCGCATCCGCGCGGGCGCGGAGGTGGTCCACACGCCGATCGTCGAGGTGAAGAACCTCAATTCGTTCCGCGCCCTGCACGGAGCGGTGTCGTACGAGCTGGTGCGCCAGCGCGCGGTCTGGCGGAAACACGGCACCGCCGCCGCACCGGGCAACAAGACCAATCGTGGCTGGGACGATCAGCGGCAGGTGACCGTCCCCCAGCGCGCCAAGGAGGAGGCCCACGA
>CAYRXN010000078.1:0-7277 GCA_964428275.1 uncultured Planctomycetales bacterium | reverse complement strand
AAGTCGTTCGGCCAGCTCAATCGGAAAGGGCGCCGGATGGTGCCGGGTCGACGCACCGGTCAGGCCGGTCCAGATTTGCTGGAACCACTTCTGATGGTTCGCCGCCGAAATGAGGCTCAGGATTCTCGCCGGCAGCGATGGCTTACGATAGCCGCCAGGCTTGCGCAGCATCAGGATAAACTCGATGTCGTTCTTGATCACGGCGTTGGGTTCATAGGGTTTGCCGAGGAATCCCCCCGCACCCTCAACCTCGTAGGCCGCGTTGGCGATCTTGTGCCAGATGATCGGCGCGAGGTTGTCGAAGCCGATCGCGCGGCAATGCTCCTGGATGGACGCGTGGAGCGGGATGACCGTGTGACGTCCGTTGTTCTTGCGGCGTGAGAGACAGACGTCCCCCACGACACAGACCAGCCGGCCTCCGGGAACGAGTGCATCAAAACAGTGCCGCCACACCTGATCGAGCTCGCCGAGAAACGCGTCGTAGTTCTCGATGTGACCGAGCTGCCCAGCCGTGTCCCGGTATTCCTTCAGTGTCCAGTACGGCGGTGACGTAACGACGAGATGGACGGACTGCGGAGCAAGAAACGACATACGGCGCGCGTCCGCCAGTCGCAGTTCATGGCGCGTCCCGATCGCCCGGACCGCCGCGTCGATCTGCGACATCAAGCCGGGGTCGCGGGCGATTCGCGGCAGGTCACGCTGGGGATCGGACAGGTCGCGCAGCGCCCGGGGAATCAGCGCCCACGCCGCCGCGGTCTGCTGGTCGGTTTGTTCCAGCGTTCTTGAAACCATACTCGCCTTGCCACCAACGAGGCGCAATGGTGCGTTTCCCGCTGCTGCGGTATCGCCCGCAGACATCATACGTGCCGCTCGCGACGACGTCATCAGCGTCGTTCGCTGCATCGATCCCCCCGGGCTGCGGTGCGATCGTCAGAAGAACCGGCCGATGTCCTGAATCGTCACGGCCAGGCCGATCAGAATGATCGCCGCCAGACCCACCATCGTACTGATCATCTGGGTCTTGAGGCTCAGCGGCTTGCCCTTGATCTTTTCGATCAACAAAAAGAGCATCAGCCCGCCATCCATCACCGGCATCGGCAGGAAGTTGATCACCGCCAGGTTGACCGACAAGAACGCCAGGAAGAACATCAGTTCCGCGGCGCCCACCTCGGCCCGCTGAATCGCGATCTTGAAGATGCCGACCGGACCGGCCACGCTGCGCGTGCTCACGTTGCGCTGCGCCAGGCCGCTGAGAAACAGATACACCTGCGACAACTGGCGCATGACGTAGCGGCCGCTCATGCGGATCGCCCGGATGGGGTTACCGCCGGCGCTGACCAGTTCCGTCTGCGGCTCGAGCAGGCTCTGGTCGAAGAACAACTTGATCCGCATCTGCCACGGGTCGAAGTTGTCCGCGCGCACGGCGAACGGTTCCTCGACCGGCGCTTCCGAGAGGCTGCGGCTGAGTCGCACGCTGACCGTCTTGCCGATCCGCTCGCGCAGAACCTCACGCAACGCCAGCGGTTCGGCGCTGACGCGAAACGTCGATGTCCTGCCGCCGGGCGCGACGCGCTCGTAGCGCTTGACGCCATCGACGGACCAGACGATCCCGTCGGCCGGCAGACCCAGCTCGTTGACGAGGCTGCTGGGAACGCGGACTTCGCCGGCCTGCTCTGCGCCATCGGCCCGATAGCGCACCGCGACCGTGCGGCCCGCGACGGCTTCGAGCACGTTGACGACATCGAACCAGCTCGACACCGGCTTGTCGTCGATCGCCAGGAGCAAGGCGCCGCGCGGGATGTGGGCCGCCGCAAACGGCGTATCGGGCACGCACTTGCAGACCACCGGGCGATCCTCTTCGCCGCTGACGGAGAACACGAGCCCGACCTTGGGCCTTTTCTGCCCGAACAGGCTGAACGGCCGCCGGGGCGTGACCGTGAGCGTTTTCGGCTCGCCTCGGCGTTCGACGACCACCGAAACCGGCCGCTCGGCATGGGCTTTGATGTTGTCCAGAATCTCGCCGTACGTCGGGTTGGGGATCCCGCCCCAGGCGGCGATGATGTCGCCGCGTTTGAAACCCGCCTGGTCGGCCGGATCGCCCGGAATCACGGCGTCAATCGCCCGGCGTCGCAACAGCCCGAGGATGTGCGTACTGTCCACGATGGCGGCGGTGTTGCCCGGCGGGGGGAACTCCGCCGGCGTCACCACCAGCATCGCCCGCGCGAAGCACTCCACCGTGTTCGTCTGCCCGGGGTGTTTCGGGTCGCTTCGGCGCACCTCGCAACGCAGGACGCGCCCCCGGCTGCGTGCGAACGCCTGATCGACCTCGAAGCCGTTGGCGACCGGCCGGCCGTCGATGCGCACGATCTCGTCGCCGGCCTTGAGCCCCGGCAGGTCCGCCACGGTCGGCGCGTCCGACGCCAGCTTCGTCGTCAGCATCGCCTGGACGTACAGTGCCCGCACCCCCCGCGTGGCGTCCTGCGCCGTCGGCACGTCCACGTCGAGCAGCCGGCCCGCCCGGCGGATCTTCATGTGGGCGGTCTGGCCGCCGAGCACCACGTGCGTCTGGAAATCCAGGAACGAATCGACCGGATGGCCGTTGACTTCCACGATGCGGTCGCCGGGTTGCAGGATGCCGGCCGCGGGGCTGATCGGCAAGATGCGTCCGATCACCGGCGAGGTCTGTTGCTGGCCCATCATGAACACGGCGATCAGCAGCAAACCGGCGAACAGCAGGTTGAAGACCACGCCCGCCGAGACCACGATCATCCGCGCGCCGATCGACTTGCTCGGAAACGCGCGGGGGTCGTCGTTGAGCGACATCTCGCCCGTTTCCTCGTTGACGATGATGTCGTCCTGGCCGAGCATCTTGACGTAGCCGCCGAAGGGCAGCGCCTTGAAGCAGTAATCGGTCTCGCCGTAGCCCTTTTCGGCCAGCTCGTCGGCGGAATACTCCGGTTCGTTGCCGAAGGTCAGCCCGCGCCCGCGGCGGAAGCCGAACAGCCGCGGCCCGAAACCGACCGCGAAGCGATCGACGCGGATGCCCACCCACTTGGCCGCGAGGAAGTGGCCCAGCTCGTGCACGAAGATGATGATCGAGAAGCCGACCAGCACCTTGAGGAACAGAATCGTGTTGTGGAGCCAGGCCGGCGTCGTTCCCGCCGCCAGCAGGGTGCTCACCGTGTCTGCACTTAACAGCATCGATCAACCTCTTGGCGCGCCCACGCGTCGCACTCGAGCAGTTGGTCCAGCGTCGGGCTGGCGATCCACGCGTGCCGCTGCAGGACCCGCTCGGCCAGCGCGGCGATCTGTCCGAAACGGATGCGCTCGCGGCGGAACAGCTCGACCGCGGCCTCGTTGGCGGCGTTGAGTACCGCCCCGGCACTGCCGCCGCGCCGGGCCGCCTCATAGCCCAGGCGCAGCGCCGGAAAGCGCTCGAAATCGGGCGCCTGGAAATTCAACGACTTCACTTCCGTCCAACGCAGGGGTTCAGCGAGGCCCGGGGTGCGCCGCGGACAGGTGATAGCATATTGGATCGGCGTCTTCATGTCAGGAACGCCGAGCTGGGCGATCGTCGAGCCGTCGCAGAACTCGACCATCGCGTGGACGATCGACTCGGGGTGTACGAGCACCTCGACCCGCTCGGGCGGCAGGTCGAACAGCCACACCGCCTCGATCACTTCCAGCGCCTTGTTCATCATCGTGGCGCTGTCCACGGTGATCTTGGGCCCCATCTCCCACGTCGGATGGTTGAGCGCTTCGGCGAGCGTGGCCCCGGCGATCCGGTCGGCGGGCCAGTCGCGGAACGGGCCGCCCGACGCGGTCAGGTACACCTTGCGTACCTCCGCGGGCCGGCCGGCCTGCATCGCCTGAAACACCGCGGAATGCTCGCTGTCGACGGGAATCAGCCGGCAGCCGCGCTTCCGGGCCAGCGGCACGAGCAGCGAGCCGGCGACCACCAGCGATTCCTTGTTCGCCAGCGCCACGTCGATGCCCCGCTCGACCGCCGCCAGCGTTGCCGGCAGTCCCGCCGCCCCGACGATCGCGGCGAGCACGAGGTCGCAATCCGTTTCGCGTACGAGGCTTACGGCTCCCTCCGGTCCGCAGCGCACGCGCGTCTCCGGCGGGCAGGCCTCGCGCAGCGGCTCGCCGGCCTCGGTGTCCCAGATCGCCACGTCGCGCACGTGGAACCGGCACGCCTGTTCGGCAAGCCGCCGCCAGTTGTTGCGTGCGGCGAGGCCGACGATCTCGACCTGGTCGCCCAACGCCGCAGCCACCTCGAGCGCATCGCACCCGATCGAGCCGGTCGAGCCCAGGATGATGATTCGCTTGCGCATGGCCATACAACTATATATTCGTTTGGCGTCGCTGGGTATTCGATCGAGCCCTTGCGGCGGCGCACGAGTCCACTTCGTCGCCGCCCTGGTTTCCGGCGGGGCCAGCCGCCCTCGGCCGGCCTTCGACCCCAAGGGGCAAAAGAGGTGGCAACGCGAGGAGGTAAAGAGGCTGGCGCGGCGGCCGGCCCGGGTGTCCCGCCGGGGTCGGGCCGCCCCGACCAGCGGCGGCAAGTCTACGTCTGGTCGGCGTACTTCTCGAGCAGCACGCCATACCTGCGAAACACCTCCGGTGAGAGCTTGGCGCGATCCGACCAGATCGCGAGCGCCAGGGCGTCGTGCACGGACGACTTGCCGGGCGGCCGGGATGCGAGCCGCTGGACCGCGGCCTTGAGCAGCGCGACGGCGTTGGCGGTCGCCGCGTTGAGGTTGCCGATGATCTCGTCGAGCAGCTTCTGCTTGTCCACATTCGGTTCGTGCGGGCGCCAACAGTCATAGTCCGTGGCGAGCGCCACGAGGGCGTAGCTCATCTCCGCCTCGCGAGCCAGCTTCGCCTCGGGCATGACGGTCATGCCAATCACGTCGGCGCCCCAGGCGCGGTGCATCTGCGACTCGGCGACCGTGCTGAACGCCGGGCCTTCCATGCAGACGTACGTGCCACGCGGATGAACGCGTGTCTCGACCTGATCGGCCACATCGAGCAACAGTCGCCGCAGGTCGGGACAGAAGGGCTCGGCGAACTCGACGTGTACCGCCAGGCCTTCGTCGAAGAACGTGGGTGTGCGCCGCCAGGTCTTGTCGATGACCTGATCGACGATGACCAGCTCGCGCGGGCGGATCTCCTCGCGCAACGATCCGACCGCCCCGCTGGCCAGAATGTGCGTCACGCCGAGCGCCTTGAGCGCGTAGATATTCGCGCGATACGGCACCTGCGACGGGTTGAACACGTGTCCGACACCGTGGCGCGCGATCATGGCGATCTGAAGCCCGTGCCATTCGACGAGCCGCACGGGGCTGCTGGGAGCTCCAAAGGGCGTGTCGATGTGACGTTCTTCGATGGACGCTTCGCCGAACAGGGCCTCGCCGAGCCCGGTGCCGCCGATAAGACCGATCATCCTAGCGCTCCTGTCGTGAGAACCCAGGACCGGGGTTACAGACGAACGTCGAGCGGAGCCCGCGGCTCCTCATTCTTGCCAGGCTGCGCCGGCCTCTCGGGGCTGGCGAAACCGCGCCGCCACGAGGTCGTTCATGCGCTCGGCGAGCGCGGTCTGGTCGCACGAGACGAGCCGGCCGTCGCGGACCACTTCCCGGCCGGCGACGAACACGCGGTCGGCCCGGGGCGGGGCGCACAGCACCAGCGCCGCCAGCGGATCCTGCGCGACGGCGCCCGCCAGTGCGAGGTCGTCGGCCCGGAACATGGCGATGTCCGCCGCCGCCCCGCGGTTCAGGTGGCCGAGCACGGGGCGATTCAGGCACGCCGCTCCGCCGACGGTGGCAATCCGGAACGCCGCCGCGACCGGCAACAGCGGGCCACCGTCGCCGACGGGCGGCGCGATGGGCTCTTCCTGGACGCGTTCCGGCGGCCCGACCATGCCGCGCACGCGGGCCGAGAGCAGCGCCTGTTTGATCTCGCCGAGCAGGTTGCCGCCGTCGTTGCTGCTCGAACCGTCCACGCCCAGCCCGACCCGCACGCCGGCGGCGAGCATCTTCTCCACCGGGGCGATGCCGCTGCCCAGGCGCATGTTCGAGGTGGGGTTGTGGCTGACGCCGGTCTGCGACCTGGCGAACAGCTCGATCTCCTCGTCGCTGAGCCACACGCAGTGCGCGAGGTAGACGTCCGGCCCGAGGAACTCGAGGTCTTCGAGGAACCGCACCGGCCGGCAGCCGTACCGTTCCAGGCAGTAGCGCTGTTCGTCGAGCGTCTCGGCCAGGTGCGTGTGCAACAGCACGCCGCCGCGCTGCCGGGCCAGGATCACCGTGTCACGCAGCAGCTCCCGCGTGCAGTTGAACGGCGAGCACGGCGCCAGGTCGATCCGCCGCAGGGCGTAGTCGGAGGCATCGTGATACGTGTCGAGCATCCGCTGGCAGTCCGCGAGCACGGCGGCGTCGTCTTCCACGCAGTCGTCGGGCGGCAGTCCGCCGCGCGACCGGCCGAGCGTCATCGACCCGCGGCACAGGTGGATGCGGATTCCCAGCTCCTCGGCGGCGTCCAGGACGGCCTCCATCTTCACGTCGCTGTCGCGCGGGACCATGTAGTTGTGGTCGCTGGTGGTGGTGCAGCCGTGCAGGAGCAACTCGGCGATGCTGATCTTGGCCCCGACGTTGACGGCGGCGTAGTCCAGGTGTCGCCAGCGCTGGTAGAGTCCCAGGAGCCAGTCGAACAGGTGCTCGTCCTGCACCGCCGGCAGGCAGCGCGTCAGCGACTGGTAGAGGTGGTGGTGTGTGTTGACCAGGCCGGGGATGACGAGGTGCCGTCGCCCGTCGATCACTTCGTCGAACTCGCCGGCGTCGATCCGCGGGGTGAACTGCTCCGCCGGCCCGCGTGCGACCACGCGGGTCTGGTCGAAGGCCAGGCTGTGTCCGCGAAGCGTGGCCACGCCGTCGCCGTCGGGGGTTATGATCGTCGTGTTGTGGATAAGCTTCATGGTGGCGATATGCTATCGCAAAAGCGCCGCGGCGCGCAGCGCGGCGCACAACGGAGGCGCACCCCACGCATGGAAAGATCGCGACATGAACGTTCGGGCAAGACATCCCTCGTATTCGCGCGCCGGGCGCTCGCGGTGGGTCTCGCGGCGCTGCTGGTGGCATCCGGCTGCGACCGCGTGGACTCCGGACCGCGTATGACGCCGCGCGTTCCGCCGCGCGCGACGCCGCCGCCCCCGCGCGCGATCTACCCTCCGCCGCCGGCGCCGCGAACGGCCGCGTACACGATTCACCTCGGCG
>CAYRXN010000077.1:0-5752 GCA_964428275.1 uncultured Planctomycetales bacterium | reverse complement strand
AGCAGCGCGTGGCCGCCGGCGAACAGGCAGACCAGGACGGCTTCGACCACGTCCTCGTGCCCGACGATCATTTTGCGCAATTCCGCGGTGAGGGCGGCGAAATCCTCGCGAAACTCGCCGACCGCCTGCTGTACCTGGGCCTCGTCGCCTGGTGCCATGTGAAGTCTCCCGTCCGGGGATCTGCGTCTCGTGCAAGTCGTGCGTGCGCCCGGCCACCACCGGGGCTGCGCCGGCGGCGAGATCCGACCGGCGCCGCCGTGGCCGAAGTCCTGCGGCGTCCGACCGAGCCAGCGGGTAGTGTACTGTGGCAGACAGATCATGTCCCGCAGAGAATGCCCGCGTGACGCGCAGGTCTCGGCAAGCGCCCCGCTGGCCCGCCGTTGCGGAATCCGGCCGGCGGCGTTCGGCATCGGCGCGGCGTGTCGATAGAATATGCCGTTTGTTCGCGCCGCCGCCCGGCGTTGGCCGGTATCCGCCGCGAGTAGCGGAAGCCCCCCGGGCTTGTGTCGGCGGCGCAGCATCTGCGCGGTCCCGGCCCCGGGCCGGCCGCATGAAAACGCCAGAGGCCAGAGAAAGAGAAGACCAACGTGACAAGATCGGCCGCCGACATCCGCAGAGAGTTCATCGAGTTCTTCGAGCAGCGGGGGCACACGTTCGTCCCCGGGTCGCCGGTGATTCCCTACGACGATCCGACGCTGCTGTTCACCAACGCCGGCATGAACCAGTTCAAGGACGTGTTCCTGGGAACCGGGACGCGCCCCTACGTGCGCGCGGTCAACAGCCAGCCGTGCATCCGCGCCGGCGGCAAACACAACGACCTCGACGACGTCGGCCGCGACACCTACCACCACACCTTCTTCGAGATGCTCGGCAACTGGTCGTTCGGCGACTACTTCAAGAAGGACGCCATCCGTTGGGCGTGGGAGCTGCTCACCGAGGTGTGGGGGCTCGACAAGAGCCGGCTGCACGCCACGTACTTCGAGGGGGACGCCGCCGAAGGACTCGGACCCGACGACGAGGCCCGCGCGCTGTGGGCGTCGGTGACCGACATCGATCCCGGCCATATCCACCCCGGCAACAAGAAAGACAACTTCTGGGAGATGGGCGAAACCGGGCCGTGCGGGCCGTGCAGCGAGATCCACATCGACCTGACGCCCGACAAGAGCGGCGCCGCCCTGGTCAACGCCGGCGACGCCCGCGTGATCGAGATCTGGAACCTGGTCTTCATCCAGTTCAATCGCGACGCGGCCGGCAAGCTCACGCCCCTGCCGGCCAGGCACGTCGATACGGGCATGGGTTTCGAACGCGTGACCGCCCTGCTCCAGGGCAAGAGCAGCAACTACGACACCGACGTCTTCGCGCCGCTGTTCGACGCGATCCGCGAAGTCACCGGGGCGCGGGCGTACGGGGAGGCGCGAACCTCCGCGGAGCCGGACGGACGGCCCGAGATGATCGACGTTTCCTACCGCGTGATCGCCGACCACGTCCGCTGCCTGACGTTCGCGATCAACGACGGTTGCGTGCCCGACCGCGAAGGGCGCGGATACGTCCTGCGGCGCATCCTCCGCCGGGCGGTGCGCTACGGCTGGCAATACCTGAACATGCACGAGCCGTTTCTGTACAAGCTCGTGCCCGCCGTCGTCGATTCGCTCGGCGACGCATTCCCCAAGCTGCGGGAAAAGCCCGCGCAGATCGCCGAGGTCATCCGCGAGGAAGAGGAATCGTTCGACCGCACACTCGAACGCGGCATCGCGCTGTTCGAGCAGGCCGCCGAGGTCGCCGTCCAGGACCATCACGGCGAAATCCGCGGCGAAGATGCCTTCAAACTCCATGATACCTACGGGTTCCCGATCGACCTGACGCAGATCATGGCCGAGGAGAAGGGCCTGACCGTCGATGTCGCCGAGTACGAGCGGCTGATGGAACAGGCCCGCGAGCGGGCCCGGGCCGGCGGCCGGGGCGCGCTGGCCCCGCGCGAGCTGGTCAACGCCGAGCTGGTCACGCCGCTGGGCGCGACCGACGAGTCGCCCAAGTACGAGACCGACGAACTGCCCGCACGCGTGATCGGCATCGTGCGCATCGACGAGGACGGCTCGGTCCGGCTGTTGGGGGAGGACGAAGCGCTCGATGTCGGCCAGCAGGCCGGACTGGTCTTCGACAAGACCTGCTTCTACGCCGAGCAGGGTGGGCAGGTCGGCGACGAGGGGCAGATCAAGACCGCCTCGGTCCGGTTCGACGTGGAAGACACCCAGCGCTACGCCGACACGATCGTCCATTTCGGCACGCTGGTCATGGGGAACATCCGCGTCGGCGACGAGCTGGGGCTGTTCGTCGATCGCCGCCGCGACGAGACCCGCTGCAACCACACCGCGACCCACCTGCTCAACTGGGCGCTGCGCGCGGTGCTGGGCGATCACGTCCAGCAGAAGGGCTCGCTGGTCGATCCCGACAAGACGCGCTTCGACTTCTCGCACCCGCGGGCGCTGACGCCCGACGAGATCGAACGGGTCGAAAAGCTGGTCAACGACAGAATCGCGCAGGATCTGCCGGTGCACTACGAATTCGTGCCCCAGGCCGACGCGCTGCGCATCCGCGGGCTGCGGGCGGTGTTCGGCGAGAAGTACCCCGACATCGTCCGCGTACTCTCGATCGGCGCGCCGGTCGCCGATCTCCTGGAGGCCCCCGACAACCCCGCCTGGCGCGACGTGTCCATCGAGTTCTGCGGCGGCACGCACGTCGCCCGGACCGGCGAAATCGAGCAGTTCGCGATCGTGGCCGAGGAGGCGGTCGCCAAGGGCATCCGGCGCGTCGTGGGGGTCACGGGGCTGGCCGCCCAGATGGCGACCGAGCTCGGCGCGGGCCTGGTCGCGCAGGCGGGCAAGCTGCTCGACGCCGTGCGCAACGCGTCGGCCGAGGAGGCGGCGGAACTCGGCGAGCGGGTTGCCCGGTTGCAGCGGTCGCTCACCAGCGCGACGCTGCGGGTCGTGGACCGCGCGCAGCTGCGCGAGATCGTGAGCGAGCTGCAAAAAACGCTCAAGAAGCAGCAGAAGCAGCAAACCGCGGCGGCCAGGGGGGCGCTGGCGGATACGGCGGCGGCGCTGCTCGAAGCCGCCGAACCGGTCGGCGCGACGAAGCTGGTCGTCGGCCAGGCGCCCAACCTCCCGCTCGAACAGCTCAAGGTCGTCGCGGACATGGTCAAACAGAAGGCCGGGTCGGCGGCGGTGCTGCTGGGGATCGACGCGGGCGGCAAGGCCCTGCTGCTGGCGGCGATGAGCCACGATCTGGTCAAGCGGGGGCTCAAGGCCGGCGACCTGGTCCGGCACGTGGCGCCGCACGTCAAAGGCGGCGGCGGCGGTCCTCCCACGCTCGCCCAGGCCGGCGGCAAAGACCCCGCCGGCATCCCCGCGGCCCTCGAAGCCGGCAAGGCCTGGATCATGGACAAGCTGGGATAGGCGGGCGCAACACGGAGGACGAGTGCGCCGCGAGCAAGCTCCCTTCCACGGAGCACAAGACGCGGACGGGTGTGCGGACTGAGGGCCGGCGGTTGCGCTTCGGGACGAGGGCTGTCACGTGCCGTGACCCGTGACCGGGCGGGTCAGGAGCCGCGCCAGTCCTTTTCCGGCTCGGGCCGGTTGTCGAGCACCTCCTCGATGCGCTCGAGCACGTCGGGGGTGAGCTTGGCGACCAGATCGAGGGCCTTCATGTTCTCGACGACCTGTTGCGCGCGCGACGCCCCCGTGATCACGGTGCTGACGTGGGGGTGCTTGAGACACCACGCGAGCGCGAGCTGGGCCAGCGTGCAACCCAGCTCCGCCGCGATCGGGGCGAGTTTCCGGACCTTCTCGATCCGCCGCTTGCCTTCGTCGTCGAGCAACTGGTCGCGCAGCCAGGCCATGTCCTCGCGCGCCAGGCGGCTGTCGGCCGGGATGCCGTCGTTGTACTTGCCGGTGAGCAGTCCGCTGGCCAGCGGACTCCAGATCGTCGTGCCGAGCCCGTAATCCTCGTAGAGCGGCGCATACTCGCGTTCGACCCGCTCGCGGAAGAACATGTTGTACTGGGGTTGCTCCATCGTCGGCGGGACGAGGTGCTCGCGGGCGGCGAACTCGAAGGCCGCCCGGATCTGCGCGGCGTTCCACTCGCTGGTTCCCCAGTACAGGGCCTTGCCCTGCTCGACGAGGTGGCTCATCGCCCGCACCGTCTCGGCGATCGGCGTGTGCGGGTCGGGCCGGTGGCAGAAGACCAGGTCCACGTAGTCAAGCTGCAAGCGCTTCAGGGCGGCATGGGTGCCCTCGATGATGTGCTTGCGGGACAGGCCGCGGTCGTTCGGGCCCGATCCGCCCCAGAAAATCTTGGTCGAAACCACCAGGTCGCTGCGCTTCCAGCCCGCCTCGCGGATGATCCCGCCCATGACCGTTTCGGCCCGCCCCGCCGCGTAGGCCTCCGCGTTGTCGAAGAAGTTCACGCCGGCATCAAAGGCGGCGTGCATGCACGCCCGGGCGGCGTCCTCGTCGATCTGCTGGCCGAGCGTCACCCAGGCCCCGTACGACAGCGCCGACACTTTCAGTCCCGATCTGCCCAGAAAACGGTATTCCACGTTCGCACCTCCTGCCCGCGCGATCCGGCTCGCGATCCGGCTGTTGGCATTGTACCGACCCGCCGCGGCGGGCGTGACACCGCGCCGCCACGTTGCTACCCCACCAGGGCGTCGTCGGTCAGTGGTGGTGTCGGGGCCGTGGAGAGCACCGCGTCCCAGAAGCGTTTGCGGGCCACTTCATCGTCGCTCATACGCCAGAACTCGATCCGATCGGCCTGGTCTTCGCGGCTGAGCCTGACCGTGTGAAGCCGCCCGGCGGAGCCCGAGTTCGCGCCGCGGACGATCAGGACGGTTCCGGCCGACATCGGGTAGCTGCGGATGAGGGGGCGTTCGCGACGGACCGAATAGACGATGATCTGGATGATCCCGGGCGCCATGCGGATGTACGTGGGGCGCAGGCACACCCGGCGTATCCATCCGATGGTCACGGCGAGCGAGACCGTCAGCAGTCCGGCGAAGTTGATGATGTTCCCTTTCAAGCCGGGACACAGACCGATCCGTTGGAGGCACCAGATACCGAGAACGATCGCGGCGAGCACGGGGAAGACGATCTGCCGGCCGAAGTAGCGCGCAGGAGAGATGATCTCCGGCTCGAACATCTCGGCGGTCTGCTCGGGCACGTCCACTTCGCCCAGGCAGACGACGAGTGCCCGATCGGGCATACCCGCCACGCGGATCACGTTCAGCACGTCCTCGTCGGAAACGCCGCGGCGCATCGGCTTCCACTGTCGGGCGATTTCGATCGCGAGCGGATCGGCCCCGCGCTTGCGCAGCGATCTCACGTAGGCCGTCAGCCGTCTGATCTGGTTCTTCTGGCTCCGCCTGTTCCACCAGGCCAGCAAGACGGCCAGACCCACCAGCGCGGCCCCCATCAGGAGGACATGATGCTCGTCGATCATCCCGCCGCAGGCGGCGGCCAGAGAGCCGAACGCAGCCAGCACGATGACGAGCGCCGGCCCGAACTCGGGCAGATCGTACCACCGCGAGGAGGGCGCCACGCCCACGACGCGCGCTCGTGGTCGCGCGGGGGCAAATCCGGGAGCAACAGGCTCGCCGACAAACTGGCGCGATTCACACAACGTCCGCACCTCCGTCCACGCGTGGGAAACCCGCACAGGCGTTCGAATCCGAGTTTGCTGGTCGGCCGCTGGTAACAAC
>CAYRXN010000076.1:0-3737 GCA_964428275.1 uncultured Planctomycetales bacterium | reverse complement strand
GTCCACCAGCACCACGGGATAGTCGTCGAGGATCAGCCGGGCCAGCGCCCGCGCCACCGCCGGGCTGGCGAGCGGAAAGACGATCGCACCGTCGTGGCCGTGCTCGCGCAGCGCGCCGAGGTGGGACACGAGCAGGTCGGGGTCGTCGTGCAGATCGAGAATCGAAACGCGCGTGTCCTCGCGGCCGGCGACGCTCTGGACCCCCCGTGATATCGCGCTGGAGAGGGCCATCCCGAGGTTGGGAACCGTCAGCGCGATGTGGAGCTTGGTCTTTCGGCGGCGGTCGGCGACGAAGGTTCCGCGTCCCTGGTTGGACATGACCAACCCCTCCTGGGCGAGCGTGCGCAGCGCCTGGCGGATCGTCAGGTGGTTGACGTTGAGCCGCTCGGACAGTTCGCGGATGCTGGGGATGCGGTCGCCGGGGCGCAGGTGCCCCTCGGCGATCTGGCGGCGGAGATACGCCTCGATCTGCCGGTGCAGCGGGTCCGAGCTGGTCCGGTCGATGCTCAACATCTCGGGTGTTTCACTCCTCATCGTCCATCCGCCCCCGCGCAGAAGGCCACCGGGCCTGGTGCGGCGGATCAGTTGCAGTCCATGCCGTAGACCGCCAGCAGGCTGGCCAGGTCCGCCAGATCCACGCATCCACTGGCATCGAAGTCGGCCGCGGGGTCGTAGCCGGCGTCGCCGTCGCAGGTGTTGTACGCCGCCAGCAGCATCGCCAGGTCGGACAGATCGACGTCGCAATCGCCGTCGATGTCGCCGCCCTCGCAACCCGGGTTCGGGCAGCCGCTGGACTCGGTCGGCACCACCACCACGTCATCGAATTGCAGCGTGCCGGTGATCGCCGCGTCGTTGAACGTCGCGAAGACCACGTCGGCGTACGCCGCGCCGGCGGGGACGTCCGCCGTCAGCGAGACGACCTCGAAGCCGTTGGTATCCCCCGACAGCGGCACGGGCACTTCGCTGACAAAGCCCACCGGGTTGTCGCCGCTGGCATCGACGTCTTCCCAGAAACGCAGCAGCGCCACCGGCTCGCCGACCAGATCGGTCCGCTTGCTGCGGAAGCCGAACGCCAGCGCGTCGAGCCCGGTGATGTCGAACGGCTTGCAGCGCCAGTCGGTGTAGCCGTTGGGATCGTCGTCGTCGATCTGGATCACGTAGAACGGCGTGGGGGCGTCCCAGGGCATCTCCCGGCTCGTCATGGCCCCGTGGAACCAGTCGTCCGGGTCGTCCCCGTTGCCGAGCTCCATGCGGGCGTTGCGGACGAGGTTGTCATCGACGCGGATGTCGTCGTAGTAGGCCTCGCCGGTGTTGAACACGTCGTTGGTGAAGATGAACACGTCGGCGGTGACGGCCCCCTCGGGCACGACGCCGTGCAGCTCGCGGTACTCGAACGGCACGTCCCCCAGCGGCCGCGTGCCGCTGATGAGATCGGTATCCTGCCCGAGCCAGGTGCCGTTGGCGTCGAAATAGCGAATGAACGCGCCGAAGTTCAGCGAAACCGCAAGGTAGTCGGTGTAGTAGCTCAACGTGAGCCGCTCGCCGGGCGCGACCGCAAACTCGATCGAACGCCAGTCGGAGCTTTCCGAGTAGCTGTAGTCCTCGATCTTCAGGCAGTGCGTGGGCGAGACGCACTGGCTGGTGTCCCAGACGGTGCCGTAGATCGCGTGGTACCACGAAGCGGGATAGCCCGGTTCGCCGGCCATCTCGACGGTCGAGTTCGCGACGCGGTTGAAGTCTTCGAGCGCGAACTCGTCCGGCTGGCTGGCGTCGGGCAGGCGGCCGACAAACACGTCGTCGATGACGAACGTGCCGATCGTCGGCCCATCGGTGATCAGCCGCACGTCGCAATACGCCGCGCCCGCCGGCACCTCGATCCCGAACAGGTACGTCGGTTCGAAGTCGGCGGTCGAGCCGGTGATGTCGGTGCTGACTTCGCTGACGAACTGGGTCGCTTCGGCGTCCAGGAAGAACCGCACCATCACGTGCAACGCGCCGCTGGCGACGGTTCGCTGGCAATAGACCGTGGCCCGAAGCTGCTCGCCGGGCGTGACGGGAAAGGCCAGCGAACGCCAGTCGTATTCGGCGCTCGCGCTGGCGTCGTTGAGCACGATCGCGTGCGATCCGGAGCGGTGCGTCGCGGTCGTCCAGTCCCAGCCGTCTGCGCTGTGGAACCAGTCGAGCGGGGCGCCGGGGTTGCCCGGCAGCGCTTCCAGCTCGAACGTGCCGTTGGACACCAGGTTGTGGTCACCCAGTCCGTCTCCGAGCATCGCGACATAAGTCAGCGAGGAGGTTTCGACGTTGGCGTCGCCGGTGGGGGTACCGTCGGGCTGATAGTCGGTGATGATTCCGCCGTCGGCCCGCTGCTGGAGCCCCAGGCGGTCTTCGATCTCGGTGCGGAACGGCACGGTCTTGCCGACTTCGTCCGCGGCGATCAGCAGCAGGGCGAGCTTGTAGGTCGCGTAGATGCCGGTGCTCTGATGGACGGCATCGTCGATCCCGACGCCATCCCACATCGCAAACAGCGTGTCGAGCGTGGTGTCGGCACCGGCGGTGTCGCCCTCGTTGGCCAGCGCGATCGCCCGCATCGCCACCAGGTCGCCGTAGCCGGACCACGACGAGATCTCACCCCCGTCGCGCACTTCGGTCTGGATGATGTAATTGGGCAGATTGTCTTCGACCACAACCACCGACGGCGTCCGGGGAGGCCAGGGAATGCCCTGACCGTGCAGCGCCTCGATCATGTCGTTGGTCATGTAACCGCGCTGATAAAGCGCCGCGGCGATGTTGTACGCCTTGGAGGGCGAAGGGCCGGCCAAGGCGACCGCGGCTTCGAGATTGTCGTTGAGCAGCCAGTAGGTGTTCGGAGCCGCGATCGGCGCTTCGGCACAAAGCTGAAGATCGTAACTGTACTGGTCGGTGATGAAGCTGCTGATCTGCTGAAGGTTGGGCGGCGCTGCCGACGCAGTCGTGATAAGCAGCAAGCCCGCCCCCAGGTGCGCCAGCCATCGGACCCGCCGGCCTGTCGTGTCGCCACGCATCGTGTTGCTCCTTTCCGAATTTCCCCGACTCCAGATGGGCCGCGATCCCCGTCGCGGCGAGATGCTCCCCCCCCCACCGACTGTGCTTCAAGGCAGCCGGAACCACGCGGGACACCAAACCCGCACGCATCCCCAAGCACGCCTCACTGTGCTATATAACATAGCACACCTTCCTGGCTCGTGCAACTGTTTTTCGACCAATAAGATGTGCGCGTGGTGCGTCCGCGACCCGGCCATGGCCATTGTTCGTGTTATATCACGCTGAGCATGCCTCCAAGGCGTTATTATCGGGCCCGGGACACGCGGTTGGCGCGGAGCTGTCCAGGGCGGGAGCCAAGCAGGCCGGGAAGCGGCCCGGCAGCCCCCGGAAACGCAGCGTCTCCATTCGAACGGTGTACGCGATGGCCCTGCACAAGATCGTGCCGGGCAGAGCCCGGCCTGCGAGGGCTCCGTCCCCGTGTCCCTTGATCCCCCAATCCCTGATTCCCTCGGTCCCTCCGTCTCTCAGTGCCCTGCCGAATGCCGAATGCCGAATGGCGAATTGCTTCTCGCCTGCTCGCCGCCCTCGCCTCCGTGTCCCTCCGTCCCCGTGCCCCCTGATCCCTCAATCCCTGATTCCCTCGATCCCTCCGTCCCTTTCTGCCTCCGTGCTCTTGCCACCCGTGCCGCGCTATCTGGTTCTTCCCGTTATCCTGT
>CAYRXN010000075.1:0-25821 GCA_964428275.1 uncultured Planctomycetales bacterium | reverse complement strand
ATCGCGGGGATGAAGTAGCGCTGGTAGATGGGGATGTCGTCGATCCAGACGCTCACCTCGGCCCCGCCGACGACGAACTCGATCCGCACCCGCACGGCGTGCGGCGTTTCGTCGCGAAAGTCCATCGGCGTGACACGTTTTGTGATCTCGCGCCCGTCGAAGTGCAGCGACAGCTCGTGCTGCGGGCGGTCGTAGACGTTGCCCGAGCCGCGGAACGGGTCGCGGTTGGGCGGGTCGAGCGCGTCGAACCCGACCGCGAACGAGCCGGGGATGCTCGGCTCTTCCCACTTCTCGACCTGCGGCGCCGGCCCCTCGCGGCCGAAGCGGCCCACGTCGAGCCAGGCCAGCCCGGCCCCCTCGGTGCCGGTATTCATGATGAGCGTAAACGAGACGTCGATCACCCGCCGAGGCGCTTCGGCCGGCGCGGGGAAGGCCACCGATGCCACCGACTGGTACCACGATTCGAGCAGGTAGAGCTTTTGGTCATAGAGCCGGGGCCGGCTCTTGCGCTTGACGTTCTCGCCGTCGGCGAAGATCGCGAAGCGGTGGGCGTCGTCGGGCTGGTCGAACGCGCAGCGCCAGACGACCGGCGCGGTCGCCGCAGCGCTGGCGGGCTGCGTCGCGCCCGCCGCGGGCGCGCTTGCGGACGCCGCCAGCGCCTCGAGCAACGCCCGCCGCGCGGCGCGGTAATCCGCGACGTCGCGGGCGTAATCGTCGCAGGCGCGCAGCACCCGGTTGATGATGGCCGCGGCGCGATCGGGATCGCGTTTCTTCAGGATCTGCAACAGCTCGGCATCTTCCATGCCGATACGGTGCGCTTCGAGCCGCTGACTGGAAAGCGGCCCGGCGCTGGCCGGATAGACGATGTGCGAATCGCCGGCCGGCAGAAAATTGGGCGGGCCGCCGCCGTGGGGAACGACCGATTGTGCAAACGGGTCGGTCCCTTCGCGGTAGAAGTTGAATCCCCAGTGCAGAAAACCGGTCAGATCATATTTCGCCAGCGCCCAGCCGACGTACACCGGTCGGATGCGCTCCTGGTCCAGCAGGCGGTTGAGCCAGGGGCCGCCCGGCGAGAGACAGGTGTATACCCAGACGCGGTCGCCCGCACGCTTGCGGGCGTCGAAAAAGTCACGGTGGTTCTGATACTCCTGGACCTGCGGGCACCAGTCGTCCACCGCACCGACCAACTTGCGTGACATGGTGGCTTCGAAGATACGCACGCCGGGCAGGTGCTCGCGAACGAGTGCCGCGAGCGCCTGGTAACTGGCCGCGTTGGTGTCGGTCGGCTCGTCGGTCAGGTGCTGGAGATACTCGACCTGCGGAGGCAGATTCAACTCGTCAAGGACACGGCGCAGGGCGTCGAGAAACGCCGCCACTTCGCTGCGTCCCGGCTCGGTGGCCACATCGTGACCGCTGAAGTTGAAGTCGAGCCGTGGCGACCCCCACGCCCCCTTGTGCCGAGCCGCCAGGTGCCCGCCTTCGACGCGGGTGAAACCGCGCTGGAGGAAAAGTTGCACGTAACGGCGCAAACGCCGGCGGTCGAGCGTGACCTTGCCCGCAGAATCCCGTTCGGCGAAGCTGCCCCAGGGCACCCAGAACGTGTTCTGGCGGGCCCGGGCCATCAGGTCGGCGTAGCGCCCGAGCATTTGCCAGTACGGCTTGCTCCAGGGCTCGAGATGGTGGCGCCTGGCGATGTTGCTCAAACTGAACCAGTTGGTAAAGCCCGGACTCTGCGGCCCGCGCGGCGGCACCACGACCGGGTAGACCGTCAGGTTCCAGCGCAACACCTGCTGCCAGTCGCCGCTGGCCAGCGTCAGAACGTAACACCGCTGACCGGGTTCGGCGTCGGAGGCGATCGGAACTTCGACCCGCAGCGCCAGCACACCTTTGTCGCTCGCGGGAGCCGTCGCGCCGGTCGGCTGGAGCGCCTCGAACACGCGAAACGGCGCCCGGCGAATCACGTAAGGGTTGGGCTGGTGGTCGAACGCCTCCGTTCGGCTGGTCAGTCCGGTGTTCTGCTCGACGGGGACATCGATCAGGCGAAAGGCGCGGGCGTTCCCGATCGCCTTCCCGCCCTCGGCCAGCCCCCAACGCACCTCGGCCCTCGACGGCAGCCCGGTGATCAGTACATCTACGCCTGCGAGGACGCCGCGGGGCGTGTCGCCGGCGCAGGCAGCGCCCCCGGCCGCGGGCTTCGAATCGGGATAGAGCACGGTCAGTTCGTCGAACAGCGCGGCGCGTTGGGCCGCGGCCGGCAGGGCCAGCACGACGAACGTGACGGTCGTGGCGAACGCGCGGAAGGATCGCGTCTGCATGGTTGGTCTCCCGTGCGGGCCCGGGCGCCTGCCGGGGCGACCGGGGGCCGTTCAACAGACAGGATACAGACCGGCGGCGGGCAGGCCGCAAGGGCGCTGATAAGGCATTCCGGCCCGCTCCGCAAGACGACCACCCCCGGCGGCGACAAGCGGCAGAATTGTTGATCGAGCGGCGTGGTCAGCACGGCCGGAGTGCGTTATAATCCGCCGTGACGTCCGGGGATGGCGCCTGAGCACACCCCGGACCGGACAACGGACCATGATCAGGTTCCGCGAGGAACGCTGGTGGGTCGCTGGTGCGGCCCTTTTTTTATGAAAGGCGGGAGCAACGATGAATCAGGACCTGCTCCGCATCGTGGACAGTATTTGCCGCGACAAGAACATCGACCGCGACGCGTTTCTGACCGACCTCGAAAACGCCATGGCCAGCGCGATCCGCAAGGCCTACGAGACCGAGGACGCCGAGGTCAAGCTCGATCCGGTCACGGGCGACATCACCGCCTCGGTCGAGGGCGCGCCGGTGGACGTGCAGACGCTCGGACGCATCGCCGCCCAGACCGCCAAGCAGGTCATCATCCAGCGCACGCGCGAACGCGAGCGCACCAGCATCTACGACGAGTTCACCGAACGACGCGGCACGATCATCACCGGCACCGTGGTCCGCATCGAACGCGGCAACCTGCTCGTCAACATCGGTCGTACCGAGGGCTTCCTGCCCCGCAGCGAACAGATCCCCGGCGAGGCCCACCAGGTCGGCGAGCGGCTGCGCGTGCTGATCCTCGAGGTCCGCGAGTATCCCAACCAGGTCAAGATCATCCTCTCACGCTCGCACCCGGAGTTCATCATCCGGCTGTTCGAGCTGGAGGTGCCCGAGGTCGCCGAGCGGATCATCGAGATCCGCGCCTTGGCCCGCGAAGCGGGTTACCGTACCAAGGTCGCGGTCAGCAGCATCGACAGCAAGGTGGACGCCGTCGGCGCGTGCGTCGGTGTCCGGGGCAGCCGCATCAAGAACATCGTCGAGGAGCTCGGCGGCGAGAAGATCGACATCGTCCGCTGGAACGAGTCGAGCCAGATCCTGATCCAGAACGCGCTCAAACCGGCGGAGGTCCAGGATATCGCGCTGGGGCTCGAACTCGGCAAGGCCACCGTCGTCGTCGCCGAGGACCAGCTCTCGCTGGCGATCGGCAAACGCGGGCAGAACGTGCGGCTCGCCTCGCGACTGACCGGCTGGGACATCGACATCCTCACGCCCGAAGAGCACAACCGCAACCTGGAAATCATGGAAAAGACGCTCAAGAAGGTCGAAGGCGTCGATGACGTCCTGCTCGACAAGCTGGTCGCGCTGGGCTGCGTTTCGGTGGCCGACCTGGACGACATGGGCCCCGAACCGCTGATCGAGAACCTCGAAATCCCGCCGGACCTCGCCGAGAAGCTCGTGTATGAGGCCGGCGAAGAGGTCATCCGGATCGAAGAGGAGAAGGAAGCCGCCGAGAAGGCCAAGGCCGAGGCCGAAGCCGCGGCGGCCGCCGCCGGCGAATCGGCCGAGGAAGGCGAGTCCGCGTTCGTCGCGGAAGAGGCCCAGACCGGAGAGGCTCCCGCGGCGGATACCGCTTCTTCGGACGTGCCGGAAGGTGCGGCGCTCGAGGCCGGCGAAGCCGCCAGCGAGACGGAACACGGAGCGACGAGCGAGACTCCAGACGAAGCGGGCGACGCGGCCCCCGCCAGCCAGGAATCCGGCTCGACGACGGACGACTCGGCCGAAGAGACGGAAGAGTCCGAGTCGCCCCCTCCGGGCGACGGGAGCGGGCCCGGGCAGACCGCCGCGGAAGAACCGGAAGCGAGCGGCCCCCGGGAGCCACCGGGCGAGCCGGAGTCGGCCGAGTCCGAACCGACGGATCAGCCCAGGGCGGACCAGCAGGCGTAACCCATTCGGCGGCAATGAGTTCGCGTCCGCCAAACAGGCGGGATCGCAACCGGCGGCGGTGTGCGCACGTGCATCGTATCCGCTTGCAAGAGGGTTGGCTCCGCTGGCAGAGGGCACGTTTTCGCTCAGAGTGGAGGGACGCTCCCGGAGTCCGCGTCGGCTCGCGGTTTGCGGGGGCGCTCGCGGTGTGGCGGTTCGCTCGCAAGGCGGTGGGGCGGCGCGCCACAAGGCTGTGCGGTCTGCCGCAGGCGCACCGACCCCGAGCGGCCCCGCTTCCCGCTTGTAGATCATTCGTGTTCACCGATCGGCGGATGCCCGATGCCCGTTGTCAGTGAAATGACGCTTCTGCCATTCGACGCCGCGATGCGGTGTGCGGGCGCGCTCATTCTCGGCTGGTGGGTGGTGCGCGCGGCGAGGAACGGGGAACTGCGCAACCCCTTGGCCGGGCAGGAGTTGGTTCGGATCGGTCCCGGTCCGCTGACGGTCGGCGCGGTGTTTCTGCTGTTCTTCACGCTGCTCGTCTTCGGCGTGATGGCCTGCCGGGCGCTGGGCGTCGAACCGCAGGCCACGCGTATCCCCGGATCGGCCGCCTGGCACACGGACCAGGTGGTTCAGGACGGTGCGAAGCTCGCGATCAGTTTGCTCATGGCTGCGATACTCATCCGGCGAGCCCCTTTTCCCGCCGCCGCGCGGGAACCGAGGCGACCGTTGCGCTGGCTGCGCGTGGGCGTGGGTGGTGCACTCGTCGTCTTGGCAGTGACGTACCTGCAGCTCAACGCCGGCCAGATCGTGTGGCACTGGCTGGAGCCCGAGGCCGTGCCGCCGGTGCATCCGGTGCTACAGGCGATCCAGGAAAGCGCATGGGGACGCTGGGGGGCGGTGCAACTGGTTGTGTCCGCGGTGGTTATAGCTCCACTCTCGGAGGAGCTGTTCTTCCGCGGGATGCTGCTGGGCATGTTCTGGCGGCTCGGCGGCCGGGCCTGGCTTGCGGTCGTGCTCAGCGCGATCGGTTTCGGACTGATTCACGCCGGCCAGCCTCAGGCCGTGATCCCACTGACGACGATGGGGCTGATTCTGGGATACGTTCGGATGCGGTACCGATCGCTCCCCGCATGTGTCCTGGTCCACGCCCTGTTCAACGCCCGCACGATGCTGATCGTGTTGCTCAACCCCGATCTGGCCGGCAGCAACTGGTAGCCCGCCCCTGGCTTTCCCGATCGTTCCCGAAAAAAGCGCCGGCGCAGCCTCTCGGACGAAAGTTGGGCGCACAATCTGCCCGATGAAAGGATTGCTGTCTCGGTCACGCCGCTGGCTCGGCTATCGACCCGGCGACGACCGTTCGAACACCGGGGAGCCGTCTTTCCCGTTTCAAGCAACGCGGCGGGTTCAGCGCCGCCCCGCTTGTGGATGTCTCCACACGCAGGCCGCCGAGCCGGCGTACCGCCCGGTGCGGCACCGCTCCCGGCCGCCGGCCGGGACGTCCGTGGAGGTGAAGAAAACCTGAACTTTCCGACACGGACTGCGTAGAGCCTATCATCCACAAACGGGAGAACCTGATGATGGCACGAGAAAAGAAAACCACTCCGCAAGCGGCAACTTCGGCTCGGAAGACGACATCTCCGCGCCGGCGAACGGCGTCCACCGGGACGCGCGCGCGATCGGCTGCGCGCCGCCGGTCCCCGGCAACTTCCGCGGCCGCACCGACGGAGCAGCAGATTCGCGAGCGGGCGTACTACATCTACCTGGAACGTCACGGAACCACCGGAGACCCGGTCGCAGACTGGCTCCAGGCCGAGCGGGAAATGCGGCAGATACCGGCTTCGCACGACTGATTCCCTCCCTGCCCAGCGGGAGCGCGGGAATAGACGCGTCGGCCGGATGGTTCCTGTGAGACGGTTGATTGCACGGAGGAATCAAGCAATGGCGCACAGACTGCGACCGGCACCCGTCTATCCGCACAAACAGCGCAGCGCCGGGCGTCCCGCCAACGGCACCGTCATCAGCAGCACCGTTCGCAGCGTCACGGGACGCACGCAACCGACCCGCCGCGAGATCGAACAGCGGGCATACTTCATCTACCTGCAACGCGGGGGAACCGGCGGCGATCCCGTGGCCGACTGGCTCCGTGCCGAACGGGAACTCCGCGAGGAGTTTCAGAACAGGCAGCGCAGCAGCCGGCAGATTTGACCGGCCACCAACCCGCCCTGTGCAGGCGCCGCGGCGGTCTTGCCCCCGAGCGCCGCCCGCCGTAGCTTGCCCGCATGAAACCCCGACGCGCGCCAAACTCGGGCAGGCGGATCGTGCCGCTGGCGACGCTCGTCGCGGCGCTGATCCTGACGCTGCCGGCGGGCTGTGCGCTGCTGCACTTCTGGCGGCGGGTGCCGATGGTCGCGGTGCGCGCGCGGTTCTTCCCGCGCCAGCGCCAACAGGAGGCCTACCGGCTGGCGCTGCGAACGCCGCGCGCCCTGGCGGCGTACCGGCTCCAGCAAGCCTCCAAGGCGCTCACCGCCGCTCTCACGGGCACCTGCGACGCCGCCGCGCTGGCAAACCGGCTCGACGCTGCGCTGGCCGGCCCCGTGCCCTCCCAGCTCGGACGCCTGCAACGCGCCGCCGCCCGACTGTGGGAAGTGCAGCAGGCCGGCGCCCCGCCCGCGCAGCAGTGGCCGGCGGTGCGAACGTACCTCGAGGGTATCGAGCGGGCCGACTTCGCGCACTTCGAGCAGGATCTCGCCACCAGCCTCGCCGCGCAGTACCGGGCCGCCGGCATCGGTCCCGGAACGGCGTGTGTGCTCGCGCAGTGGGCGATCGGCAGCGACCATGGCCCGTTCCTGGAGTGGTTCACCGAGAACCTCGACCGGCTGATCCGCGAACGCGCAGCGGCTGGCGACGCCGCGGCGGCCGAGACGTGTCGCCGCGTGCGGAATCGCCTGCTGCGCCAGTGGGTACTCGATCCCGGCCCGGCGACGCTGCGCCTGCTGGCGGCGGACCTGCTGGCCGACAGCCTCGAACGCGACGAAACCGCTCCCGAGGCGCCGTCCGGGCTCCGCAGAAGTCTGCGGCAGTGGCGCGGCCGGTACCGGAGCGCGATCGCCCGGCGTCCGCTGGCGGCGCTGGCCGCGTACCGCAAACCCGCCCTGGCCCCGCGCGAGAGCGAAACGCTGGTTGCCAGGGCGGCGCTGACCGTCTGGTTGGCGGCGGCGCTGGTGGTCGCGGCGCTGGCGGCCGTCGTCACGGCCCCGGGGCTGCTGCGCCGGCGCGAAGGGGACGGCGACGCCCGCCGCGCGATCGTGACCGGCTTCGTGGCAGCCGGGGCGGTGCTGGTCGCCGGGCTGGTGTGGATCGGTGCGCGCCCCGAGCAGATTCGAGCGGATTTTCGCGCGGACTTCTCGGCCCTGCGTTACTGGCCGGTCAGCCCGCTGCTCGCGGGGGGGCTCACGGCGGCGCTGTTGCTGGTCGCCTCGCGCGTGACGCGCGGTGCCGGAAAGCGCCGGGCGCAGCGGCTCGGCGGCGTGGCGGCCGGGGCGTGGCTGCTGCTGGCGGTCGCGCTGTGGGCCGCGGCCATTGCGTCCGACGCGGCGCGGCGGGATTATGAGCAGGCGACGGCGGTGGCCTGCCGCGACCCGATCGTCGCGGTGCTGGGCGAGTCGGAAGCGACCGGGCTGCTCGCGCCGCTGCGCGCGTGGCAACCCTAGACCCACGGGACTTTGCGATCATGAAAACGATTATCGAGCCGTTTCGGATCAAGGTGGTCGAGCCGATCCGCATGACCACGCGCGCCCAGCGCGAGCGCATCCTGCGTGACGCCGGTTTCAACCTGTTCCTGATCCACGCCGAAGACGTGCTGATCGACCTGCTGACCGACAGCGGCACCGGGGCGATGAGCAGCCTCCAGTGGGCGGGCATCATGCGGGGCGACGAATCGTACGCCGGCGCGAGGAGTTGGTACGTCTTTCGCGACAAGATCCGCGAAATCACCGGTTTCGAGCACATCTTGCCGACCCACCAGGGCCGCGCCAGCGAGCGCATCCTGTTCGAACTCGTCGGCGGTCCCGGCAAGGTCGTGCCCAACAACAGCCACTTCGACACGACCCGCGCCAACATCGAGCACACCGGCGCCCGGGCCGTCGACCTGGTGATCGACGAAGGCAAGCAACCCACCAGCCGCCACCCGTTCAAGGGCAACCTGGACCTCGACAAGCTCGAAGAGCTGATCCGCGAGGTCGGCCCGGAACACGTTCCCCTCGTGATGCTGACCGTCACCAACAACAGCGGCGGCGGCCAGCCGGTGAGTCTCGAAAACATGCGCGGCGTGCGGGCGGTCTGCGACAAGTACGGGCTGCCGTTCTTCCTCGACGCCTGCCGGTTCGCCGAGAACGCATATTTCATCAAGCTGCGCGAGCCCGGCCAGCAGGACCGCCCCGTGCGCGAGATCGTGCGCGAGATGTTCGGCCTCGTAGACGGCGCCACGATCAGCGCCAAGAAGGACGGGCTCGTGAACATCGGCGGCCTGCTGCTGTTGCGCGACGACGGGCTGGCCCGCAAGGCCGACGAGCTGCTCATTCTGACCGAGGGGTTCGTGACCTACGGCGGCCTGGCCGGCCGCGACCTGGAAGCGATGGCGCAGGGGTTCGAGGAGGTCGTTCACGAGGATTACCTCCAGTACCGCGTGCGCAGCACCGCGTATCTGGGCGAGAAGCTGCTCGACGCCAACATCCAGATCGTCGAACCCCCCGGCGGCCACGCGATCTACATCGACGCCAAGGCATTCTGCCCGCACATTCCGCCCGCGCAGTTCCCGGGCCAGGCGCTGGTCTGCGCGCTCTACCGCCACGCGGGCATCCGCGCGGTCGAGATCGGGAGTGTGATGTTCGGCCAGGGGGGCACGCCGCCGCCGATGGAACTGGTGCGCCTGGCGATCCCCCGGCGGGTGTACACGCAGAGCCACATCGACTACGTGATCGAGGCGATCACCGAGGTGTTCGCCCGGCGCGAGCAGTTGCGGGGGCTGCGGATCGTCTCCGAGCCGCCGGCCCTGCGGCACTTTACGGCGCGATTCGAGGAAATCTGAGGCGCCCCGGCAGCGCCGCAACGCACCCGCCGCCCCCGGGCACACCGGCCGCCGGCCGGTCAGAGGAGGTCAGACGATGTTCCGCTTGCAAGTCGCAACGATGATCGCCGCCGCGCTGGCCGCGCTGGCTCTGCCAGCGTGTACCCGCGAGTCTGCGGAAAACGGCAAGCCCGGTGCTGCTTCCGCCACGAGCGGCCGACGGTCGGAAACCGGCGCCACAGGGGAGGGGAATCACCAGTCGCAAACCGGCGCCGCGGGGGCACCGCCGGCGTTTGTGACCAAGCGCGGGTCGGTGTTGATGCTGTCGCAGGCGCGGTTCGAGGACGTCACCGACCCCAAGACGGGCAAGACGCTCCCCCGGCCGCAGCCGGCCCGGCTCGTCATCCTGCGCTGGGACGGCGACCGCTGGGTCCGCCAGGCGATCGACGATCCCGAGAGCAACGTCTTTCACAAGGCGATCCCCTTCCGCGATCCGCTGGCCGCCGGGCGCGGGCTCGGCATCCTGACCATCGCCGGCCAGCAGGCCGCGGTGAAGGTGTGGTATCCCGGCGGCGACGGCTGGTCCGCGCGGACGCTCTGGAAAACGTCCTTCGGCGGCCGGTGGAACCGCTTCCGGGATTGCGAGATCGGCGACGTGACCGGAGACGGCAAGGCCGACATCGCGCTCGCCACGCACGATCAGGGCGTCGTCGCCGTCCTCCAGCAGACGCAGAAGGCCTGGAAGCCCGTCGAGATCGACCGCAAGAAACGCACCTTCGTCCACGAGATCGAGCTGGCCGACCTCGACGGCGACGGGCTGTGCGAGATCTACGCCACGCCGTCGCAACCCAACCGCCTCAACGGCAAGCCCCAGCCCGGCGCGATCGTTTCGTATCACCACGCGGCGGAGGGCTTTACGCGAACCGTCGTCGAGGAGTTCCCGCTGCGACACGTCAAGGAGATTCTCGCGGCCGACTTGAGCGGCGACGGGCGCCAGGTGCTGCTGGCAGCGGTCGAGGCGGAAATGGGCGCCGCGGCCGACGCCCCCCGCCGGGCGCACGAAACCCTCATCAAGCGCTACACCTACCACGACGGCGCCTATCACGGCGAGGTCGTCGCGACGCTGCCCGACACGATGTGCCGTTTCCTGGTGGCTGGCGACGTGGACGGTGACGGAGAGCCCGAGGTGATCGCGGCCACCCGCGCCGCCGGGCTCTACCTCCTGCGACCCGGGTCGCCGCCGTGGCCCGCCGAGCTGATCGACGCGGAATCCGGCGGCTTCGAGCACGCGACCGTGCTCGGCGACCTCGACGGAAACGGCGTCGCTGAGATCTACGTGGCGGCGGATCGGCAACACGAGTTGCGACGCTACGTGTGGGACGGGAAACAGTGGCAACGCGAGACGCTGGTCCACATCGACCCCGACGCCCTCGACTGGAACGTCTACGCGGCCCCGCCGGCCGAAGCGGCGTTTGGCCGCTGAATCACCGAACCCCCCCTGCGATGATCGGCCAGCGGTCGGCCGCCCGCACCGCGAGACGGGCCGCTGCGCCGGCAGCCGTGCGGGGGATTCGCGCTGCCGATGCGGGGGGATAGACTGCCGTCATGAGAATCGTATCGCAGGGGATCGACATCGTCGTTTGCGCGCGGATCGAGCACGTGTGGCGCGAACACACGACCTCGTTTCTCAACCGCATCTACACGCCGGCGGAGCAGGACTACTGCGTGAACTGCAAGACGCCGGTGGTCCGTCTGGCCGGGCGCTGGGCAGCCAAGGAAGCGGTGCTCAAGGTGTTGGGCACGGGCTGGCGGGCGGGGATCGAGTTCCGCGATATCGAGACACTGCCCGATCCGCTGGGCAAGCCGCTGGTGACGCTTCACAACAAGACCGCCGACCTGGCGCGCACGCTCGGCATCGAGCACATTCTGATGTCGATCTCGCACGCGGGAGAGTATGCCGTCGCGTCGGCGATCGCAGTCGGTCCGGACCCCTCGGCGCAATCGGCCCGCCCCACCGGCTGACCGGAAAGCCGAGCCGGGCGCAGCGGCGCTACTTGCGCTCGGGCGTCTGGCGCCCCTTGGTCATCTTGAACTCGCCGAGCGGGGCGACTTTGCGGTAGCCCAGGTACAGCACGATATCGAGCACTTCCGTCCAGGTCGGAAACGGGCGGGCGTTGACGCGCTTGTATTCCTCGATCGCCTTGAGGAACTCGAGCTGTTCCTCGTTCATGTGGCCTTCTTCGGCGTCACGGCGATAGTCGGTGCGGCGCCGTCCGGGCCCGCGACGGCGGTCCAGCCCGGATCGGCGGTCCGGGCCGCCGGCGCGGCGGTCCTTGCCGGCCCGGCGCTCGATTGCGGGCACCTCCGGCGTTTCGCCGGTATCGGCCGCCGGCGCGATATCCAGATTCATCGTGTCTTCACTCATGCCGGTCCTATCGTCGGCCGGCGCCGGATCGCTGAAGGCCGCTGGCCGAAGCTGGTCAGGTGTTCGCCGGTGGTTCCCAGCGGGGCGCAGAATCTGCGCTGCGCGCCCGCGCCGCGCGCGGTCACGCCCGTGGAGCCCGCCACAGGCAGCGGGTAAAGTGTCGGTGTTGCCGTCTCCGCGACCTCTCGCGGTCAGCGCATGGGATCGAACCTTGGCCCCGGAGCCTTTTCAGCAGCGCTTTCGAACGCAGCGCGCCGTGCGCCCGCCCGCCGGCCTGACGGGTGAGAAGCGGGCGGCGTTCGCCCAGCGCGTCCGCGCCGCGCTCGACCGCCTCACCTCGCTGGGGGGGGCGTGCGACACCGTGCTCGGGCCGACCGGGCCCCTCCGCGAACGGGAAGGCCTGCTGGTGTTCGAACACGACCCCATCCGCCCGTGCGCCCCGGGCGCGCTCGCGGACGACACCGCCCCCGATATCGATGCGCTGTGGTGGATCACGTGGTCCGCGCTGCGGGTGCTGGCCGCGGGCGAGGCGCAGCGGGTCGTGCACGGCGGCTTGCAGCCCCGGGCGCTGGGCGTGGATCGCGCCGGCCGGATTCGACTGGCGGATTTCGGCCTCGCGCCGATCGCCGAGAGCACCGGCGGGCGCGATTGTTACCAGCGGGCGGCGTGCGCCGCGGGCGGAGATGACGACCCGCCCGCCGGCGGCCTGTCCGCGGTCTGGATGATGCCCGCCGACGACCCCCGGCCCGACGGGTGGATCTCGCCCTACTTCGCTCCGGAGATTCTTGCCGCCACGGCCCGCCCCAACCCGATCTCGGACCAGTTCTCGCTCGGGATCATGCTTTACCAGCTGGCGGCGGGTGTCCATCCGCGCGGGGCTGATTTCTCCGATCCCGACCTGTTCGGCTACTTCGTTCCCGAGATGCTGCCGCTGGAAGAACAGGTCAGCGGCTGGGCCGCGTCTTTCGAGCGAGCCGCGGCGGGTCGCCCGGAAGGGCGCGACGAAGCCATCGCAGCGTGGGGGGCGCTTACCGCCCGGCTGCTGGCCCAGGAAGTGGAGGACCGCTTCGGCAGCTTCGCGGAAGCGTTGCGGGTGGCCGAAGACCGGATTACGCCGCTGTGGCACGAGGCGGACGCGGCGTTGCGCGAAGCCGCCGGTCTGCTTGCCGCCGGGGAATACGACGCGTTCCTGGCCGCCGCGGGACCGTGGGCGGAACGCGACGAGCTGCCGGCGCTGTGGCGGGGGGCGCTCACGGCGGGCATCGCCCAGGTCGAGCGGGACCGCGCTCGCGCCGCCGCCCGGACGACGCTCGCCGTGCGGATCGACGAGGCGAACCGGATCCTGGACGGGGGCGATCCGCACAAGGCCCGCGCGATCCTGGACGAAATCGCCGCCGAGCCGGACGTGGACGAATCGGTCCGGCACCAGGTGGCCGAGCTGCGGCGGCTGTGCGACGAACACGAACACCTGATCGCCCGACGGGCCGACGAGCTGGCGCTCGCCAACATTGCCGCGGCGCGCGAAGCAATGCACAGCGGCGAGTTCGACGTCGCCCGGGTCATCCTCACCGGGATGTGCGAGGACGACCTGACCGGAGCGGGGCCCCGCGCCCAGGCCCGAGCCCTGCTGGCGGACATCGACGAACGCGAACAATCCTTCGCACGCCAACAGGCCGCACTCGACGCGGCCACGGCGGCTGTCGAACAAGGCCATCTGGCCCAGGCGATCGAACAACTCCACACGCTGACCCACGACGCGACGCTGGCCCCGCCGCTGCGCGAACGGGCCGAAAAGCTGCTGGCCCAGGCCGAGCAGGCCCGCCGCCGCCGGGCGGACGCGGAGCGCCGCGTCGCCCAGGCACGCGAGGCCCTCGACCGGGCCGATCCCAAGCGGGCAGAGGAGGCGCTCGCCTTTCTGCCGGCCGACATCGACGACGCGGAGATTCGCCGCCAGCGCGACGCGCTGCTCGAAGCCTGCACGCGCATCCGCGACTGGCGGGCGCGACTCGACGCGGCGGAAGTCCTGCTGCGCAGCGGCAGCGCCGACGAGGCGCTCGCCGCGGCCCGCGCACTGCTCGATGAACAGCCCGCGGAACCGCTGGCCGCCGCGGCCGGCGATCTGGCCGAGCGCTGCGAACGCGTCATCGCCCAGATGGCCCAGGCCCACGTCGAGGAGGCGCTCGAGTCGCTGCAACACGCCGAGCAGGCGATGAACGACGGCGACATCGAACGCTGCCGGAGGGCGCTGAGCATGGTGTTGCCGCTGGCCGAAAAACTCGACCCGGCTCACCAGCAGCGGGCCGAACGCCTCGCCGAGCAGGTGCGGGCTTCCGAGGCCGCCCAGCAACAGATCGACGCCGCCCACGGACACTTGCGGGCCGACGCGCTCGAACAGGCGCGCGAAGCGCTCGACGAAATCGAACCGACCGGCCTGCCCGAAAGCGTGGCGGCACGGGTCCGCCGGCTTTCCCGGGAGATCGAGCAGCGCAGGCGGGCGTTGGATACGCGACTGGCCGGCGAGCTCGCCGCGGCGCTCGATCGCGTCACCACGCTGCT
Organism: uncultured Planctomycetales bacterium; assembly: GCA_964428275.1. Classification (GTDB taxonomy): domain Bacteria; phylum Planctomycetota; class Phycisphaerae; order UBA1845; family Fen-1342; genus JALSRY01. Next base: position 11,554 of record CAYRXN010000075.1, on the reverse strand, counting down.
GCGGCAAGGCGAAATCGAACGTGCGACCGAGGTCTACGAACAGGCCCGGCTGCCGGATACCATGCCCGACGACTTGCGCGACCGCTACGACGCCGCCGGTGCCGAGCTCGACCGGCAGCGATCACTCGGGCAGGTGCTGCGCGCGGCCGAGGCGGCGCTGCAGCGGGGAAGCCCGGAACTCGCCACCCGCCGGCTGGAAGAAATCGCACCACCGGCGCAACCCGCGGAGGTCGCCGAGCTTCCCGAATGGGCGGCGGCGCGCGTCGCCACGTTGCGCCAGCAGATCGAGCAGGCGGCCAAGCGCCAGGCCGAGCAGGAGCTGCGCGAGGCCCGCGAGTCGGTCGAGCAAGCCCGCCAGGCGGTCACCGCCGGCGACGTGGACGCGGCGTCGAGGCTACTCGATGCAGCGCGCGCCCGGGCGCACCGCCACACCGGGCTCCTCGCCGAATGCGACGAGATCGACAAGACGCTCGACGGGCTGCGCCGGGCGCTTCCGCGCCTGGTCGAAGCGGAAGAAGCGCTCCAGCGAAACGAGGTGGTGGCGGCCGAACGTCTGCTGGCGACACTGCTGCGCCGCGCGCCACTGCCCGGCCCGCTCCAGCAGCGGCTGCAAGACCTGCAAGCCGGCGTCGAGGCCGCCGTCGCAACGCACCGGGCCAGGCTCGACGCCGAGCTCGAGTCTTTCGCTGCGCTCGTCAAAAAGCGCAGCCGGCGGGTCCGCGCCACAGCGCCGCGCATCATCGCGATCGAGACCGACGGGCTGGCCACGCCGCACCACAAACGCCGGGCCGCGGACCTTCTCGCGGAAGCGAAAACAGCGCCGCCGGCGCGGCGCGGCCGCGCCGGCGGTGTGGCGGCAATCGTGCTGATCGGCGCCGGGGCGGCGCTCGCATGGCATTGGAGCCGATCCGGCCGCACGTCCACGCCCGTTGCGAATCCGGCGCCGCAGGCGCCGCCCCGTCGCGCGCAGCTCCCGCCCGGGCAACCGCCCGCTCCCACCGTTGCCGACGCCCCGCCCGGCGGCGCAACCGCGGAAGAACCGCCTTCCCCTCCGGCAGAACAACCAGCGCGACCATCGGCGCCCCCCTGGCCGGCCGCGCTGGAAACGCAAACGCTGACGGCACCCGGGGCGGATGAGCTTGGCGCGCTGTTCGGGCGATTCGTCTCGCGGGTCGACCTGAGGGGGACAGATGCTCCGCACCAGCAACTCGCCGGTCTCGTCCGCGCGTTGCGCATCGACCATGCCGCGGGCGCGGACACCTTCACGCTGACCATCACGCCGCGGGGCGGCGCCGCGGACATCTCCGCCGGGTTCGGACTCGTCGCCAAGGCGGACAAGTGGTCGCCCGCGGAACAGAATGGAGAGGCGCTGCGCACACTGACCCGTGGCGTCACGGACGCGGTGAGGCGCATCTGCACGCAGGCGGTAACCGATCTCGAACAAGCGTGGGCCGCCGGGCAGCTCGTGCGGGCAACCGAGCGTCTGGCCGCGATGCGCCCGCTCGGACCAATCCTGGATCGGCAGGAATTCGAAACAGCCGGGAGGCGATTGCGCGCGATCGAGCAGCACCTGCCGCCGCGATGGCGCCCGGTGGCTGGCTTCGACGAAAGCCCGGACCGCGACCCGGACACCGGCTATCCGCGTTATCTCGACCACGCCGGTCGCCGACTCGTACTCGTGAACATCCCGCCCGGCGATCCGATCTGGCAGGTGATCCGCGAGGCCGACGCGCAGGCCCCCGCGTCCGAGAACGCCGCCGGATACGAACTGGCGCAGTACGCCCACGAGAACCCCCAACGACGGCCGTGGTACTTGTTCTACCTCGAAGCCCGGGAAGGCACCGAGCTCGTGGACCGCGACCCCGCCGCGACCGCCGGCAACCGTGGCGAGGATCTGCCCACCGTGAGCGAATGGCTGGTCGTCGCGATGCGCGGCTCACGCGCGCCTCGGATTCGCGGCATGATCGGCGGAGCGTGGGAATGGTGCCGGCAGAACGGCCAGACGTGGGTCTGCGGCGGGTGCGACGCGCTGCACGGCCGCTTCCTGCCGCCGCCCCCGCCCGACGCGCCGCCGCGGGCGCTGTGGCAATGGCTCAACCATCCCCTGGTCAGCCAGCCGCGGGGACGCGGCGACGGCCTGGCGACGGTGCGAGGCGTGTTGCGGCCACAATAAACCGGAACGCAGCACGCAGGGTGCGCAAAAGGGCCCCGCAGACGGAGGAAACCAGTGGTGATCACGCAGATTCTGTTGGCCATGACAGTTCTGGTCTTTCCGCCATCGCAGCCGGCAAGCCGACCGGCGGCGGTGGTGCGGTTCGCAACGTTTAACATTCAGCGTCTCAGCGCGAGAAAGCTCGCCGAGGTGGACGACCAGGGCCGCGGTACGAACACGCAGTTGCGCAAGGCCGCCGAGATCATCCAGCGCGTCCGCCCGGATGTTCTTCTGATCAACGAAATCGATTACGACGCGGCGACGCGGCGAAACGCCGCCCGGTTCCTGGACCGCTACCTCAAAGCGCCCCAGAACGGGCAGCGTCCGCTCGACTATCCGTACATCTTCTTCGCTCCGGTCAACACCGGCGTACCAACCGGCAAAGACCTCGACCACGACGGCAAGACCGATGGTCCGGCCGACGCCTACGGCTTCGGACGCTACCCCGGCCAGTACGGCATGGCACTGTACAGTCGGTTCCCGATCGACCCGCGGCGGGCCCGCACTTTTCAGAAACTGCCGTGGAAGGACATGCCGGGCAATCTCATGCCCGATGGTACCGCCGGCAAGCCCGCGTGGTATTCCGCCGACGAGGCCGGGATGCTGCGGCTTTCCAGCAAGAGCCACTGGGATGTGCCGGTGGACATCGGCGGCGTCACCGTCCACGTCCTCGCCTCCCACCCGACACCGCCGGTGTTCGACGGCCCCGAGGACCGCAACGGGCGACGAAACTACGACGAAATCCGCTTCTGGGCCGACTACATCGCCGGAGGCACGCGAGCCGCCTACATTCGCGACGATCGCGGCGCGATCGGCGGGCTGAAGCCGGACGCCCTGTTCGTCATCATGGGTGATCTCAACGCCGACCCCGTGAAGGCCGACGCGCCCTACGGTCGTCCGGCGATCGCCCAACTGCTCGACAACCCGCGCGTGCGGGACCCCCGACCCCATTCCGCCGGCGCCGCAGCCTGCGCCGGTCGCTACCCCGGCGACCAGGCGGCCCGCACGAGCCACTTCGGCCGGCTCGATTACGTGCTGCCCTGCCGCCGACTCGTGACCCGCGCCGCCGGCGTCTTCTGGCCGCCCTCCGGCGACCCGCGCAGCGCCCTGGTCCGCGAGCCCGCCCCAGCCAGCGATCATCGGCTCGTGTGGGTGGATGTCGTGCTGCCCGGACACTCGAATACACAAAGCAAGACGCCCCGCGCCGGGCGCAGGGCGTCAGGCGCACCATAGGAAGTACGCCGCGCAACCGGCGCCGCCGCCTCTGCCGGCGGCCGCGCCGTTCGGCTCAGTGGGTTCGGGTCATGCCGTGCCGACCGACGTTGATGCCGATCTGCTCGTCCCAGCGCGGCAGGGGCCGGATGACCAGCGGGGCCGCCCGCGCGATCCCGTCGCGGCTGGAGAAGCGCCCGTAGATCACGATCGCCGACTCGGCCTTGCCGGGGTCGGGATGGTGGACGGTGATGGTGGTGGTGCGTTCGTGGTCCTTGCGGTCCACCGCCGAAAGCAGCGGCGGCCCGACGAGCGTGTCGCGTTTGTCGCCGGCGCCGCCATAGCGCAGCGCGTAGATGCACGAGGCCGGAATGTCGCCGATGGCGTCATCGTCCTGATCACGCATGTGAAACCACTTGTCGGCCTTGAGCGTGCCGCGCACGATGCTGGGGTGCCGCTCGGCGGTCTCTTTGGTGAGGCAAACCACGTCGACATCGAGCGCCTCGGCGGTCACGTCCTCGCCCCAGGCGTTGATCACGTCATCGACGGTGAATGTGACCTTGTAGCTCTTGCCACATCCGGCCAGAAGCGCGACCAGCGGCAGTCCCACGCCCAACAGCTTGCTTCGGTTTGCGGCTCGCATGTCAACCCAGCTCCTTTTGTGTCCAGAGGCCCGACTCTCACGTGCGCTGGCGGCGCCCGACCGCCACCGGCGCCAGTATCTTCCCCAGGCGGGCAAAATCAAGCGAAGGCTTGCTTTATGGCGTTGACGTTGCTAATAAACGTTTTTGACTCTTCTGAAACTTCGGAGCGCCTCGCCATGTCCACCCCGCTTCAGGAAGCCCGCAACCAGTTGGTCCGCCGGTGGGGAGAGATGGGCGGATACTGGGGCATCAACCGCACGATGGCGGAGATCCACGCGCTGCTGTTCGTCACGGGCGAGCCGTTGTGCACCGACGACGTGATGGAGCAGCTCAAGATCTCCCGGGGCAACGCCAGCATGAACCTGCGGGCGCTGGTCGATTGGGGACTCGTCGAACGTATCCACAAGCTCGGCGATCGCAAGGAATACTTCAAGGCCGACACCGACGTCTGGCACATGTTCGAGACGATCATGCGCGAGCGCCGGCGGCGCGAGGTCGAGCCGATCATCGACACGATCGACCAGTGCTTCCAGCGCGTTCGCGCCGCCGATTACGCTTCGGGAGATCCCGACGCACAGGAAGCGGAGGTCTTCCTCCGGCGGCTGACCGACCTGCGCCGCTTCCTGGCGACGATGGGCGCGTTGTTCGAGCTCGTACTCGAATTCGGCGACGAGGGCATCAGCCGGCTGCTGGGCAGCGCCGCACCCGAGCAGCCGGAGAGCCGCCCGAAACGCGGCAAGCGCCGACCCGCGCGAAACAAGGGGAAATCCGATGACTGACGAACAACTCGCTCGGGCGCTGCGCGAGGCGGCCCTGCTCGAAGGCGAGTTCACACTGCGCTCGGGACGCAAGAGCAACTACTACCTCGACAAGTACCTGTTCGAGACGCAGCCCGAGTTACTCCGCGAGCTGGCCCGGCGTTTCGCCCGGCACGTTTCGGACCAGGTCGATCGGCTCGCCGGGGCCGAGCTCGGCGGCATCGCCCTGGCCGCGGCCGCCGCACTCGAAACCGACAAGCCGTTTGTCATCGTGCGCAACTCGAAGAAGGCCGGCTACGGCACCGGCAAGCTCATCGAGGGCACGCTGCGGCCCGGCGAGCGCGTGCTGCTGGTCGAAGACGTGGCGACCTCGGGCGGACAGGCGATCGAGGCGATGAGGACACTCACGGATGCGGGCGCCATCGTCGTCGGCGTGGTCGTGGTGATCGACCGCCAGGAGGGCGGCCGCGAGAACATCGAACGGGCCGGCTTCGCGTTTCACGCCCTGTTCACGACGACCGACCTCGGCGTCACATCCTGACGCGCCGCCGGTCTGCCGCATGGCGCCGGATGCATGTGCGTGTTGCCGGGTCGCCCGCGGGTTCGATCAGCCCGCCACGAGCGCGCGCAGCCGCTGCTCGGACTGCCGGCGGACCTTGTCGTGCAGGCTCTGGCCGTGGGCGTCCATCGTGACGACGCAGGGAAAGTCCTCGACGCGGATCTTCCAGAACGCCTCGGGCACGCCGAGGTCGAGCTTGTACACGTCGAGCACTTCCTTGACGCTCTGGGCGATGTAGGTCGCCGCGCCGCCGATCGCGTGGAGGTAGACCGCGCCGTGCTCCTTGCAGGCGGCGAGCGTCTTTTCGCGCATGCCCCCCTTGCCGATCACGCCACGCAGGCCGAAGTGGGCGATCACGTCGGCCTCGTAGGGTTCCTCGCGGATGCTGGTGGTCGGTCCGGCGGCGACGAATTCGTACTTGCCGTCGTCGCGCTTGCGGACGACCGGGCCGCAGTGGTAGAGCACCCCTCCGGCCAGCCCCTCTTTGAGAACCGCGTAGATGTTCTTTTCCGACTCGGGGCAGTCACCCTTGATGAAGTTCTCCATCATGTACTTGTGGGCGGCGTCGCGGCCGGTGAAGATCACGCCGGAGAGCAGCACCGCGTCGCCGACCTTCAGCGCGCGGACCTGGGCTTCCGTGATGGGGACAGTCAGCTTGGTTGCCATGCCGAACCTCCGAAGATAAGCGGCGGCGCTGCGCGCGCCGGACGCCCCGGTCAGGGGGCCTCGATTTCCACGTGGCCGTTCTTGACGGTCATGATCTTGCGCCGATCGGCCCAGCACATGTACGCGATCGAAACGAAGAACGACGCGGGCACGCGGTGCAGTTGCGCGATTTTCACGCCCATGACGGTGGTTTTTCCGCCAAAACCCATCGGCCCGATGCTGAGCGTGTTGATTTCGCGGTGGAGCTGTTTTTCGAGCGCGTCGAGCTCGGGATCGGGGTTGGCGTCGTCGAGTCGGCGGAAGAGCTGCTCCTTGGCCTTGAGCATGCTCGATCCGCGGTCGCCGCCGACGCCGACGCCGAGGATCCCCGGCGCGCAGCCCAGTCCCTGGGCCTGGAAGGCGGCGTCGAGAATCGCCTTGCGCACGCCCCTGATGTCGCGCGAGGCGGGGAACTCGGGCGAGGGCACGCTGTATTGCCGGCCGCAGTTCTCCGAACCGCCCCCCTTGAGCATCAACCCCACCTTGAGAAAGTCCCGCTCCCATTCGTCGAAGTGAATCGCGGGGAAATCGACGCCGGTGTTGTCGCCGGAATTCCTGCCCGAGATCGCCTCGACCGCGTTGGGGCGCAGGTACGACCGCTCGGTGGCCATGCGCACGGCGTTTTGAATCTGCGCGCGCAGGGCGCGCTGCGACATGCCCTCGGGATACCAGACGTGGAAGATCGGCGTGCCGGTGTCCTGGCACATCGGCCGGCCCATCTCGCGGGCCATGCGCACGTTCTCGAGGATGGTCTCGAGCGCCGCCCGCGCGGCCGAACCGTCATCCTCCGCCGCGCAGGCCTCGCGCAGCGCCTGCTCGACATCGGGCGAAAGGTCGGTCGAAGCGGACTTCACAAGTTCCACGAACGATTCGGTTAGATCCTGCATGGCGTGGTTCCTGGTAGCAGGTCAGGGATCGCCCGCAGCTCGGGCGCCGGCGGGCATTATTCATCCCCGCCTCCACACGGTCAACCGCAGCCGCTTTCTCCTGAGCGGGCAACGCAAATGACCGTCCCCCCAAGAAAGCACCCCCCTGGCCATCCATCCGGATCGCCAGGGGGGATGTGATCCTGCATCGTTGTCAGGCTGCGCTGACGGACTTATGCCCGACGGCGGGCCGCAACCAGGCCACCGAGCACCAGCAGGGCCAGGCCGGCCGGCTCAGGGACGGCCGTGGCGATCATGAACTCGCTGTCGTGAACGTTCCCGGGCGTCTCGGCCGACGAGTACTGAAAGTGCGCGATGGTGGTACCCAGCGGTGCTCCCACCTGCGTGAGGCGCGCGATCAGGAAATCCCCGCCCCCCGTGCTGATCGTGTCGAACCACTCGGTATCGAGCGACCTGGGGGTCTCGGTGATCGTGGCGAAACTGACGACACTGCCGCTGTACGTCGCGTTCGGCCAATCGCCGGGACTCGTGTAGAACGACGTGTACTCGGAATCCGGGTACGGACCGAAGAAACCCGGATTGGGCGGATTCGCGTCGTTGATCGGGTCCTGGTAGATGAAATCGCCGCCGACATCGACGTGAAGACCCGCGACCGTCCAGTCATCACCCGCATCGACGACGACATGGAAGTCCTGATAGAAGATGGGCGTGCCATCCGTGAGCGTCGTCGTCACCGGCGCCGTCACATACGCCGTGATCTCCGCACTGGCTACTGCGGCCAGCGCAGCGATCGCGGCAATCGCAACAAACTTTCTTAACATCGCGTTTCTCCTCCTGTAATGAAATGCGTGCAAAAAATGGCTGGAAGCCGCCCACGCACGGCTGCCTCCTCCTCCTAGAGGGCCACAAAGGGCCAAACTCAATCATACCCAACCCAGGCCCTGTTCTCAACGAAAGATTGCACAAAATGCTGTTTTTCGGGGCCAAACCGCCGCCTGGACGCTCCGCGCGGGGGAAGGGGCCATCACTTGCACCGCAAAAACTTCCCGCAGTCGAACCCGCGACCGCGGATCACTTTCCGCCCCCCGGCGGCTGCAATTCCGAGCCGGCCTTCCCGATCGCTCGTCCCGGGTCCGCCCGCGCGGCGCCGACACGCGATTGCCGTATAATTACCCCGCCGACCGCCCGAAACACGACAGGGAGACCCAGCCCCGTGACGGAGCACGACGCGAACCAGTCGAGCCGGACCGCTGCGGAAAGCGCCCGCAAGAGCGAGGTCGCGACACCGCCGGCGGCCTCCGCGTGGCTGCCACTGCCCGGCGGGCGCGCCGACGCCCTGTGTCTGCTCGGGCCCGATCCCGACCAGGCCCGCACCGCCGTCGATCTGCTCCGCGAGATCGACGCGCCGCTGACGGTCGTGCAGGCGCTGGCCGGTGGTGTTTGCGACGCCGACGGCCACCTCGTGGAGCCGCTCGAGCTGCTCGCGGTCAGGCCCCCGAGCGAAGTCGGACCCGACAAACAGGTTCCGCAGGCGGCGGTGCTCGAAGCGTACCTGACGCTGCCGGCGCTGTGGAAACGCCTCGGGGGACCACTCGGCACCGATGCGTTGCCGCGGACCTGCGCCACGGACGCGCCGCGGGGGCCCCTGCTCTACTGCCGCAAACGACACCGCATCTTCGAGGCATTCGCGCCGGATTTGCCGGCGCTGCCCGCGTTGCCCGCGGCGCCGGAAACGCTCATCGCCGGGCAGGCCGCGGCGCTCGACCATGCCGACGCGCTGGCCGCCGACGATCCCGCCGAGGCGGCGCGTTTTGCCGCCGGACACGCCTGCGTCGATTGCCCCGAGCGGGCGCGCTGCTACCCCGCCGAAGGCCAATACGCTTTCGCACCCGATCGACTCGCGCTGCTGAGCACCGCCCGCGCACCGCTGCCGATCGCGCCGCTGGGCGCGTGGACGCTGGCCGAGGCCGCCGGCATGATCGGCGGCGTCAGCCCGACGGACCTCGCCTGCGCCGATTCACAGACCTCCGCCGACCCGCTCGACGCCTGGCGCAGAGCCCGTGCCGTGGAGATGGAGCGCTTCGGCCCCCCGCGGCTTCTCTCGGGCGAAACCGACGGCCGGGAACTGCTCGAAGTCGCCCGGCTCAAACTGGCGCTGATCGCCGACGTCCTGGCGCAGCTCGGCGCGTTCTGGCGCGCCGCGGGCCGGCCGCACCTGTGCTGGAACCCCGAAACGGTCCGCGTCGTCTGGCGGCCACCCGGCGCCACGCCCGCGAGCTGCTGGGGGTTGCGCCCGATTCTGCGCAAGTGCGGCCTCCACCCGCTCTCGCCGCTCGACTCGATCGACGGCCGCCCGTTGCCGTACCCGCCGGCGTTCTCGGACGAAAGCTACCTCGCCCCGCCCACGCGCGACGCGGCGCGCTATTTCGACGACCCCCGACCCGCCGCCCTGTTCGTCAAGAAAGCGGTCGCCGGCGACGGCGAGGGCATGACCGTCCTCATCGAGGGACTCGGCATCCCCTGGGAACTGTTTTGCCCGTGTGACACCGTGGCGGTCACGGGCGACGGCTGGCGGGCCTTGCTCGCGCCGCTGCCCGAGCGCGATCCCGACGACGGCGAAGGCCTGCCCTTGCGCGGAACCGCGACCGGCGACCCCGCCGCGTTCAAACAGGGCGCCTCGTTCGACCACGTCGAGGTCCGCTGGATGCCCCGTTTCGGCGAGGCGGTCGATCTCCACGCGCTGGGCATCCTGCTGCTCGAAACGCTGCTCGGACACGATCAGCGGGCCGGCGACGCGCTGCACGACGCGCTCGCGACGGAACTGGCGGAACTGGTCGAACCCTGCGCGAATCTGCCACCTGCCCAGCGCGAAACGCACGCGCTGCACTGGATCGCGCAGCGCAGCAGCCAGGATGCCCCCGTCTCGCTCTGGACGCCGCGAAACCTGCTCTTTTCGCACGAAGCGCGCCGGGCGGCCCGGCTCGACGCGCTGCCGGCGGTCTTGTGGCAGTCGATCCTGGTTACCGGGCTGCGCATGACGACGACGCTCGACGGGTTCAGCTACTGCCCGGACCGCGGCGCGGATGTGCCGCGCGCCGCCGACGGCGAACCGTTGCCGCTGGTCGAGCTGCGCGGACTGATCGCGCTGCTCGACGACCACCTCTTCGGCCGGTTTGCCCCCGCCGGCCGGATGCGGTCGCGGCTCGGCGCGCCGCCGCGCTGATCGCGCCGACGATCGACAACTCCGGGACGGCCCGGCGCCGTCCCGCCGGGAGAGTGGACATGACGGACGTTCCCGAACTGCTGACCGCGACGCGCATGCTCGTACACGCGCGCGCCGCCGTCGACCCCGTGGACACCGGCGCTTGGCCGACCCACGACCCGCCGGACCGCGCCGCGATCGAACAGGCCTTGGCAGCGCTGGCTCCCCCCGGCTCCGCGGCCCCCTCCGCCCCGGCGCCGCGAAGCGCGGCGGCGCCGGCCGCCGATGAGCTGCTGCGCCAGCGAGCCAGCCTCGAGCTGAAGGTCAAGACGGTCGAATCCGAGCGTGACGAGCTCGCCCAGGCGCTGCGCCGCGAACAGGCAGACCACCGCGAGGCGCTCGAGACCCTCAAACTCCAGCAACACAAACTGGGCGAGTTGCAGCAGCAGCGGGCGGCGCTGCTCGAGAACATCAGCCAGCTCGAATCCAACCTGCGCAAGCAGGTCAACCTCACCGAGCAGGCCCGGCTCGAATACGAAAAGCTCAAGGCCTCCCGCCGCACCGTCGGTGACAAGGCGACCGAACTCACCGAAAGAATCAACGCGCTGACCGCCGAGAACGAGCGGCTGCGCAACGAGCTCGAACAGACCCGCCAGGAACGCGACCGCCGGCTCGACGACGCGGACCAGGCGGTCGGGCAGGCCCGGCAGGCGACCGCGACCGCCGTGCTGGGGCGGCTGTGGCGGCGCATGCACGCGGAACTGCCGGAGGTCTTTCCCGAAACGATCGTCCCCAACGAGAAGAACTTCGAGCAGGTTTGCGATGCACTCGTCGAGTTCATCCGCGTCTGCGCCGTGCTGGAGCTGCACGTACACCAGTTGCTGCGCGATCTGCGCCAGGTGAGCGACAAGACCGACAAACTCAACCACTTCTACATCATGCTGACCAAGAACCCGGGGCTGATCGAGACGCTGCGCGACTTCCTCGGCAGCGGCAAGCGCAAGGGCGTCTTCGTGAACCTGCTGCGGGCCGAACAGGCCTGGGCCCGCGCGTTCGCCAGCGGCACGTACAAGGTCATCGTGCGCAGCCCCGTCACCATCGCCGACGAGTTGAACTACAAGTCGTGGCCGCTCAAGACCGGCTTTACCCGCAGCGAAGAGGCCGCGATCGGCGAATACTACAAACAGACGGCACAGAAGACGATCCCCGAAAAGGTCGGCACGCTCTTCCGCAAACAGGCCGCCGAGATGGCCTACGAAGACTACAGCGACCTGATGAAACACGGCTGAGAGAAACGGGCCAGGCGGCGTCGCCGCAACAGGCGCAGAGGGCAAGGGACGCAGGGGCCGAGGCCAAGGGACGCAGGGACTGAGGG
>CAYRXN010000074.1:0-18851 GCA_964428275.1 uncultured Planctomycetales bacterium | reverse complement strand
GCGCCACGCCGCCGGTGCGGAACTACCCGATGTTCGTGGACGCGTTCGGCGGGCCGGTGCTGTACTGGCGGGCCGACCCGGCCGGGCAGACGATCGCCGACCCGACGCCGAACACGCTCAACCAGCCCGAAGATCGCGGCGTGTACCACTTTCTGGACAACGGCCTCCTGCTGGCGTCGGACTCTACCCAGCTCGGTGCGTCGGTGCCCGGCGGCGTTCATGAAGACCCGCTGCTGCTGCGGGCCGACCAGTACAACCAGAGCAAGATGCATGAACTTGTCTGGGACGGGAGCGCGCCGTTCGATGTGAACAACCCGCCGCTGGGGTTCGCCCACTACATCCGCAACCACGACATCAACTCGCGCGTCTGGCCGCACAACCCCGACAGCTACCTCCTGATCAGCGCGGGGGCCGACGGGAAGTTCGGGACCGCGGACGACATCGCCAACTTCGCGCACAACGGTGCCGAAGATCTTGGGCACGCGCATTAGGATGGCGACCAGCATGAACGCTTTTCGACCAGGCCGGGCGCCGCGTGGCTTCACGATGATCGAGCTGCTGGTGGTCATCGGTGTGCTGGCGTTGCTGATCGCGCTGGTGATCGGTGTGGCCAGCAAGGCCATCCGCCAGCAGAAGGTGCGCAACACGCAGCAGATCATGCAGAACGTGATGCTGGCGATCGAGCAGTTCGCCACCGAAGACCCGCTCAAGCGAATCTACGACCAGCCGGGCTCCGAGACGTTCGGGAAGTATCCGCCCTACGCGCTCAAGAACGCCAACCAGAACGGCACCGTTGCCGGCACGTTTGAAGCGCGCCGGGCGGGTGGCGTTGCGCCGCAGTTTCTCTCGGAGCGTCTGGCACTCGATCTGGGCGGTGCCGCCGGAAGCGAAGGCAGCTATGTGTCCTTCGGCGGAACGTCCGGGGCCCCGCAACCCAGCGAGACCGACGGCAACGACGACAACCGCGCGTTGGCGGCGTATCTCCAGGTGTTCAGCCCCGGCTCCGTGAAGCTGATTCCCGAGAATGCGCGCAAGCCGCTCAACCCGCAGGCTCCGGACTCGGTAAACGCCAAGGGTACCGGGGGCGTACCGGGACAGTCGCCTGACTGGCAGGACGTCCTCGGCCTCCATGACGCGTGGGGCGTTCCGCTCGATTACATGGTCTACGCCAAGCTCGAATGGGGTGTGATCCAGCGCCCCAACGGAACGGAGCGGGCGGGCTGGAAGATCGTCGAACGCCGGGCCGTCCTCCGGTCGCGAGGTGTCAAGCGTGAGGTCTACGACACGTGGGTGGCCTCGAACCGGCAGAATCCTTCGCAGCGTACGCGGGTACTGAGCCCGTCGGAGAAATGGATCTTCAGCGAACCCCTGCCCAAACCGTGGGCGGCGCTGGGCGACGGCCCTGCGTATCAGCAGGGCAGGCTTCCGGCCGCATCGATCGGCGGGAGCGCGGCGGGCGCCGGCGGCTGGGTGCGGGTCGTGGGTTTGGCTGAGGATTACGCCTATCGTCCCGATGGCGATGCCGTCGAACCGTAACGGCGTTGCCTGTCGCCATCGTCCGGTTCCGCTGAACCGGACAACTGGGCAACGCGTACAATTCGGCAAACGTGGTCGCAGCGGGACGTTCCCGCAGTGTGCCAACCCCGGCCGCAAACCGGGTTGCGACCCGGAGGAATACGTTGCAACGTCCTGCAAGCCGACAACTCGTTCGCCAGCGTGAGCGCTCCGGCCCGACCGGCTTCACGGTCGTCGAGCTGCTCGTGGTGATCGGCATCATCGTGCTCGTGCTCGCGCTGGGCTTGCCCGCGTTCAACTCGATGGCAATCCAGCAGCGCACGTCCAAGACGCACCAGTTGCTCAACGGCGCCCTGACGCGGGCCTACATCATCGCGGTATCGAACAAGGATCTCACCGCGGTCCGCATTTTTCCGGCCGCGTGGAACATGGACGAGGAATCCGCCGGCGCCACGAGTCCGGCGACTTCCGGGCGGCAGATGATCTCGACGTACGAGTGGAAGCAGACCGCCACCGCCGATCCGGCCAATCCGCTGCGGGTTCAGATCGAGGAGCGGTTCGAGCGCATGGCCGACGGCCCCAGCAATCTGCTTCCCCCCGACACGTGGGTCGCGCCGGCCGAGGTCTTCGCGGCCGACCCCGCACGCGACACCGTGTTTCATCACGACATGGCCGGCGGCACCGATACGCTGGGCGACTTCACGCTCGACGGTGAAATCGGCCGGTTCGAGCTCGACGCCGCCGGCCGGCATGAGAACTTCTTCGACAGCGATGATTTTCTGATCGTGTTCGACCCCCAGCTCGGGGTGGTGCGCAGTGCGCGGGGCATGCGGCGCAACGTCTGGCCCCTGTACGCGTTCGACCCGCGCCCCGCCGGAAGCAGTCCCACGGCCCAGACGGAAACCAGCGGGCAGCGTAACAGCAGCGGTGCCTTGCTGCGTGATTACGTTTTCGAGCGTCACAATTACACCGGCGTGGTGATCTACCAGCGCGAGCCGTTCGAAGCGCTCGGCCAGACCACCGAGGCCGCTACGATCGAAGGCCGGCGCGAGGCGCTCCGCCGGTCGGGACAGGCGTACTACGTGGATCGCCACGGCGGCAACCTGATCGCCGCCGGCCAGCACGAGCAGCAAGGCGGGTGAGAGTGTGAGCCTGATGACCGGAACAGTCCGCCGTTCCCCGTTTGCCCCGGCGACCGGTGCGTACCGCCCGCGTGGCTTCTCGCTGGCCGAGCTGATGATCGCCCTGGTCATTCTGGGGCTGGGGCTGTTGTTCATCGCGGCCGCGTTGCCGGCCGGCCTGGAGTACACGCGTCAGACGGTGGACAAGGCCAACGCCGAGGCCGCTGGCAGCTACGCGCTCAACGAGATCGAGGCGGCCCTGCGCACGTCTCGTGACCTGTACGACCACGGACTGGCCGCCCAGGTTCCTCCGGTCGTCGAACGGCTCGACTGTGTCCAGCGACCGCGGCGGCGCGTGGCCCTGGCCGGGCAGCCGGTCGTTTACACGCCGGATGACAAGTACGAGCCGATGTTCAAGGTTCGGCCGCTGGTCACGGGCAACATCGTCTTTGGCCCCACGAGCACCGAACGGGAACTCGTCGACGACACCGAGCAGGTGATTTCCGCCTACTTCACGGCGATGGGCATGACGTTCACGCAGGATCCGCTGGAATACGATTTCAATCGCAACGCCGGTCTGGGACTCAGCCTCGGTGAGACCCCCGTACTGCCGGGGGTGGCCCGGGTCTATCCGCCGATTGCTCCGGTCCTGCCCTTCGACGCCCGGGACTTCATGCAGAACCAGTCGCCGTATCCTCAGTACCTTGCGCGTTACCTGCCCGCCAACAACGTGTTGACGGCGGCACAACGCAGGTCCGAACGGGAGAAGGCCTTCGACCGCCGAGTCGGTTGGACGGCGTTTTACCGCCGCGTCTCGTACGAGATCACCGACCCCGACGGTGCGCCGAACAGCGGAGACGAATACGCCGCCGATCCGCTCACCTACGAGCTGATTGTCGTCGTCACGCGGCGGACCACGCGGCAGAACCACCGTTTCGCACGCCAGGATCTTTCTGTTTCGGGCATACGCGCTTTCGAGCGGCCCCAGGCCACGGGTGCCTACTTTTCCGATCCCAGCCCCAACCCGCCGACGCCCGGATTCGTGGGAACCGACGGGGGGGGCGACCGGCTGGCCCCGACGCCGTGGCTCGTGGTCTTCGACACGACCCAACCGTTCCCCGCGTCGCCCACGCTCGTCCGCGGAACCGACTACTACGAGACTTTCCCCGACACGGCGAACCTCAACTACATGGAACGAACGCTCTCGGCCAACTTCGTGGCGCCGCCTACGATCAGCTTCGTCTGCACGACCGAGGTCGGCCAACTTCTCGCCGAGGGCAGCATCCTGATTCCGGCGTTCAACGATCAGCGTTACCTGCCGCCCGCCGGCGGCGGCGCGGCCCAGGCGGTCGGGTTCATCCCGAGCGCCCCGGAGAGCCTGCCGATCTACGAAGTGCTGGAAGTGACCGACGGTCCGAACCCCGACACGCAGAAGACGGTGGTCGTCAAGAACAACGGGTACTACCCCTGGTTGAATCCCAACCTCGCGCTGGACGCCCGCAACTTCCCGTTCTGGATCATCCCGCCCTGCTTTGCCGAGCGGGCGGGCGGACAACCGGTATACGATCGAACTTCGCCCGTTCTGCGCGTCTTCCGCGAGACGATCCAGATGCCCGAGATGAACTGATGAGCATGTACCCCGCGTCCACTCACCGTCGGTTCGCTTCCGGCCGTCTCGCCCGCGCGGCGGCGCGCCGCGGGGCGTTCACGCTGATCGAGATGCTCGTCGCGCTGGCGGTGATGGTGCTGGCGATGGCGATGGTGACGACGGTGTTCAGCGTGACCGCGAAGACGACCGCCATGTCCGCGGCCGTCTCCGAAGCCGAAACGCTGGCGCGCAACTTCGCGCTCCAGCTCGAAGAGGACCTGCGCGGCTGCGACCCGGCCAGGAGCGTGCTCGTGCTCGTCGGCCGCACGCAGGCGGCGGCGCTGACCGAAGACCAGCGCCGGGCCGGGCTGCACTACCGCGAGTTGATCGGCGATCCCGGCAATATCAATCCGAGTCTCGATCCGAAGTTCGCCGTAACCCCCCCGCCGGAATACAGCGATCCGCGGGCCGACATCCTGATGTTCTTCACGCAGCGGCCGAGCGGCTCGCAGTCGCCGCCGGTCGCGCCGGTCGACAATTTCGGGCGGGCGTTGCAGCGCGGGGCCCAACTGTCGCCGGTTCAGGTGGTTTACGGTCATGCGGCGCTGGACACGGCCGTCCGCAGCGGCGGTTCGTGGGCATTCGCCGACAACCTGACGCATATCGAGACGAGCGATCCCACGAATCTCAGCCCGTTGCCAGTGACGCGCTGGCACCTCGCCCGCCGGGCGACGATCATCAACGACACGTCGGACCTGTACCAGGGGTCGTACGCGATCACGGCGTTGTTCTTCCGCGGGAACGACCGCGGCACCAGCCCCGACAACCGCACGACCGCCTACCCGCGCATCCTCCGCTGCCTCGCCACGAACAGTTTCGCCGGCGACACGCTCGACTATCCACTGGAACTGGCGCTCAAGATGGTTTCGCCGCAGTCGCCGCACATTCCCGCGCGGTGCAGCCCCTACACGTTCTGGGGCACGTTCCCCTCGTCGCTGCCCACGTGGAATCCGCTGGAACGGCGCATCCTGCTGTCACTGCTCTATCCGGCTGCGCCGGCAGCCGACCCGCTGTACCACCATGTCGCCACCGTTATCGAGCAGCCGCCGGAGGCGCTGCGCGACAACTTGGCGCTTGATCTTGTTCCGGGCTGCGCATGGTTTCAGGTGGAGTTCCTGTTGCCGGAGGATCCGCGAAACAGCCGGACGAGCCCATTATCAGACCAGCGGCGGGACACGGCGCGCTGGGTCCGCGTGACGCCCGGCTCGACGTACGTGTTCGTCCCCGATACGGACGAGAATCGCGAGTATGTCCAGTCGCAAGTCGGCCTGGCGGGGCTGGCCGACCAGCCCAACCCGAACAGCCGGCTTTCGACGTTTGCCCAGGTGGTTCCGCCGAATGCTCCTTATAACGGGCAGAACAGCGTATACAACCGCATCGTGCGGATGTGGCCGTATGCGATTCGGGTTACGATCCGCGTGATCGACCACAATGGTCGGCTCGATGCGCCGATCGAACGCAGCATCGTTCACTGGTTCCCGTAGGCGGCCCTCCCAGGGGATCGCGGGCGGAGCCGGCCGGCGGGTTTCACTCGGCGGCTAGAACTGGTAAGTCCATTTTTCACGGACCCTTGCGTTGCACGCGGGACGCATGGGACGCTTGACTTGCAGACGACAATACGGACGGGAAAGTGCGGGAAGGCCCCTGAGGCAGTTATGAGCAAAGTGTCGAAAAACAAGCGTCGCGCGACGGTCCTGATCCTGGTGGTCAGTCTGCTGGCCCTGCTGTTCGTGCTGGTCACGGGCTTTATCAGTATGGCCCGGGTCGATCGGCAGACCATCGCGGCAGTCAGCGAAGCCGAAGTGACCGACCAGATTCTCGACTCGCTCGATGACCAGGTCGAATCGCTCGTTGCCGGGCAGCTTGTCGGCCAGGAGGGTGCCGTTCTCGCCGGCGGAGCAGAGCAGAGCTATTCCGCCGAGGATATCCCCGGCTACCGCCAGTCGAACTACCTCGCCTCACTCGAGCCGGTCTGGCAGGGCGGCGTCGTCCCGTCGGCGCATCTCGCATCGGGAAGCTGGGGGATCGTCGAGCGGCTCGTCTGGCCGGCGGTCACGTCGCTTGATCCCACGGTGGAGAAGCCCGTGGCCCGGCCGCTGTTCCGCCTGATGCCCGAAAGCGACAAGGACAACGACACCACGTTCACGATCACGGACGTATTGCGGTACGCGCGAAGTCCCATCCTGGACGCCGACGGCGACGGCATTCCGGACGCCAGCTTCGTGCTGTCCGGGCCGGCTACCGAAATGGCCAACCGGATCGCCGGCGTGTCGGTCAGCCTTCCCGGCTACAACAAGAGCAATCCGTTCAATATCTCCGGCATTCCGGCGCCCAACGTCGGGCCGCTGTACAACTACGAGAAGTGGCGCCGGTTCCAGGAAACCGCCCGTTACGTGGCGGCCGTGCGGGTGGTCTCGCACGGCGGCATGGTTGCGCTCGATTCGCCCACGCTCTACACGCGCAGCGGTGCCCGGGTTACGCCGTTCAACCGCGGGTTTGTCGTTGATCTGTTTGATGCGATCCGCAACGGGTACGACCAGCCGCTGGCGACGCTCTACCCTCACGGAAGCATCCAGCAAGATCGGATCTTCACCGAAATCAGCATGGCCGCCTCGGCGATCGAATCGCAGCTTCGCCGGCGTTTCCTGCTGCCCCCGCGAGCGGAGCTCGAGAACCATCGTCCGGTTCGCAAGTCGCCGCCGATTCTGGCGGAGTTGCAGGGCGAGTTGATGTCTGCCACCGGGTTCCCGAAGACGTTCATTCCCTCGTTCCGCAGCGGGCTGGAGGTCTTCGGGACGCCGCAAAACTGGCAGCGCATCAACATCGGCATCCAGGGCAGTGCCAACGAGGACGAACGGGCGGGCTGGGCGCAGGCGGTCTCGCTGGACGCGACGGCCTTCGACACCTATACCGGCACGGCCCTGCTGTCGCTGGAGCGCAAGTACGACCGCCGTCACTTGCTGACGACGGTCAACAACAGCGATGAGATCGCCCGAAAGCAGACGCCGGGCGACCCGAACAAGCCCTTCGAGCTGGATTCGACCGGCAAGCGCGGATCGACGTTCGAAGGCGAGCTGAAGTTCTACCTGGGCGAAGTGGGCAAGGCGTTCGTGGCGATCAACGGCGGTCTGGATTACGCCTACGACCCGGTTCGGGGGCGTCCGATCATCGAGCACCTGGCCCGGATGTACTTCGACATGCTCGGCGGCCACTCCAAGCGGGCCACGAGTACGGCCGACGACGACTGGGACGATCTGTTCGGCCCCTCCAGCACGGGGAAAGAGGCCGTCAGTCGCCGGCAGCAGGCCCTGATGCTGGCGGTCAACACCGTTGCGTTCGCCGCGCCGCGCGACCCGGCGGGCGGCGTACGGCAGGAAGGCGCGATCGACGTCGTGTACTACGACGACGGAGGCACTGAATACGCCGGCTATGCCCCCCAGCCGTTCTTCTCCGAAGTCATCGCATACACGACGCCGGAGGATCCGAACGATCCGAACGATTCCGGCGAGAAGAACGCCGAGCTGGCGGTGGAGCTGTACAATCCGCACACGCCTTTCTACTTCGATCCCGGGACCGGAATCCCGGTGGACGGCTATGCGATTCCGCTGGCCCAGTTCGCCGTCTCGGCCAACAATGCCAACCCCAACACGGAGCCGGAAGCCAACGGCGGCTGGAAACGCCTCAACTTCGCCGCGCCCAACGATTACATCGCCGGCCGCTCGTTCAAGACGATCATCGTTGAGAACATCGGCCAGAATCCCAACGATTATTTCCAGAACCAGAACGGCAGTTGGCCGGTGGTGGCCGTGGATATCGAGCCCCCCAGTGGCGGTGGCGGCCTTCAAGGCACGCAGACGACGCTGTGGTTGTGGCGACAAGGCAGCAGTGGCAGATGGGTGCCGATCGACCGCATCGACATCCGCCTGCCGGTACCCCGCAGTGGCGGCGTATGGAAGGCCACGCACCGTGACACGTCTCCGGCCTTCTACCTCGGATTGGCCGACCTGAACCACGATGGCAGCATCGACGGCAACCCGGCACCGAACGGGGAGGACACGGACGGAGACGCCGTGGCCGATACGTTCGCCCGGTGGAATGTCGCGACGCCGATCACGCAAACCGCCAGCGGCAGCGGCGCGCCGAACACGCTTACGCTCGACAGCCCCAAGTGGCTCACGGGAAGTGGCGCCGGCATGGCGGTGGACCCCGACGCCGCGATGGGGATGCAATTCGCGCCGACCACGCCTTTCATGACGATGAATGCCGGCCCGGTCGGTACGTTCGGCCCCAACGGCGAGCTCTACGACGCCCTCACGAGCCTGCCCATGTTCGGCAGCACCGCCGACCTGCGGCCGCGCTCGTTCCCGACGGTCGGCTTCCTGCTGTACGTGCCGCGCTTCTCGCACGTATGGAAACCCGGCGTCACCGAGAACATCGAGCGTTACTGGAAACCGATGTCCTGGGTGCTGCGCAGGCAGTGGAGCAGCCGCGGCCACACGGTCAGCGCCTACCCGGCCGACTTCGGTCACATGCCGGTCTTCGACAACAAGCAGTCGGCCCCCTCCGGCTCGTACTTCCACGCATCCAGCGGTGTCGGGAAGGTTCCCTGGGGCCTGCTGGTTTTCGATTACTTCACGACGATCAATCCGATCATGGATCGGAACGCCGACGGCGCCCCCGATGTGGATCCGCTGCGCATCCCCGGCCGCATCAACATCAACGCGGCCCCCTGGTACGTGCTGGCCAACCTGCCAGTGCTCGGCCCCAACAGCGCCGGCGAGTTGCCGCTGCGCGTGAATCCCGGTGGAAACCTGACGCTCTCCGATCCCTATCCGTCGTTCTGGGATCCGGGCGCCAACATGCTGGTGGACAGCTACTCCGCCGGCGCCGCGGGAACCAACCCCCACACCGGGACCCGCCAGTACCGCCTGCTGATGAATCAGGGCGGCTATGCGCACAGCGGTCAGGACCTGCCCTGGATCATCGCCAATGACCGCCCCCTCGGACGCTGGCGGCTGGGGCCGTGGCTGGCGCAGTCCGCGGCCGCTTACCGGGACGGTGTGCAGTACGTGGACTTCAACCCGGCGTTTGTCAACCGTGTCTTCGCCTACAGTCAGTTGCGCAACGCCACCAACGGCAGCGTGCGGAGCACGAGCGGCGGGCTCGTACCGTTCTCGGTCCCGTACCGCAACTCCGGCATTTACGGATCGTCGGCCAGCGACATCCGGGGAACGCCCTCGGGCAGCGGGGCAAGTGGCCCCACCGAATTCGGCTTCGTCACGGTGGGTGAGCTGCTCAACGTCAAGGGGTTCGATTCCACGCCTCCGGGCGAGTTGCCACCGCTGGCACCGGCCGACGCCACCGCGCTGGGGATCGGCGACTACATCAAGGCGGTCAGCCTGCTCGTGCTGCTCGATTCGCAATACCTCACGACGCGGAGCAACACGTTTACGATCTACACCAGCGTGATCGATCGGGAAAACCCGCAGAAGAGCATGCGCTCACAGACGACGATCGACCGCAGCAACCTGCTGCCGCAGCTTCAGTACGCGTTCCAGGATCCCGGCACGGGGACGTACTACCCCCTCTCGAATCCGGCGAACATCCAGAATCCCGCGATTCGGGCTCTGCCGCTGGTGCCGCTGATGCTCGACCTCTACGGAACGGGCGGCGCCCCCCCGGTCGACGGGATCCCCGACACGCCCGTTCGGTTCGATTCGACCGAGCGGCTCCCGCGGGTGATCGCCTCGCGACGGGTCGGGTACTTCGACGCGCGAAACGACAACTGACGCGGCCTCGGCCGGCTGAAACCGAGACGCCACAGATGCCCTTGTTCCCGGGCGAGACACCTGTGCTGCCCTCGGGTTTCGGACAGGCTCCGGCCCGTGCCACCCTATTCACCTTGTCCCGGGTTATTCATGGGGCCGGCGTCTTCGGCTGGCCACCGCCCGGCGGCGCCGGCAACGGCCGTCCACCCTGACGGGCCGGGAGCGATTCCAGGAACCCGGCGCCGGCGGCCCGCGCCGGCTGGTCCTCAAGATGTGGCGTTCTGCTCGCTGAGCTGCGAGCCGTTGGACGGCGTGTCGCCTCCCGCGGTGCGTTCGGCGGCGAAGACGAGTGGTTCGTCATAGTCGTCGTAGGCCCGGCGAATCGCGGCGTGAACGAGCCCCAGGAACATCGGGTGCGGATGCAGCGGTCGGCTGGTCAGTTCGGGGTGGGCCTGGGTGCCCACGAAATAGGGATGGGCGGACGCGGGCAGTTCGAGGATGTTGTAGATCTCGGCACTGGGCGACTTTCCGGAAAAAACCAGCCCCTGCGACGAAAGCTGCACCACGTAACGCGGGTCCACCTCGTAGCGGTGGCGGAAACGCATGCGCGTCCGCGCGCCGAACATGCGGTACGCCAGCGTGCCGGGGCGGACGTCGATATCGAAGCCGCCCAGCCGCATGGTTCCGCCGAGCCCCTCGATCTTCTTCTGTTCCGGCAGAATGCCGATCACCGGGTGCCGGCACTCCGAATCGATTTCGGTCGAGTTGGCGTCGTCGAGGCCGCATACGTTCCGGGCGAACTCGATCACCGCCATCTGAAAACCGTAGCAGATTCCCAGGCAGGGCAGGCCGGTCGTGCGGGCGTGGTGGATGCACGCGATCTTGCCCTCGGCGCCGCGCGTCCCGAACGCGCCGGGCACGACGATGCCGTGCAGCCCCTCGAGCGCTTCGGCGGCCTCTCCGGCGCGCAGCTCGGTGGTATCGAGCCATTCGAGCTTCACCTTGCACCCCAGCGCGACGCCGGCGTGCTCGAAAGCCTTGATGATGCTGGCGTAGGCGTCACGGACCGACGTGTACTTGCCCGTGATGCCGATCGCCACCTGCCGGGACGCCTCGCGCAGCCGCTTGAGGTAATCGGTCCACGCTTCGCGTGCCTTGCGTTCCGCCGTGCTGCTGACGCGCTCGCTCAGCTTCAACCAGTCCACGACGGCCGTGTCGCACCCCGCGCCGCGCAGCATGTCGGGGATCTGATACACGCTTTCGCAGTCGTGCATGCTGAACACATGGTCGGGTATCACGTTCGAGAACAGGGCGATCTTCTCGCGGACCTTGCGCGTCACCGGCTTGCTGGCCCGGCAGGCGATCATGTGCGGCTGGATCCCGCACTCCAGCAGCCGGCGAATGCCCAGCTGGGCCGCCTTGCTTTTCTGTTCGCCGAGGCTGGGCGGTTCGAGTACGTAGGTGAGCGCCACGAAGCAAACGCTGCGAGGGCCCTCTTCAAAAGCGAGCTGGCGCAGCGCCTCGATATAGTAGGCGTTTTCCACGTCGCCGACGGTCCCGCCGATCTCGACGAAGACCACGTCCGCCCGGGTGACCACCGCCAGTTCACGCAAGCGGTTTTTCACCTCGCCGGTGACGTGGGGAATCATCTGGACGTCGCGGCCGAGGTAGCCGCCGGTCCGTTCGCGTTCGAGCACGCGGCGGTAGATCTGCCCGCTGGTGGCGAAATTGAGCCGGGTCAGGTCGAGGTCGAGGGCCCGTTCGTACGTGCCCAGGTCCATGTCACACTCGGTCCCGTCGTCGAGCACGAAGACCTCGCCGTGCCGATAGGGATTGAGCGTGCCCGAGTCGATGTTCAGGTAGCCTTCGAGCTTGATCGGAGCGACGGAGAGCCCCTTGTCCTGGAGGCAGCGGGCCAGCGAGGAGGCGAAGATCCCCTTGCCCAGCCCGCTCATGACCGTGCCGAAGACCACGACGTAGCGCGTGGCGCCCGGCTTGTAGCCGCTGGGCATGGGCAGGTAGAACTCGGTGTCGACCGAATGATCGCGAATCGTACTCAGCAGGTCTTGCGTGTCCATGGGGCTCGAGGGCGTCCGTGTCGGTCAGAGGGCATCAGGTTTCCACCTGCCCGGCGCGCTGCCGGGCGACGAAGGCTTCGTAATCCTCGGGGGTGTCGATGCCGGGCGCGGCGCGCGGCACGATCTCGACCGCCAACGGTTCGCCGCGTTCCAGCAGGCGCAGCTGTTCGAGCTTCTCGATCTGTTCGAGCCGCCCCGCCGGCCACGAAGCGAACGCCAGCAGGAGATCGCGTCGATAGGCGTATACCCCGATGTGCAACAGCCGGCCGGCTTGGCCAGCGTCGCCGTCGCGCGGGAAAGGAATCGGCGCCCGCGAGAAGTAGAGCGCCCGGGCGTGCCGGTCGCAGACGACCTTGACGCACGCCGGGTCGGCGGGGTCGCACGACGGCGGCAGCGGGCAGGCCAGCGTCCCGGCCCGGCACGCCGGCTCGGCGGCCATGCGCGCGACCAGCCGGTCCAGGTATTCCGGCTCGATCTCGGGCTCGTCGCCCTGGACGTTCAGGATGAGGTCGTCGGGCGCGCCGGCCATGCGCTCGACGACCTCGGCCAGCCGATCGGTCCCGCTGGCGTGGTCGGCGCGGGTCAGTTCCACGTCGCCGCCGAAGGCCCGCACGGCCTCGGCGATGCGGCCGTCGTCGGTAGCCACGATGCAGCGCTGCACGCGCCGGGCGGCGGTGACGCGTTCGCAAACGTGCTGAATCAGCGGTTTGCCGGTCTGAGAAGCGAGAGGTTTCCCCGGGAAGCGCGTCGAGCCAAAACGGGCCGGGATGATGGCAACGACCTGCATGAAAATCTTCCGTAGCCCGGATCATATCACCGGCTGCGGGGATTGCAAATCGCTGCCGAAAACGGCTTGCGATGGCGTCGAATCGCGCTGTGCGGCTCGAACCGGAACTGGGGGCCAGCCACCCTCGGCCGGCCCCCACCCGGAGTCCATCCCGGGCCGCCAGCACCGGCGGCGTCAGCCGTCAGTGCGTGCTCGTTCGGCGGCGCAGCAGGACCAGGCCGCTCGCGAGGAGCAGGACCGCCGCGGACGGTTCGGGAACCCACGCGATCCCCGCGGGGATTCGGCCGTCATAGCTGAACACCTCGTGGGCACTGCCATCAAACGCCATCCGCTGGATATTGCCGGTATTGGACAACACGTCGATCGCGGTCCAGTAGAGCATCCCGTGCTCTGCGTCGATCACCAGGTCGTCGAAGTTGTCGTCGCCGGTCCACAGTGTGTCCCAGGTTGCGCCATCGAGGCTCGTCCAGTTCACGCTGCCGGTACCGTCGAAGATATCGAACGTTGTCCAGTAGACTCTGCCGCCGGCCGAATCGACGGCGAGGCCGACCGGGCCGTCTTCGATGCCGTCTCTCAGAACGGTCAAGTCTTCTCCGTCGAGCGTGGCTCGCAGAAGTTGCCCTTGCCCCATGCCGCTGAAGTCGCTGGCATAGACGTAGCCGCCGACGGGGTCGAGCGTGAGATCCTGAATGAACGCGGTTCCGCCGATGCTGAAGACGAGCTCCGCCCCACTGCCGTCGAGGTTGGCCCGCCACACCTGGTCCTGATCCGCCCAGTAGATGCGCTGCCGTTGAATGTCCACCGTCAGCCCCGAGCGGGTTCGCCCGACCGGCCCCACGATGGTCTGCACGTCGCTGCCGTCGAGCGTCGCACTTTGAATCTCCCCGGTGGAGAGATTCGTCCAGAACATCCGGGCGGAAAGCGGATCGACCGCGATACGGAAAGGAGCGGTCAGGCCGGTGTCGATGACCACCTGCCGGCTCATGTCGGCCACGTCGGCCCGGGCGATGGCCGGAGCGGCGAGACTCTGCTCGGTCCAGTAGATCTCCCCCGCCCGCGCGATTCCACCGGCGCCGGCCAGGAAACACCAGATCCCCACGGCACAAACGATTCGGATGCGATTCATCGGAAACTCCTTGGTGTAAGATGTAAGATGTTTGATAGTATTGAGTTCAGCGCATGCGCCCGCATGCGCTCCCGCACTGAATGCTAGGAATCGGACTGATAACAAGTCAAAAGCGATTTGTGTAAACAGGAAAGAGTTTCGCCAGGCGGCGCGGTGCCGTGCCGGAACCGATGCCGGAGCGGGCCGGGATTGGCGCGAGGGCAGCCCGTGGCTGCCCTCGCGCACCGTCCCCCGGAGCTGCGCGCTCCAGCGCGCCCCGGGGAGCTCGGGTCAACCCGCTCAGTTGCAGTCGTTGCCGTACTGCGCGAGCAGCAGTGCGAGATCGTCCAGGCCCACCGTGCCGTCGTGCGGCGGTGCGATGTCGCCCTCGGCGATCGAGCCGGGCTGGCCGTAGTTGGCCAGAAGGATCGCCAGGTCGTCGAGTCCGACGATGCAATCTCCCGTCAGGTCGGCCTCGCAACCCGCCTGGGGGCAGCGGCACAGATCGGTAGCGTAGGTGCCCGTGCTGCTGGCCAGCACCAGGCGCGGCTGGTATCCCGCCGCGAAGTCGAGATCGCGCGCCGTGCCAAACGAACCCAGGCCGGCGTTGAACTCGCTGAAGGTGGCTCCGGCGTCCGTCGAGACCAGCACCTTCGGATCGGCCCACTGAATGATGTAGATGGTCTGGGCGTCGCGCGGATCGACCACGACATCCCGAACCGATTGTCCCGAGTAGCCGGTGTTGGTCCAGCTCTGTCCGGCGTCGGTGGAGACGAACACGCCGCCCCCCGAAGCACCGTCGGCGTAGTAGAACGTGTTGGGGTCGTCCGGGGACGCGCAGAGGGCATAGCCCTGCACGCCGTAGACCAGACCGGTCGATGAATCCGACCACGACGCGCCGCCATCGGTGGATCGCAGCGCGCCGCCGGAATGGTCGCTGCCGGTATCGAGGTACGAGGCGATCATGACCGTGTCGGTTCCGTCTTCGACGATCTCGATCCCGTAGACCTCCTCGAAGTCGGCGGTGCCCTCGTAGACCTTCGTCCAGTTCACGCCGGCGTCGGTCGAACGCCACACGGTCGCTTCATGGCCGACGACGCCAAAGTCCGAACCACCGAGCAGGATCAGGCCGGCGTTGTGCCGGCTGAAGCACATCGAAAAAAGCTCGGACTCGAAGTAGGTGCCCTGATCCGGCCCGAGCGAGGTCCACGTTCCATCGGAATTGCGGCGGTAGAGCCCCTCGGTCCCCACCGTGGTGGGGCCGTCGGAAATGGCGTACAGCGTGCCATCGGGCGCGAAACCCACGGTGTTGTAGCGTGTGGGCGGCAGGCCGCCTTCGAGCGTCCAGCTGACGCCGCCGTCGACCGAGGTGTAGACGCCGCCGTCGTTGAGTCCCTGGAACGCGATGGCGAGTTCGGCGATGTTGTTCGGGTTGACCGCGACGGAATAGACGTTGAGTTGTCCGATTCCAACCGAAGACTGAACGAAGGTATCGCCGCCGTCGGTGCTGCGCCACACCGCGGCCGAACTGGCGCCGATGAAGATGCCGGTTGCATCGCCGGGATCGAGCCGCACGGAGTTGAGCATCAGGGCGAGCGTGTCGCCGACGCCCACTTCCCAGGTCGCGCCGCCGTCGAGCGAGCGGCACAGCCCCCCGCGAATCGCGACGAAAACGTGGCTCGGATCGGCCGGATCCACCTCGACGTCGTTGGCGTACAGCGTGGGCCAGCTTCCGTCGTGCAGCGCCGACCAGGTCTGGCCGTTGTCCGTGCTTTCGTACAGGCCCACCGCCTGCGATCCGTATGCCATGCCCCCGCAGACCAGGATGCGACCGCCATCGTGGACCGCGTCGTTGATCGGGTTTCCGGGAAGGCCGGCGGACCGGTCGGTCCACGTGGCGCCGCCGTCGTCGCTGATCCAGACCGCGCCGCCACCGAACGAACCGGAGAACGCGGCGACCAGGTTGTCGGAATCGCCGGGATTGATCGCCAGTCCGTTGCAAGTCATCGCGGACATGGCCGGCGTGATGTCCGACCACGTAGCCCCCCCGTCGGTGGACTTCAACACGTTCTTGTCCTGGTTGCCCAGGGCACTGTCCACGCCGGCGTAGACGACGCTCTCATTGGCGGGATCGATGCTGACGACCTTGACCGTGTCGTTCAGACCGATGTTCAGATCCAGTTGCGCCCAGGTGGCGCCGCCGTCCGTGCTCTTCCACACGCCGTCTTCCGTGCCGATATACACGGCGCCCGTCGATGTGAACGCGATGCTGAACACGCTGGTGCCGCTCAGCGCCGCGACTTCCGTCCAGGAAGCACCGCCATCGACCGAACGGAACAGCGTTCCACCGCTGCTGCCGTTGGGGGCCAGCCCCGCGAGCACGATCGCCGGATCGACCGGCGACACGGCGACATCCTCCGCATCGCCGCCGAACGGTCCCAGCGCGCCCCAATCAGCATCGCACGGTCCGCGTCCCCGCCAGGCAGCGTCGCCCGAATGCCCCGAGGCATCGTTGACGGCAAAACCAGGGGCGCGTTGACCGTGCACGTCGGTGAAACCGGCCGGACCCGGCCCCCCCCGGGCCGAGACCATCGCCCCCGTTGCTACGAGCAAGAAAATCGCAAACGTGCCTCTCATGTGGCTTCTCTCCTTCCTGTACCGGCTTGCTGCGCGCATCGCGGCCCGCGAGCGGCGTCGCGGCAGGATTCCGGGGTGATGCCCCCCTGCCTTACCCGCGCGTCCGGCTGCACAAGACGAGCTGGACAAGGTTTCATTATAGCGGGTTGGCCGGGCGATTGTGCGCTTCGGCGGGGCTGCCGCATCCGCAGCCTGACACGAAAAAACGAGCGGCCCCCGAGGGGACCGCCCGCTCCTGCGACAGTGATCGGCTTTGAGGGCCGTAACGTCCGTGTGGGTCTTAGCGTCTCCGTGCGAGCATCGTCGCGCCGATGACGAGCAGCACGACCGACGCCGGCTCCGGAACGACCGTGAGTCCCACGGGGATCGCACCCGCCGGCAGCGAGATCGTCTCGAACCCGCTCCCATCGAGCGCCACGCGTGAGATTTCCCCGGCGGTGAGACTCTGGTTCGGCGTCACCATGTAGGCGTAGCCTTCGGACAGATCGAGCGCCAGCGACTCCGCGTCGATATCTGCGAGAATCGTCGTCGCCCCGGTCCCATCCATCGCCACGCGGTGCAACCCGCCGACCCGTTCATCCAGGCCGTAGCCGACCCAGTAGATCATTCCGCTGGACGCATCGAGGTCGAGCGAGACGGGGCCGTTCTCGATGTCCGCCAGGACGGTCTGCACGTTCGAGCCGTCGAGCGCGGTACTGATAATGCGGCCGTGCGAAGCCGGCGTCCCGTCCCATTCGGTCAGGAAGAGCCGACCGTTGGCGGCGTCGATCTTGACGTCCTGGAGCTGCACGCTGCCGGCATCGTAGAGCAGCGTATCGTTCGAACCGTCCAGGTCGACGACCCGCAACATGCTGCCCTGCGTGTAGTAGAGCTTCCCGCTGGCGTGATCGACGGCGATGCCCTGGGTAGAGGGCGCCCGCGTCGCGAGCACGAGGTCCATCGCGGAGCCGTCCACATTGGCCTTGTAGATGCCGGAACCGCTCACGGTCGTCCAGTACACCTGGCCTGCCACGGTGTCAGCCGCCATGCGGTAGCCGCGCGAGACGCCCGAGGCGATCACCGGAGAACTCGCGAGCGTGGTGGAGTCCAGCGAGTAGATCGCGCCGCTGTCGTCCGCCGCATAGTCCGTCCAGTAGATGGTCGAAGCGACCGCGCTGCCAACTCCGAGGGACAAGCATCCCGCAAGAGCACAGAGCCCGATTAAGTTCTTGATGCGCATACCTTTAGCGTCCTTTCCCGCCCAGCGTTTCGTAATCGTTCACGGAAGTGTCGTGGCCCAGCGAGTACTGCTTCGCTGCTATTGATAGGCACCTGAAACGCGGGATATCAAGTTCGACTTCAAAAGAACGGCGCCTTTTCGCCGCCGGCAAACATTATGGGAAGTCGGTGCGGCTCCGTTTCGGTGCCGCACCAGGTCTCGGCCGGCGTGTGTCAGAACGGCACGGTCGCGGTCCAGTTCTGACACCTCGGCAGCGTCGGGGACGGCGGGCCGCGGGGCGACAGCCACAACCCGTTGCTGCGCAATATGTTGCGAGCCGCGTTTCCAGGGCGGGCCGGCTGGCATCCTATTTGCACGGACAACAGCGTCCCACGCGGCGGGGGTGCGCCACGAGCGTGCCGCGCGGCGTTCAATCGGTGATTAGCCAAAGGATAAGGAGAGGTTCTCAATGGCGGTCAAGCAACTCGCATTCGACAGCGAAGCCCAGCAGGCCATCTCGGCCGGGGTGGAAAAACTCGCTGCCGCGGTCAAGAGTACGTTCGGCCCCCGCGGCCGAAACGCGGTTCTGGACAAGGGTTGGGGGGCGCCGACGGTCACGAAGGACGGTGTTTCCGTCGCCGAGGAAATCGAACTGCACGACAAGTACGAGAACATGGGGGCCCAGCTCGTCAAAGAGGCGGCCAGCAAGACCTCCGACGTAGCCGGCGACGGCACCACCACCGCGACCGTCCTCGCCGAGGCGATCTACAAGGAAGGCCTCCGCCACGTCGTGGCCGGGTTCGATCCCAACGGCATCAACCGCGGGATCGAGGCCGCGGTCAAGGCCGTCGTGGGCGAGCTCCAGAACATCTCCCGCCCGGTCGACGTGCGCAAGACCGACGACATCGTCAACATCGCCGCCATCTCGGCCAACAACAACCGCGAGATCGGCGAAATCATGGCCGACTGCTTCACCAAGGTCGGCAAGGACGGC